>CAZVOU010000034.1:0-21535 GCA_964628605.1 uncultured Syntrophaceae bacterium
ACGGTTCAGAACCTCTTGGTCAGTCCCACATATCCGGTGGGTACCGGCAAGAAATCTGATCTACGACAACACCATTCCAAAAGGGTTTTATCTGAAGATGAATCTGCCCGATTGCAGTCCCGCATTAAATCAAACGGTCTATCACTGATAGACACTCTGGTGGCGGCAACGCACTACGCCATAGATGACTGGAATCTGCAACGAAATGTAAAGCCCGGTTTTTTGACAAGTTCGGTCTCTGTCAGCATGCGCGGTAGATTCAGAGGACTGGACCAGGAGAACAGCAGTTCTCTAATTTTTTTTGAATCATCCCCGGAAAATAGATCGGATTCAACAAAGTTTTTGAAATCCCTGACCATGGAGCGTATACGCCATTTCAGAAAACAGCAAGACCTCAAACTAGCCAAAAACATTAAAGGGATGGTGGATGTTGTCAGAATTTTCCCCTACAAGTTGAGGAAGAAGCTGATCAGCTTCATCACCAACCAGCATAATTTTTCCGCGGCAGTGACATTCTTGGGGGTGATGTGGCCCAAGATAGAGAACGGAAAACTTACCGCTGATTCGGCTTTGACACAACTGGGGGACTTACAAGTTCAGGAAATTATCGGAATTCCTTATAAAATGCTTTCAAGAACAAAAACGCTTCTTATAGTGTACATCTTTAGGAACCGTTTGAATTTTGCGCTTTGTACTTCGGCCAGTCTTTTTACCAGAGAGGAGAATGAAGAATTTCTGGACCTTATCATCAAGAAGTTGTCAGAATTTTAGAAGCATGACGAGCCGATGATGTCCCTAGGCTCCATAGTAATGAACTCAAAAGAGTCACGTTCAGTCATCGGTCGTTATCCTGTATTCAGATAGAGGTGCAACCGTCATGTAATTTTTTTGAAGATCGCGCTTCCCAGGTTTCTTCTGCAGGCGGATCCAGATATTTGGGGCGGTATCGAGTGTTGTTGTAAGTTTCACCTCTCCACTGAAGGGCATCATTGCAGAGGATTTTTTTCACAATAATTAAGTGGGTCATGATCAACGTGAGATTTCCTATGGTCATGTACAGGGAGTACCGCCTGGGTAGCCCCAATTGGTCAAAATATCTGATTGACGCCACCGCCATAGCCAGTGCGCATGCCAGCGGCAAGACAAACCAGCACCGTGGCAAGACTTCTGGGGCACGTGACATGTATAGGAATAACCCCAGGAGAAACGAAGGCAGGCTGACCAGGATGTGCATCGGTAAATATTTTAGCGCCGTGAGCGCTTTGTAGTTCATGGCGGCGCTCAATATGCGCGTCCAGCCTTTGATGACATCTTTACACCCGCTATACATTCGTGTGCAGAGCAACTTTCGTCCGTTAGCAAACAGAAGCCCAAGTTCCGCAGCCTTGATTCTTTTACCTATGCCTATGTCTTCAACTGCCAAACCCTTCACATTTTCATGTCCACCTATTCTGTCGTAGGCTTTCCTGCTCACCATGAAAAACATGCCGTTGGCTGTGGCCACCGGACTCTTGGGGTTGTTTACCTGAGAGAGTGGGAAGAGAATAGGCGCCATGGACGCCAAAGTGGGCTGAATGGCTTTTTCCCAGAAACTTCCAAGTATGAACTTAGGTGTCAGCGTGATGAAGTTGATTTTTCTTTTCAGGACCTCATTCAAACACTGCTTAAGAGCCCCTGGATGGAGACTGCTGTCGGCATCCAGAAATGCCAGCCACGAACCTTTAGCGTGCTTGGAGGCTACGTGTAGAGCATGACATTTTCCGGTCCACCCTTCGGGTCGGTGATCAATTGTAACTAAAAGACAGTTCGATCTGCCTTCAAACAGCCGTGACACCACAAGCGCCGTAGTGTCAGTCGAACGATCATTGACACAAATTAGTTCCAGATTTGGATAATCCTGGTCAAGAATAGACCTGAGACATTGTTCTATGGCATGCTCTTCATTATGCGCTGGAACTAGGACCGATATCATCCGCAAATCTTTTGGCAAATTGACTTTCGCCTCAGGATCCAGGGTGGGAACCCATTTTTCGTTCTCTCGCATTTCATGTAGTCGAGTTAGCCAAAACAACAATATGTACGTCAGGACAGCAATGCCGATTCCAAACTCGAAATTATACAAGATGTTGATCCTAAGAAAAAAACAGAATGATAGGATATGTTTACGCCAAGCACTTTATCAGAATAACCGTTACATGCTAAGTTTTTTTGATGTAAATGATGAAAAAATGGAAATTAGGCCAGATTGTCTGCTTGATCGATACCAATTACAGAATCTCACGTCTTTTTTGCGGCGCTTACTATACCAAAACGCGAGCCAGTCTGAAAGCCTTCCATGAGAGCAAGGCCGTTTGATTTGAGTTCCGCCAGGAATTCCCGCTCATCAAAACGATCATCCCTAGGATGTCTCAATAGGGCTTTCAAAACAATATTGGCGTAAAGGGGTGGGTAAATTTCTTCAAAATAAAAAACACCTCCCGGTTTGAGGGTTCTCGATATTTCGCTTATGGACCTGCGCCAATCCAAGACATGATGTATTATGCCGAAATTAACCACGGCGTCAAAAGTATCGTCATCAAAAGGTAGCTCCTGAGCATCTCCCACGAAGAAATCAATATTCCCTTTCAGTCTCCCGGAAGTTAGAAATTGAGCGCGCTTTACCAGTATGCCCTCAAGATCAAAAGCCACTACCCTTGAAAACCCCATCTTGTCTATCATCAGCCGGGCGCCTCTGCCCAGTCCGCATCCTATCTCAAGCGCCAGGCTTTTTTTGTCGGGAGGCGCAAATCTCATCCATTTGTTGACCTCACGTCGCTGGAAGATTTCCCTCACAGGACTATAAATCCATACGCGCTCCGGCCAGTTCATCAGCATTTCGTCAAATTTTGGATTCCTGATTTTTGCGTCCTCCTGATCATCATGCTTTGTCAGAGGTTCCTGTTCACGATCGGTCGGTAGACCGTTCCAACTACCGACTCACGAAAAGGGAAATAGTCGTCAGGACCAGAAAGGCCAGTGGTAGATAGCTTGCTCTATTGAACAGTCTGGAAGCTGTGACCGGTTCCGGTTCCATGTACAAATCCCTGGCTGGCCCGATTATCAGATACCAGCCCAGAAAGACAGCGCCAAGAGGATATAACCATCCAACTCCCTGGCCAGAAACCGCGTAGATTGCAAGTCCTCCCAGAAAGGCCATTCCGCTGGCCAGAACCAGATAAAAGATGGCGTCCTTCAATCCCTTGACTGTCAGGGTGGTGCGGGCATTAACTCTGGAATCATTGTCCATATCTACAATATCATTGGCTATATTCTGACCGCCAATCTCCCAGGAGGCCAACCACAAGATTAGTATGCCGACAAAAGCCATCGAAGGATCAGGGTCTACCGCCAACACACCCGCTACCCCCCCACTGGCTTTGACAATCGCCGAAGGCACAATCTTCAAATGACTTATTTTTAGGAGTCGGCAGTACACGGCTTCCAGAGAAGCAGACAGCACAAAAAGAAGCCCGCAGTAGGGATTTAGCGCCCATGCCCCTACAATTGCAATCGATCCCCAAAACAGGAACCACAGTATTGCGTCGCCATAGGAAATTAATCCCTGAGCAACCGGATGCCTCACAAAAATTTCATCTACGTCAAATAGTTGTTGTTCCGTGGACGATAGAGAGAGCCTTTGTCTATCTACGCGAACGTCCACAATGTCGTTGAGCGCGTAGACTGCGGTATATCCGGCGAAAGCAGTTACCAGGCCGAGGATTATTGTGAAATAATCAGGGAAACGCCCGAGATATAGTAGGGCAGCCATAGCCGGAGTAGCGACATCCAGCAGGGCATGAGGAGTTCTGGAAAGGCCTAGAAATAGCTTGAGCCTGGGCCATGAAGAAACTTTCGCCAACAGTGAAACCTCCCACTGGAACCGTTATGATCACCTATTTTACGAATCAGATGTCTTTTGTCATTCGTAAGGAAAGGTCAGCTTTCCGCCAAGAAATCCCGTATAGCCGACGGCCGCTGAAAGCCCTAAAACATTGAGCGTATATAACAGGACATAAGGGTCCGTAACCTGCAAGGGATCATTGACAACAAAAGTCCTCGTGTAAAAGGCAACGACTGCAAGCGCAAAGGCAAGCCATGCCATTAGCCTCTTAGACTTTATTATTTTTGAGTCCGATGCTTCATAATTTACAACCCAGGTCAGATAGCCTGTTGCTATTGATCCCACAATTGAAACAGACCCAATCACCAGTAGCAGGTAAGCGGCCCACTCCGTCGCTGAGGATCGTGTCAACAGCGCAGCTATTTGCAGAATGGGGACAATCATCAACAGTCCAAGCGGAAAATGAACTATCGCAGGATGTGGATGACGCCTGAAAAACGGATGTTTCTCAAGTAATCCCTCCAGGGACCCCCTCAATCCTGCGCTGCTCTCTCTGGCAGGCTGGACAACCTGGCCAACTAATCCGACTCGTTCAAGCACTTCAGTTCCATGAGGCGCTGCTTTGAGATCTGAAGTAAGGTCAGAACCGGCTTGGTGGCGCCTCATGTGGATCCCGCCGGTCCATCGCTTGCTGGCAGAAACATCGTAAACCCGCCCTTCAACAACCACTAACGATGGATTCCCATCCTTGCCATCAGACTTGGATATCTCTTCGACGGTAAATGTTTTCATCGGTTTGTAATCCTGCCGTTCTGATTTTTTCAGTTACCAGCCTAAAGAAGAGCCTGCAACTTCCAGCAACTCTCTCCTACCTGTTGGGATATGAGCATGCATTTTGTCGCTGGACCACCGTCAGAACCACCCTTCAAAATCGTTTTGGGCTCAACCTGAAATTTGTCCGTTGAGTCATCACATTCATCTGAAATAACTTGCACTATCATCTGGACATCGGAATCAGAATAAATCGCTTGTGACCCTACAAAAACCCGGGGGTATCTCGGATTGCCCGACGTTTCAACGGGAGACAACTTTTCCGGCTTTTTACTAGGGGTAAAACGTGGTTCAGGCGCACATCCCGAACAGCTTCTACATCCTGACATCATTAGCTCCTGTAAATTATTTTTTAGGCTCGAATTCCTGAGTCAGTCTTGCTACTAGCCGTATCAACAAACTAAATCCTGATCGACGCCGTGTCAAGAAGGCCTTGATGGTATCCGACCCGAGCTATCCGACATGTTGATTGCAGCACAAACAGACCCGGCTACTTTGGAGCAAGAATTTTTATCTCTTCAACCGAACTGTTCTCAAACTCTTTCAGGACGGCTCTTATTATGGAGTTTTCCATAGCCTCACTCCTGATGGCCCGATGCAGGTCTGTTTGACCATCTGTGACAACATCATACGGCTTTCGCTCTTCAAGAGACGTTGCTTGAGACAACACCAAAGTTTTTACTTTAATGTTACAAAAAAAGTCATCAAAAATATTCTTCAATTCAGGTTTATTTTTGATTCTGGATTCAAATTGTTCTTTCCACACATTCTTGGTAAAACCGATCTCCACCATTTTAGGTCCGCAGGAAACCAATTCTCCATGCTCCATTAGAGCTAAAACAGCCTCCTGTCCTTGAGCCCGTATCACTGACTTCAGTTCAGCCCAGATATCCGCTGGGTTGCCGGCCAACGCCAAACCGGCCGTTGCTGTTTTACCATCGCCAGACGTCTTAATCTTCGATTCAGGCGCCTGAGGTTGAGTCTCCGTTCCAGCGCACTCCGGAGCATAGGATCGTGGAAGAACCGGCGCTCCCTGATCATCCAGCCGGGGAATGGGGGTTTGCCGACTATGGCTCTGAACGACCACCCCTGTTGAACGCAAACCAACTGATTTCTCCAACTGATTGATCTTATTCATGAGATTGCGCAGATCAACAAGTTGTGAAGCATTGGTCACTCGCAACATCAACATTTCTAGGGCAACCCATGGATTTAGGGATTTTTTGACCTCACTCTCGGATTTCAACAACATAGAAAAAACGTTTTGCAGCGTCATGGCCGAGGTCTTGGAAACCAGGTTTTTCATGTCCTCCATTTCGGAAGGGCTGACATCCACTAGCGCTCCAACGAGGTTTACATCATCGATAGTTGCCACAACTATGAGATTTCTCACAAACTGAATCAGGTCAATCATGAATTGATCAGGATCATAGCCTTTTTGAAACGATTCGTTTAGCAAGGCCAATACACCCGAGGCATCATTCGAAACGGCCATTCCGACGAGTTTTGCCAAACAGTCCCTGCCGTCAATTCCAAGGATTGACGAAACCTGTCCGATTGTAACAGGACCGTCGCTGAATGCGATAACTTGATCCAAAAGACTTAGCGCATCTCTGAAAGAGCCCTTGGCCTCCCTGGCTATGACATGCAAGGATTCGGCATCGGACTGAATGCCCTCTTCATCAAGTATTTTTTTCAGTCCTGAACAGATGTCAGAGGTCGATATTGTCCTGAAATTATATTTTTGACACCTTGAATTTATTGTGGCGGGAACCTTGTGAGATTCGGTCGTGGCAAAAATGAACTTTGCATGTTGAGGCGGCTCTTCCAAGGTCTTCAACAAGGCATTGAACGCATTGATTGAAATCATGTGAACTTCATCAATAATGATTATCTTGTATAACGAACTTACAGGCGGATATTTGATGTTGTCATTTATGTCACGGATGTTTTCCACAGAAGTGTTGGAGGCCCCATCAATTTCTATGACGTCTACACTGTATCCACCGGTAATCTCCTTGCAGGAAACACATTGGTTACACGGGTCGGCCTCGTTTGGCGATCGTCCGGTACAGTTCAGAGATTTGGCGAGCACCCTTGCCACTGTGGTCTTTCCAACGCCCCGGACCCCGCAGAACAGAAAAGCATGTCCCACTCTACCCGATCTAATTGAATTTTTTAGAGTTGTTATGACGTGGTCTTGTCCGACTACATCGCTGAACGTTGAAGGTCTGTATTTTCGTGCAAGGACTAGATAGGGAGGCATGTACTCGAAGAGATCTCAAATAACCGGTTGGGGACCCGCCGGCAATCTGGAGAGGGCCGACCCCCGAGATTACGTCCGCTGCTTCCTTCCGGACCTGACGGGTTAAATAACTCCAGGTCGCCCTCACCGGGTTGCCGGCGCTTTTACAAAATTCATCTCCACTTTGTGGATTGACTCATTGTTCAGTCTACGTTTATACCAAATTAGACCTTTTTCGTCAACACAAGTTAGGGGCCCTACGGTTAGGATCAAAGCGGTCATCGGTTAAGCAATCGAAGTTCTATAGAGGAGTTGTCCAATTTGAGACAGGAACCAACGATATACGGCACTTCACCTGCCCCAAGGGCTTTCGTAGACTGGCTGAAGAAAAATCGTCAGAGCATTAAACTGGAGTGGGCTGAAATGCTTTCGAATCTCTCACCTGCATACAGGGAACAAAAAAGGAGTGAACTGACGGTAACCGTCTCAAGGGCTTTCCAGGCTAATATGGAATATATATCCTCTTGTGACTTGTCAAAAATCAAACGATTCATTGATTACATAACGAGCAAGAGATTGAAATCGGGATTCCCACTTTCGGACATTCAAAAAGCCTTTGAACTTTTTCGAATGATTGTGTTGAAGAGGTTGATCGATGAAGCAAACTTCCATGTACTGGCTGAATCTCTGGAAAGCATCAATAGCTGCCTGTCATACACCATTCACAGTTTTTCGGATCATTATCAACACATGCATGAACGATCGATTCTGGAACACACCAAGAGTCTTGAACAGGCAATCCGCGATCGAACTGCTGAATTGGTAGTAAGCGAAAATCGTTACAAGACGCTGGTCGAAGAGATAAACGATGGATATTTTGTAATTCGGAACAAAAGAATAATTTTCGCAAACCGGGCCTTCTGTTCCATGCACAGAGTTAACCCCAAGGTGGTAGTGGGACGTTTGTTTTCAGACTTTGTATCGCCAAAAACTCTTCCTATGGTTCTAAAATCCTATTTGGACTTGATCAACGGGGGTAAGGGTTATGGTCCGGTACAATACCAGATTAAGGACGAACCCAATGAGACTTCGTTCCGGGAAGTTAGAGCCAGACTTTCGGATCTTGGTTCAGGGCCGGTTTTGATTGGAATATGCAGGGACATTAGCGAGAGGGTTTCCATGGAAGCTCAGGTTCGCGAACATGAGAGACTAGCCTATCTGGGCAGGTTGTCCGCATCGTTGTCTCACGAAATCAGGAATCCTTTGTCATCAATTAAAATGAATCTACAAATCTTAGAAAGAAAGCTGGATTTAGACGGCTATGATCTTCGTCGACTGCAAATCAGTGTCAACGAGGTAACTCGGTTAGAAGACATATTGAGACAACTTTTGGACACTGCCAGGCCACTTACACTCGACAGATCACCAGAGGATTTGAGTATGATCGCCAAGAAATGTGTGGAAGTTCTGGAACCTAAGGCGGCGGAAAAACATCTGGTGGTTGATCAGTCTTTTTCCAGAAGAAGGCCAATGCTCGAGCTGGATTCGGCCAAGATTCATCAGGCGATCATAAATTTGCTGCTCAATGCGATTGAGGCATCGCCTCGTGGCGGAAGGATCAGGCTATGGACGAAGATTACCAGGAAGAGAGGGCTCCGTTTTCTGGAGTTGGGAGTGGGTGATGATGGACCAGGAATTCCGCCTGATCAAGCGCGCCGTTTGTTCACGCAATTCAATACTAGTAAAAGTCTCGGAAGCGGTTTGGGACTGAGCAATGTTAAGCGCATCGTCGAGGCCCATTCCGGCTCCGTGGTTTTTCGCAAGCCCAGAGGGCCTGGGGCAATCTTCGCCATGAAATTTCCTATTTCCGATGCGCTGATCCAATAAACATCGATTTTGTTTCGGCATAAACTGTCTTGAAAACATCCTCATGATTTTGCGCCTCAACCGTATGTTAACGTTTGCCTGAGACATTCGCTGAAGTCACTTGACAAATTTTTGCGGTAATAGATCACTATCAACAAAGTTTTGATCCGGAAGCGCCATGACGGTGGAGGTTCCGTGGGCGAGCACCCTTCCGGATGAATCGAGTATGGTCGCTTCGGCCAGCCCCAGGGTCTTTCCCATTTTTATTCTCTTTCCTTTGACAATTACTTTTCCTGAGATTGCTGGAGCAAGGTAATTTACTTTCAGGTCTACTGTTGTCATTCCCTGCCCTGGAGGCAATTCTGGAAAAACCGACCAGAAGGCCGCAGCGTCAATTACGGAAGCAAAGACTCCCCCGTGTGTTACTCCAAAGGGTTGAAGATGCTTTGCTTCTATTTCCATCTCCATGTAACTGCTGCCTATTTCAAAATTCAGCAATTTCATGGAAAGCAGAGAGAAATAGCCAGACTCTGAGGCCTTTTTGCAAATCTGCCTTACGTATTCGGGATTAAGCATGGACATGATCGTTCCTTTTTCTTAAAATATCAGTCGAGAGAGTTATGCAAAAAACATCTCGCTATCAGTAATTAAATTCTGACCAAAGGCTGGTCAAAACTTTTCCAGCCTCATGCGCCCCTATAAACCGTCTGCGGTTTCTCTTCACAGGAGATAAAAAGAATGAGTTTCAGCAAAGCCGACTATGCCAAAAATTATATAAAACGTCTCCAGTCGATTCTCGATGACCTGGATATTGAATCTGTGGTCAAGGTTATTGACGAATTCATCGAGGCCAGAGATCGAGGCTCCACCATATTTTTCATGGGCAACGGTGGTAGCGCTGCAACTTCCGATCACTTTGCCAACGATTTGAACGTATGCGCCTCACCCGAGGGACAACCCCCTTTCAAGTCGCTCAGCCTCTCATCAAACTCGGCTTATCTCACCTGCTTGGGTAACGATTTTGGCTACGAAAGCATTTTTGCGCGACAACTGAAGAATCTCATGAAGGCCTCAGATGTCGTTGTGGGAATTTCCGCCAGTGGAAATTCCCCAAACGTGGTCAATGCTCTGGAATACGCATCTCAAAAGGGTGGCATTCCTGTGGCAATTGTGGGATTTGACGGCGGACAGATGAAGAAGATTGCCAAACATGTGATCCACGTCAAGTCTGAAAAAGGGGAATACGGTCCGGTTGAGGACCTCCACATGATACTTGACCATCTCATTTCAACTTGTCTAGTGCACAAAACTCTACACTGAACGTCCGACAATACCCGCTGAGGCCGGTAATGGGGTTATATCCACGTTCCACACTGTCAGCAGCATGAAACCCGCATTCACAGAGATGCTCATATCGAATGGTTTCAAACCCCTAGAGGAGATTGCCATGACTTCTTCAGATCAAAAATGTTTGCGCAAATGACAGTGACCCCATCCAAACCTTCAATCCTTAGTTCTGGAGTTTGAGTGACATGTCCCACTCTGGAAAGAGTAAAGTCAGAAAACACCTCTTCCACTTTTCCACACTGGGAAGGTCTGACTGAGATGACAATCCTCGACGGACTCTCCGAAAACAGGGCATCATCATTTCTTTCAACATCTTGAACAGCCATACCTGATGTAGAGATCACAGCGCCCAATCCACCTGAGAAACAACACTCAGCCAAAGCCACCGCCAATCCACCATCCGACAGGTCATGGGCTGAAGATAGCAATCCCTCATTTATGGCTCGATGCACGGCTTTGTACATCCCGATTGAATCTTTTGGATCCGTCACTTTGGGAACATTGTTTCCGATGACTCCATTCATGGCAAAATATTCCGAAGCGCCCGTCTCGTTCCTGGTTAATCCCAATACGTAAATCAGGTCTCCCGGTTTCTTGAAATCTGGAGTAACGCATAATCTTACGTCAGGCACAACTCCCACAGCCGTGAACAATACTGTCGGAGGTATGGATATTTTTGTGTCCCCAATTGAATAGTCGTTCTTCATGCTGTCTTTTCCCGATATGCACGGGATCCCGTATGCGTTGCACAGATCATACAGGGCCTGATTGGCGCGAACTAATTGCGCCAGCTTGTATTCGCCATCAGGGGTCTTTGGAGACTGCACCGGATCACACCAGCAGAAATTGTCCAGTCCGGCCATACGATCAGGATTTGCTCCTACGCAGACAATATTGCGCACGGCCTCGTCTATGGCGCAAGCCATCATATGGTAGGTATCGAGATCAGAATATCGCGGAACAATTCCACATCCCACCGCTACCCCAACATGACGGTCTAAAACCGGCCTGACCACTGCAGCGTCCCCGGGACCATCATTTGAAATTCCAACAAGCGGCTTAATGACTGAGCCTGCCTGAACTTCATGATCGTACTGTCGAATCAGACTCTCTTTGGAACAAATATTCCACCTCGATAAAAGTTTGATTAAAACGGGCGTTAAATCGGTCTCGATCGGAATTTCCGGTTTGGCATGAAGGGGAGGTTGCCAGCGCGCCTTCAACATCATCTTTGGCAGGCCGTCATGCAGGAATTCCAGAGGCAACAAGGCCACTGTCTGATTCTCCCAATAAACAGTGAACATACCGTCGTTGGTGAACTCACCCAGGTCTGTCGCTTCGACATCCATCGTTCGGGCCAGGGACAAAAAAGCCTCGACCTTATCGGCAGACGTGGCAACTGTCATTCTCTCCTGCGCTTCCGACAGTAGAATTTCCCAGGGTTGGAGCCCCTGATATTTAAGGGGGGCCCTATTAAGCCACAGCTTGGCGCCGCCGGCTTCGGTGGCCATTTCTCCCACTGAGGATGAGAGTCCTCCAGCGCCATTGTCCGTTATCGATGTGTAGAGGCCTTTGTCCCTGGCCAAGAGCAGGAAGTCAGTCATCCGCTTCTGTGTTATGGGATCACCTATTTGAACAGCGCTGACCGGTGAGCCTTCGTGCAACTCTTCTGAGGAAAAAGTTGCCCCGTGTATTCCGTCTTTCCCTATCCTGCCGCCAACCATAATTATTCGGTCACCCGGACTGGCTTTTTTTATGTGCCCTGGCTTGCCGTTTATTTCTCTAGGCATCAGGCCGCCTGTTCCGCAAAAAACCAGTGGCTTGCCCAAGTAACGTTCGTCAAAAACAACAGCCCCGTTCACGGTTGGAATTCCACTCTTGTTTCCGCCGTGCTCAACCCCTTCCCTAACCCCCTCAAAAACGCGCCTCGGATGTAACAGTCTCGGAGGGATGGAACCGGCATAATCGGGTGGAGCAAAACAGAAAACATCCGTGTTGAATATTAGTTTTGAGCCCATGCCTGTGCCGAATGGGTCTCTGTTTACACCCACAATTCCCGTCAATGCGCCACCGTAAGGATCGAGGGCTGATGGAGAGTTGTGGGTCTCAACCTTAACAACAAGGTTCCAGTCTTCATCCAGCTTGATTACACCGGCGTTGTCCTTGAACACCGAAAGACAAAAATCATTGTCGCCCAGCCTCGACCTGATTTCAGAAGTCGATCGCTGAATGTACGATTTGAAAAGACTGTCTATGACTGTCTTTTCACCTTGATTTTCATAGTCTATGACAGCGTTGAATATTTTGTGCTTGCAATGTTCCGACCATGTCTGAGCAATGGCTTCCAGCTCACAGTCGGTCACTTTGGCTGTAAGCCCACTTGCAAGCCTTAGAGCTATGTATTTCTCATCGTTAAAGAATCTCTGGACAACTTTCATTTCTTCGAGTGTAAGCGCCAAAACGCCTTCTCGACTTATGCGCAACAGTTCCTCGTCTGAAACATTCAAGTCGATGGTTTCAACGCGAATTGCAGACTGAGTTGATACCTTGGGAGCCGTTATCGTCGAACGATCCGCATTCGGAGCGTAAACGGTCCATGTCTGAATCAATTCGTTGGCCAGCAAATCTCTGGCAATTCTCTCAGCAGTCTGCTGCGATATTTGACCGGACAGGAAGTAGAGTTTTCGGCTGTAGACCCCTTCATCGGAAGAGAATTCTACTCCTAATGTTCGTTGAACCGCCTCTTTGGCTGTTCTAGCGACATTGTCGGTGACTCCGGGGCGAAAGCCCACTTCTATCAACCAGTCATAAGGCAATGAGACAGGTTCATCTACCGAAACTTCCTGAATGACCGGGTCCAGAAACACGTCTTCTGATATCAGCTTTAGTTCTTCCAGCGAAAGAGCCCTATCTATAACAAAACTGTCCGCAACTCTAATGTCGGTCAGGTGTATCCCAAGGTCTCTACTCACACGTTCAAGCAACCTTTTCCCATTAGGGTCAGATAAATTCTGTTTAAGACGCAATTCAATGCGATGAGGCATAAGAAAATCCCCGCTAATTCTTTGAGTTAGAGTAACCAACTATTTCAAATACATTCTGGCGTCGAGCGCTATTGCCCCATTCGGATAAACCCACACAGGATTGAGGTCTAACTGGTCTATTTCCTCGATAGCCTCCATGATCCATGCGACTCTACCAATAACATCGCGGAGGGCATTTTGGTCAACACTGGGTCTGTTGCGGGCGCCGTGTAGTATCTCAGAGCCCGGAAGCGATTTTATCATATCATCTATATTGGCAGAGCTTAATGGAGCCAAGCGCACAGAGGTCTTCCCGAATATTTCCGCAAAAACGCCGCCATGTCCGAGCATTATTACGGATCCAAACTGCGGGTCCCTTTTTGCCCCTACGATTAGTTCAACGGCGCCGATCTCGTCCGACACCATTTCCTGGACCAAGATTCTTTCAAATCCAGTTGATGGATCAGATGCAAACTTTGTCATCATGTCTGAAAAGGTTTGCATAATCATCCCCGATCCAGCCAGTCCCAACTTCACACCGCCGGAGTCAGACTTATGAGAAATCTCCGATGCCACTACCTTTAGGGCCAATGGTTCCTTGAGCCCGGAACATGCAACTTCCAGAGATTTTACGTCGCAAACGGTTTCAAACCTGGGAGTCTGAATCCCCAAATATTTTGTTATTTCGAGACATTCGTCCAGGAGTGGGTTGCCGCCCTGTGATCGGCGACGATCGATAATGTCCTTGATTTTGCCTATCTCCGGTTCAGGATCAGGAGTAAAGGGTTGGCCTAATGTGGATATAGTATCCATACGCTGATGGTAATTGATGGAAGCGTTCAAGGCAGATACAGCTCTCTCTATATCCAGGAAAACAGGGAAATTGAACTCCTTGAACAACTTTGATATTTCCTCTTGCTCAGTGTAAACGCAAAGCACCACTGGTTTTGCGTATTTCTTGCACAAATCAGCTACTGCGTTCAAAAAGACCCTGGATGAAGTTCCTTCGACTGCGGCAAAATAGGTTTGAATTAGCAATATCCCGTCAATTTCCGGTTGCTTTAAAGTATGTTCGATGATTTTGACGTAGACTTCGAAGTCAAACAGATCCCCAAGATCCAGAGGATTTGAGAGTCTGATCACTTTAGCTCTCAAATGTTTGTGAATCATATCCAGGAACTCTTGTTTAAACGGCGGAAGAATAAAGTTGTGAGTAAAAGCCGCGTCAGAGGCCATTACGGCATGACCACCAGAACGTGAGACAATTGCAAGGTTTCGACCTTTCATCCTGGGAAGTTGAAGCACCTTCACAAAGTCCATGTATGATCTGTTTTCCCTGAACCTCACAATTCCGGATTGTTCAAATGCGGCATCCACAACCTGGTCGTCATTCACCAGGGCGTCAGTATGCGATTCAGCAACTGTTTTGGATATTGAACTAATATTTGCCTTGTGGGCTAATATGGGTTTAGTGGAATTAGCGGCTATTTTCATCAGCCTTTTGCCATCTTTGATCGATTCCAGATACATACAGATTATAGAGGTGTCAGGATCATTAATATAGAACTCCAGGAGATCATTCTCATCAACATTGATTTTATTTCCGATGGATGAAAACTTGCTGAATCCCAGTTGTTCACTGTCAAACATGTTGAGAAAGGACAGAGCGACCCCGCCACTTTGCGCAATGATGCCTACACTTCCCCTGCGCAAAACATTCTGAAGTCGGGCAAATGGTGTGGTCAGACCATTGGAAGCGTTCATTATGCCTATACAGTTTGGTCCCACAAACCTCATGTCGTAGCGGTTGGCTATCTCACGGAGTTTTTCACCCATTCGCTTTCCTTCTTCGCCCAACTCCCCAAAACCACCGCTTTCAATCACCGCTCTGCTGATGCCCCTTTTGCCGCACTGTTCAAGCAAATCCGGGACGGTTCCTGCAGGCGTCAGTATGATCGCCAGGTCTATTTTGTCATCGATCTCATCCAGCGAATCGTGAATTCTCCGACCAAAAAGCACCCCACCTTCTTTGCCCACGAGATGGATTATTCCTGTGTATTGAAATTCGAAAAGGTTCCTTGCTATCTCCTTACCCAAGTTGGCTGGGTGCATAGAAACACCAAAGATGACTAGGGAAGACGGATTAAAAAGTTTTTCCACGGTCCTGTTCCTCATGAAATGGATTTGGTAGAAATTCTGGTGTTTTCAATTCCGAAAAATGAAGCAATTGTTGCAACCGGAAGCCCAGAAAAATCATGAAGCAGAAAATTTTCTGAAACCTCTAACTTCTTCAACCAGTTGAGTGTGCTCATTGAACCATCTTACAAAAGAACTCAATCCCTCCTTGAGTTGGGTTCCGGGCTGAAAATCGAGTTTTGCGGCTGCCTTTGAAATGTCTGCATAAGTTGCAACGACATCCCCTGGTTGAGGCTCAACCATTTGCAGGGTGGCTTTCTGGCCGGAAAGCTCCTCAAGTGTATTTATAAACTCCATTAGTTCCACCGGTTTATTATTTCCCAAATTTATTATCTCGTATGGGTCTAGTTTTTGAGAAAAAAGAGCGGCGCTAACTCCCTGAATTATGTCATCTATATAGGTAAAATCCCGCATGTTCTTGCCGTAGTTAAACACTTTGATGGGCTCTTTGTGCCTGATGTTTTCCAGAAAAGACCAGTATGCCATGTCCGGACGTCCCCACGGACCGTAGACAGTGAAAAACCTCAGTCCCACTGTTTGCAAGCCCCATAGATGCGTATAAGTGTGGGCCATGAGTTCATTGGAACGTTTTGTCGCAGCGTACAGGCTGATAGGAGTGTTAACCGGATCCAGCTCGGAATACGGCATTTTTGTATTCCCGCCATAAACACTAGAACTCGACGCATATACGAAGCGTTCAACCCCTATCTGTTTGGCTTTTTCTATAAGGTTAACGTAAGCCTCAAGATTGGATTTTTGATAAGAATAGGGGTTCTTCAGAGAATATCTGACACCTGCCTGAGCAGCCAGGTGCAAAACCAGGTTCGGTCTGTAATCGTCGTACAATTTATCAACGAAGCTTCGTTCGGATAGCTCACCCGTGACAGAAATGTAGTTGGAATGTTGCTTTAAAATATTATCCCGCTGAACTTTTAGTTGTGGAAGATAATAGGAGTTGAAATTGTCCACCCCCACAACGTCATGCCCCTTCCCAAGTAATTCGGACGAGATGAAAAAGCCTATG
This sequence comes from uncultured Syntrophaceae bacterium, assembly GCA_964628605.1. Lineage (GTDB taxonomy): Bacteria > Desulfobacterota > Desulfomonilia > Desulfomonilales > Desulfomonilaceae > CAITZA01. Next base: position 16,413 of record CAZVOU010000034.1, read on the forward strand.
AACCCAGCTGAGCCGGTTACAAGAATTGTTGCCATGAGACAGCCTTCCTCCTCGAGGATTCTTTATTATCAATTATTTTGCGTATCCATGAGGATGTTTGGAGAACCATTCAATAACTTCGTTCACGATAGAATTTATATCAGACCTGGAAGGTTTCCAGTTGAGCATTTTTTGAGCTTTGGAGGCGTCGGCCACTAGCTCTGAGGGATCTCCCAGACGTCTGGGCGCGAACCTTGGGTTAAGTTCGACTTGAGAAGCGCGACTGACCGCCTCTACAATTTGAAGATTTGAGAGCCCTACCCCGGTTCCAAGATTCAGTTGAACCACTTCTTCCTCTTCCAGTTTGAGCATGGCGGATATGTGCGCTTGAGCCAGGTCGGTGACATGAACGTAATCCCTGATGCAAGTTCCATCGGGAGTCGGATAGTCTTTTCCGAAAATTACGAGTTCCGGAGCCTGCTTAAGAGCCGCTTTTACTACATTTGGAATCAAATGGCTTTCCGGATCATGATCTTCGCCCAATCCCCTCAAGTGCTCACAGCCGGCTGCGTTGAAATAGCGAAGACTGGCTGACTTCAATCCATAGGCAGTGTGATAATCCTCCAGCATCCATTCCATGGCGAGTTTTGTCCTGCCATAGGGGGAGACTGGATTCCTGGGGTGGCCCTCGTCCATGGGCAACGTGCGTGGATAACCGTAAACGGCGCAACTTGATGAAAATACTATTTTATGATGCCTGGTAAGACGCATGGCTTCCAAAAGATTGAAAGCGGCTAAAACGTTGTTGCTGTAATAAATTGAAGGGTTTGAGACCGACTCCCCAACCAGCGCATTTGCGGCAAAATGAAATACGGTGTCGTAACTGTGTGTGGAAAAATGTTCGAGTATGTTGTCGAAACTGCCGAGGTCCAATTCATGGAAATTTGAACACCTCAGAGCAGCCCTGTGCCCTTTCGAAAGATTGTCCAAAATATCTACATCTATCCCCAGGTCCTGAGCGTGAAGGCAAAAATGCGATCCGACATATCCTGCTCCGCCTATGACAAGTATTTTACGTTCAGACAAACATTCCTCCAGTGAATACAACTTTGCGGACATAGAATTACTTATCTGTATCATTTTTACCCTAATTTTCCCGAAAGAGCACAAACTAAAAATCACTAACACAAGATTGTTTCTGACGCTCGAACTCCTTAGCGCGCCGTAAATCGCTTGGTCGAGCTTCAAATGCCGGATTCTCAATAAAAACAGCTTGAGAAGAAATAGTTTGAAATTTACGCGAAATTGCTAGTTTTTGTTGTAAACTTAACCACCGATCTGAAATATTGAATAGAGGGGGTTTTTTGAATTCAGTTCGTATCCTGATTTTTGGGGAGCAAATTTCCGGCATTGAATTGGTTATTAATTTTTATCCAACGATCAGTCAGTTTTGACATTCCGATCTTTTTTCAGAATCCACAACAAGGAGGAACGATATGCGTTTTGACATTATGGAAGTGAAAGCTCGAGAAATTCTCGATTCTAGGGGTAATCCAACCATCGAAGTTGATCTCATGCTTGAAGAGGGCGCTATCGGCACGGCTGCAGTGCCTTCAGGCGCCTCTACCGGAGAGAGAGAGGCCGTTGAATTAAGGGATGGCGACGCTAGTCGCTACCTGGGCAAAGGGGTTCAGAAAGCCGTTGAAAATGTTATGAACGAAATTCGTCCGGCCATACTGGGATTAGACGCGCTAGACCAGGCTGGACTGGATAAAATGATGATTGAGCTTGATGGAACCCACAATAAACACAATCTGGGGGCCAATGCCATTCTCGGAGTCAGCCTTGCAGCCGCAAAGGCTTGCGCAATGGAATTAGGTTTGCCGCTATACAAATATCTTGGCGGAGTAGGGGCGCGCAGGCTTCCTGTTCCCATGATGAACATACTTAATGGTGGCGCCCATGCCGACAATAATGTCGATATCCAGGAGTTCATGGTCATGCCGGTTGGCGCCCCATGTTTTTGTGATGCGTTGAGAATGGGAGCCGAGATATTCCACACGTTGAAAAAGGTGCTTAAAGGCAAAGGACTGAATACCGCCGTTGGAGATGAAGGTGGGTTTGCGCCAAACCTCAGCTCTAATGAGGAAGCCCTCCAGGTGATCGTCCAGGCTATCAATGAGGCCGGTTACACACCGGGAAATGATGTTTTCATTGCCTTGGACGCAGCCGCCAGTTCTTTCTTCAAGAATGGTATTTACGATATGTCAGGAGAAGGATCCAAGAAAAGTTCTGCGGAAATGGTTGAGTTTTACGCTGATCTGGTCGACAGATATCCCATCGTCTCGCTGGAAGACGGCATGGACGAAAATGACTGGGATGGATGGAAACTTCTCACTGAAAAGCTGGCTTCCAGAATACAGATTGTCGGCGATGATCTTTTTGTGACAAATATTGAACTGTTGCAGAAAGGAATCGATCTGGGTGTTGGTAACTCAATTCTTATAAAACTTAATCAGATCGGCACGCTCACGGAAACGATCGAGGCTGTCAACCTGGCCTCGTCTTATGGCTACACCTCTGTCGTTTCTCACAGAAGCGGAGAGACGGAAGATACGACTATAGCGGATCTGGTCGTAGGGTTGGGAACCGGACAGATCAAGACCGGCTCAGCTTCAAGAACAGACAGAATCGCCAAGTATAACCAGCTCTTGAGGATAGAGGAAGATTTAGGATGCAGCGCGATCTACGGATCACGAACTTTCAGGTGGGGAACTCGCTAGCCTAAGCGTCCAGACTATCTCGGGGAGAGAAACTCCGGTTTCTCTCCCAAACGAATCTGCCAATTTACCAGCGGATGTTAGTGTTGAAATTAACTCCCGGAATGTTTATGTTTACGCCTCCCCTGCCAAGTGAGTTCCAGTTCACGCCGACATCCCCATTCTGGGCATTTGCGCGGCCTCTGTTTGAACCCCAGGTTACACTGCCACCAGGGTAATTTACTCCGCCGCCATTGACACCCCATCTCACAGACCCGCCGGGATAGGTCACCCCTTGGGCTACGCAAGTTCCTGCTGAGACTAACCCCAGCAAACAGACCAGGATGAATACATTCCATAATATTCTGTTCTTCATGGGATTCCTCCATTACACGATTGGATACTCTAAAACAATTTTGGTTCTGTGCGATTACAAAATCTCCGGAACTGACCACCATTTCATCTTCAATCTGCAAATGCTCTAACGTTCAAACGCACTTTTTCCGTCATGATATTTTTAGCTGCTTGGTTATTTTTTTTGTCTGCAGACCCTTTTACCAGAGCAACGTTTGAGCATAGCCTTGGCTTCCTGCACGATTCTGACGCGTAGAGACGCAGGCTCTATGACCAACGCTTTGGAACCATAACTTAAAATCCATGAAATGATCTCATAATTTATCGGTATCTGAAATGAAACAATTACCGAGCCATTTTTAAGGTTCCTTATATGTTGAGTGTGGTGCCATCTTCTCTCCCTGACTGTGTATGAAACAGATGAACTCAGCTTGATCCTCACAGTCTCCGGGGGACCCAACATGACCCGAAAGGATTGATCTTCCTGACCTACGATGATCGAACCAGACTCCTTCTCAAATGTTTCTTCCAAGAGTTCTACGGACTTGATTCGATCCACAGCAAAGGTTCTGAGAGCCTTTCTGAGGTGGCAGTAGCCAAGCAGGTACAGATCGTGGTTCTTCGCCACTACCTCGTAGGGATCTACAACTCTTGACGTCTCATCATTTGTGGACACCGCCACATAGGTTATCCTGATCCGTTTCTTATCAAGGGAGGCTGTCAGAACTGTTGCGATACTTTCCTTAACTGGACCGTAATTCTTTGAACCCGTGAACTCAGTTTTCACAGTTTCTTCTGTCTTATCAAGATAATTGATAGAGGTCGGTGGAATTATTTTTTCTATTTTGTCCAGAACAGCTTCGACCCCCTCATAGAAAACTGCATCTTTGTAAACCTTGAGAACCTCTCTGGCCATGTGAAGGGACAACAACTCAACCGGAGTCAGTGGCATGAGAGGATCTGACTTGTGGCCTTCAACGTGCTTCCATTTTGAATAGCCATCTTCCTTATAACTGTAAATGGGGAAACCGGAGTTCATCAAGTTGCTCAAATCCCTGTAGGTGGTTCGCTTGCTCTGCTCGGTCATTTTTGCAAGTTCAGCCACCGTCAGGCCGTGTTGCCTTACCTGAAGAGCCCTGATTATTTTCCATTGACGTACAACTTGGCATTCAGCCATAAAGTCTCCCGATCCAAAATCCCCGCAATTTAGAGCATCTTGAAAAAGTATTTTTTAGAGGATAAGAGTCTGTAATAAATGAGCTTAGCTGGCATGTTCGTGACATGGTGTTTATGAAAAAAGACTCTTTGTCACAGGAAATACCAATGAAACCTGGAAAGACAATATCATGGAGCCTGGCAAAATCGCAACGGAGTTTATTTGCCAATTTGGGGCAATCCTGAGGATATCGCCTTGACCTAAAAAGACAGGTTGAAAAAACCGACTGTGAATATTCAGGCAAAACGACTTGCAGGCCGGCCAGGTCAATCAGCTCAACATGCGTTGAAGTAAGAAGTAAGATTAGTAAAAGTAAAGACTCATGGACAAAAGTAAAGCGTTCCAGAAAAAACTCGGGGTAAACAGCTAATATTCATGACCGTAGAAAATTGTTTCATATCAGATGCGGTTTTTGTTCCGTTATTTCTTGACAGAATGGCAAGCCTGCAGATAAATCTATAGCAACTTTTTCCATTTCATAACTTTTAGCACAGCATTGAGGGAGGCGCCTGTCCCGTTTCCAGGCATCATGTGTTTTTGCCGTTTCAGGAGAAAAAAGCCTGCGAAAAGCGTATAGACGCCAACTTGATTTTGAAGTTTGTTTTTCGGGGTGCGAGGGAGGCTTCCATGTCATTAAAGCTGCGTGCAGTTACAAGATGTTTACGTGTTCTGGCGATAGTAATTATTGTCCTGTCCTGTAACATCGCCAACGCTCAATTTCTCTCCGACATTCCCGACATTAATCTGGGTTCAGTTAGGCTCGCTCCATTCGTCCAGGCTGGGTACAGGAATATATCTTTCAACCTGAATCTTCC
>CAZVOU010000035.1:0-1733 GCA_964628605.1 uncultured Syntrophaceae bacterium
TCAAAGTTTCCAAGCAACATGTTGATGGTCATCCATCCCAACACATTGTAAAAACCATTGGTGTGCTGAGCTGGTCCTCTATGAATATCCACCGCCGCTCTTTTTCCATGACTGGTTAGTTCCCTGGCAACATCAATTACATCCGATTCCTTTACGCCCGCAATGTCCGCCCATTCCTTGAGGGTTTTTTGTTTTGAGCTTTCCAGGACGATTTGCAGACCGGTCTTCACATGGGTCCCGTCCTGAAGTTTGGTGTCTACGAGTAAATCACCTACCACCGGTGTCTTTGTGTCGTTGGGATCGACAACAGTGGGAACCCCCTGGACCATGGCCACCATGAATTTTTCCTGATATTCTTTGCCATCCTTGTTCTTCCTCGTCTCAGCCTGAATTAAACCAATGTCTGCAGCCCTAACATGTTTACCCGGTTTGCCATCCTTAACTTCGACAAGCCAGGAAGCGTTTGTCCAGCTACTCTCTCCGGCAGCCGTGGCAGCGGCCTTGTTTGCGTTTGCAAGGAACTTCTCGTCATATCTCTTATTTTCAATTATCCATGCAATCATTGCTGAAGACAGGGCTGCGTCTGAACCGGGTTTAATTGGGAGCCATTTCCAGGCCTTAGATGCCAACTTGCTGAATCTGGGATCGGCCACTGCTATCTTTGTTTCGCCACTTACCAGATTCTTGGTCAAACGGACAGATCTGTTTGGAGGACCGTAATTGCCTTCAAACAAGTTTGCGCCAACAAAAAAGATGAATTTGCTGTTTTCCGTGTCGGCCTGCCAGTAAAACTTTTGACCACCCGTGAATTTTCCGTCCACATATTGCTCACTGATAGCCTTGCAGGTGAAATAGAGAGATCCTTGGCAAACGGTAGTATGGCCGTGGGCGTTGGTTGTCCCCAGACTGTCGGCAAATCTTGTATAGAGGTTTGATCTGCCGCCCTTGAGCCTGCCCCAAGCCACTACTATCTGGTTATTCCTGGGACCAAAGTCGGGATGATCCGGATCGATCATTTTGTCCAGATCGGCAGAGTGTTTCTGCTTGAATTCTTCAATCAGAGCTTTCTTCTTTTCCTTGTCCTTTTCATCCAAAATAACCTTGATGTCTGCGGCCAATGTTTTCATCAGCTTCGCATCGCGTACCGCCACAATCTGTTTGAGGCCCTCCACATTCCTGTTTTCCTCGCCAGGCGCCTTAGGGAAGAGCTTACCTCCCTCCACTATTTCAGAGATGGCTTGCTCGAACGATATTGTCTGCCACTTGTTTTCACCTCGCTTCCCCACCCTTTTGAGAACCTTGCGTATCCGGTAGGGGTCATAGGCGCTTTGAAGCCCCGCTTGGCCCTTGGGACAGATTGACCCGTCTACGGCAGCCGCATTTTCCAGGGCTGTTTTGAAAGGGAGTTGAGGCAGCATCGTCCATGGGTTATAGGGATTGCCATCAATTTTGACTATTACGCCATCCTGCAACTTTGCTTTTACCCCACATCCGGTGTTGCACTGCAGACAGACCGTGTTGATTTGATTGGACGCATCCGCTAGATCGTATAGCTTGTCCGGTCTGGCGCTATTTATTATGGAAGAGCGTCCGCTGTCGCTCGCATCTGAATCCGAAGCGCCTGCAACCACCAATCCGGCGCCGAGCAAAGCTCCCCCTGCGAGAAAACTTCGCCTGGACGTATCCATATCTATCTTCTTTTTATTCTCGCTCATGATGACTCCTCTAGCTTT
>CAZVOU010000036.1:0-28499 GCA_964628605.1 uncultured Syntrophaceae bacterium
GTCAAGGAGTCGTCCAATGATGGCTCCTTTCATCGTTCTGGGCTGAAATCAAGTCATCCACTGACGCTTCAGAGATGCTGTCAGGTACCGACATGCCAAGCCGTTTATGATTCCGGTGGCGATAGCGGCAAGCGCCATGAACGGCGCCAACAGAAAAATTGTGTCATTGCGGACTATTATCAGGTAGGCAGCGCAAAGCTGAGCCATGTTATGTGACACCGCACCTATCACACTTAAACCTATTTCACTCAGATACCTCCGGTCAACTGAGCCGGCTAATCCCATAAGAATAATTGAAACAATACCCCCTGAAAGAGCCAGGAAGAAGGCCGGCGATCCCAATGTCCCTGAAATGAGTGAGCCTAGGAATATTCTGCCTACAGTTACATAAAATGCGTCCTTAAACCCGAATATCAGAAGTGTAGTCAACCCCACTATATTTGCAAAACCGAACTTGAACCAGCCCAGTGTCACCGGAGCCGCCGCCTCCAACGAATGTATCGATGTGGCCAGGGCAAGCAACATTGCCAGACGTGCTATCTTGAAGACGCGCTCATTCATTTGCTGACGGCATCCAATCCGTCACGATCCTGTTTAACGCTGCCAACTATTATCTCGTTGGGAACGCACACCAGAACCCCACCTGAATCTCCTATTGGTCCCATGTGTTCACAATATTTGTTGGCACAGGGAGAATCCACTATGACAGCCTTGCCGTCCTTTATCGCTACCCGGGTCTCTCCAATAGTCCCTTTGATCTTTATCAAAGCATCGTTTTTTAGAGAGAACAGCCCAACGGTTCGAGGCCCACTCTTTATTTCAATTTCCCCGCTTCTATTGCCAAGAATCCACGGTGTGAACATGAACATGGCGGCAGCCATGAAAAGCATAAAACCCACCACAATATAATCACCTATCAACATCAGGCTGGTTATGGATTTTAACCACGAGTATATTTTGGAAAGAATCGACATCATATCTTAAAAAGCTCCGAACGGTCCGGTATGGCAGCTTTTGCCCCAAAAAATAAAAACATATCCGGCCCCTGAAATGCCTCTGCCAAAGTCATATTGTCAAAGAAGAGCGTACGTCCACGAGCCTTCAAAACTTAAGTCTTTTTCTCGTTTTTACTTGCATCATAGCGATTATCATAATACATATTTCATATGTCCTGTTGAGGTGTTATCAAAATGCGGATTTAGGCGGTTCATGATGAGATGCCCCGTTTGCGGAAAAATAGAAGATAAAGTGATAGATTCTCGTCTGGCTAAAGACAATACAGTTATTCGCAGACGTCGGCAATGCCTTGGCTGCCTGAAAAGGTTCACGACCTATGAGAGAATTGAAGAGGTTTTGCCTTATGTCATAAAGAAAGATGGCAGGCGTGAGGCTTTTGATCGACGAAAAATAGTTGAAGGAATGATGAGGGCTTGTGAAAAAAGGCCAGTAAGTGTAGATCGTATTGAACAGGTAGCAGACAACATCGAACAGGATTTGATGGAAAAATCCGAGAAGGAGATAAGCGTTTCATACATCGGTGAACGCATAATGGAAGCGCTTCAGAACATGGATGATGTGGCTTATGTCCGGTTTGCCTCTGTTTACAGATCATTTAGGGATATAGATGAATTCATTCGTGAAATCAAAGAATTATACGAACTAAAAGAAACCAGGACTGATCAAAATACACATTACGGATCAATAGATGACAATCAAGGAAGCCGGTGTTCGCCGTGAGGCCGAGCGTTACATGTCTCGGGCACTCAGTCTGGCGAAAAGGGGTCAGGGACGAACGTCCCCAAATCCCATGGTTGGCGCGGTAATAGTCAAAGAAGGCAAAATAGTAGGAGAAGGCTATCATAGGGCCCCAGGGGAACCCCACGCAGAAGTGGAGGCCATCAAGGCGGCCGGGGACAACACCCAGGGAGCTGAATTGTATGTCACCCTGGAACCATGTAATCATTATGGGCGAACGCCTCCGTGCACTCTGGCCATAATGGCGGCAGGAATAAAAAAGGTCTATTACGGTATAGATGACCCCAATCCGACGGTAATAGGCGGTGGCGCTGACACACTTAGAAAGGCCGGCGTTGATGTGGTAGGCCCAATCATAGAAGATCGATGCACAGCGATCAACGAAGTCTACCTTACCAACGTGACAATGCGTCGTCCTTTCGCAATCCTGAAACTGGCAATGAGTCTGGACGGCCGCATAGCGACCAAGACGGGCGCGTCAAAGTGGATAACCTCTGAAGAATCCCGAATGAAAGTCCACAGAATAAGGGATAGGGTTTCCGCCATCATGGTCGGAATTCAGACTGTCCTGCAAGACAATCCATCGTTGACGACACGTTTGAAGGGAGCGCAAGGCAGAGATCCTGTGAGAATAGTCGCTGACTCGAATCTTAGAACTCCACCGGATGCGGCTATATTTAACGCTTCCTCCCAGGCTGGTGTTATAATAGCCACCAGGAAGGATCCTCCCACTCGACTGAAGTCCAGGCTCGAGAAAAAAGGCGCCAGAATCGTCACCACGGATAGCCCTGATAAAGTGAATCTTGTTGACCTCTTTTCGCAGATTTACCGAATGGGAATAACATCCGTATTGGTCGAAGGTGGCGCCGGACTCGCATGGGGCGCTCTGGACGCCAGAGTTGTCGATAAATGTTCTTTTTTTTACGCGCCGCTGATCATAGGCGGAAAATCTGCTCCTTCAGGGATTGGAGGAGCCGGCATAAATCATCTTGAGGAGGCGCCAAGACTCGTCAATGTAAAGTCATTGAAGGTTGGACCCGACATTCTCGTAGAGGGACGAGTTCAATATCCTGGCATATAGAATGATAATTCAAGTTAATCCGGTCAATCCGCAACAGAGACATATTTCCAAGGTGGCTGAACTGTTACGTTCGGACGGTGTCATCATCTACCCCACGGACACGGTTTACGGACTGGGATGCAGCATCATGAGCAAAAAGGCTCTTGAAAGGGTCCGTAAAATCAAAAAGATGGACAACAAACGGCATTTGTCCTTTGTGTTCTCCGACCTGAAAACAATATCCCAATACGCTCAGGTGAGCGACGCAGATTACAAACTTCTTCGAAAACATCTACCCGGTCCATACACATTCATACTTAAGGCCACCAGGCTTGTGCCCAGAATAGTGCTGACCAAAAAAAATGAGGTTGGGATAAGAATCCCGGACAATAAAATTTGTCAGGCTCTCCTTGAAGAACTGGGACATCCAATCTTAAGCTCGTCTGTGCGCCTGCCGGACGATCAGTTACTGGACGATCCGGTGGAAATTGAACGGATGTACAAAGGGCTTGTTGATGTGGTGATAGATGGCGGAACATTCATGCCGGAGCCTTCTTCGGTTGTAAGCCTGATTGAAGGGGTTCCTGAAGTTATCAGAGAGGGCAAAGGAGATGTCGGTTTTTTTGTGGACTGATCTGGTGACCTATCAGACCTAACAATAGCTCAGTGGTTTTGTCCGCGCTACCTGCGTGAATCTCCAACCTTTTTCTGGCGGCTTGCCCCATGGTTCGCCCCAGATCCGGATCTTTTAGCAATAAATCCAGCTTCCAGGTTAGTTCCTGCCCATCGCTGACCTGGAACGCTGCCCTGTTTTTCAGGAGTGTTTCACTCGAATCCCTGAAGTCTTCCATGTATGGCCCAAAAATTATGGGTTTTGACCATGAAGCAGGTTCAAGAATGTTCTGACCGCCCCTTGGAACCAGTGACCCGCCAACAAACACAATGTCGGCAATAGAGTAGGCCTTAAACAATTCACCCATTTCATCAATCAAAATTATTTGTCGATCGTTCCTAGGGGTTCCGGACTTCAGTTCACTGGTCATTACCGGAGCGGTTAGTCCCGCCTTCTGAATAGTGTTCAGAAAAAGTTTTATTTTGTCGAGATGGCGAGGAGCAATGACGAGTATCAGGTCCGGGTTGGTTTTCAACAAGTGTTTGTAGCTTGAGACAACTATTTCATCTTCACCGGGATGGATGCTGCCTGCGACAATCACCTTGTTAGAGGCTCCAAGCTCGAACAGACGCATCAGGCTCTCTGTGACACCTTCCTCGGGTGACTTGAATGCCGAATCTATCTTGATGTTTCCTGAAACCCTTATTTTATTTGGATTAGCCCCCATCTGGCTTATTCTTGACGCGTCCTCTTCCGAACACATTGAATACAGATCGATGGAATCAAGAGTGTCTCTCAGAAATCGTTTAACAGTTAAATATCTCGGGAATGACCTGTCTGAAATTCGACCGTTGACCAGGGCAATTTTTGCTCCTGACCTCTTAAGTTCATAGATCAGGTTGGGCCATATTTCGGTCTCTGTCATGACAAAAACATCCGGAGAAACCATCTTTATTGCTTTTTTAACTGAAAAAGGGAAATCCAGAGGCATGTAAAAGAATTTTTGGGTACAAGATATTAATTCCTGAGCCCGTTGCTGGCCGGTTTCGGTTCCCGTGGAGATCACTATGTCCAGATCCGGTCTCATTTTACTTAATTTTTCCACCAGTGGGGCCAACGCTACGACTTCACCAACAGAAACGGCATGAAACCAAACCCTGAGTCCTTCTAACGGGTTACGAGCGATCTCTGAGGACAGATTCCCCAGCTTGCCGGATATGGATTTCCTGTATTTTCCTTTGAAAAGGACTTGTGGGGCGTAATAAGTCAACAGAACCGGGGCCACAAAACAGTGAAGTGTAAGGTTGTATAACAGCCTTTTCATTCGTATGTCTTCACTGAATTCATTTGCACTGTTCGGTTTTTGCGGAGAAAGTATTGTCGAGCTGGAAGTTTTTTTCGACAATAAATGGATTAGCCTCGATCTTGCTTATCTTTGCAATGGTTTTCCACTTACCTGATATTGACTGAATCTCGAATTTTCTTGGCAGCCACCCGTCGTCACCTGATTTAAACTCCCCAAAGTCGGCGGTGAGATCAATGTCCCCTTTGGGGTTCAACCTGACGAGTCGCAACAAATGCAGATTTTGGGGATCGAGTGTGGCGCCCCAAACCCGGCCCTGGAATGAAATTCGAATCACTATTTTTTCGGAATCTCTCGACAATAAACGATCAAATCTGACATCCTTCCACTGAAGCAGAATCATCGGGATCAGCCCCTCTATTTCCGATACATCAGGAAAGCGCCTTGCAAAACAATCCTTGGCGCCTGTCAGTATCTTCCCGTCAGATGGCACGTAAAGCTCAAAATGGTTGGCTTTAAGTATAAGTTCAAATAGTGAATTTCCACCTGGCCCAACTCCTTGAAACCGGAAATCGCTTGGACGCCTGTAAATCATGAACCCTTTGACATCCTGGCGCGACTTGTCGATTTCATTCATAGTGGAAACACTCATTACCGCCTTGAACGCGGATAGGGATTTTCCCCTGTCATATAGGCGTCCAGGAATTTCTTCAGGTTTAACAGAAGGATTAGCATGGCCCGGTGCCGTCATCGCCAGAGCCAGTAAGACAGACATGGCGCAAATTAACCAGCCTGGAGCGGAATTCAGTCTACTTTCCGGATTGCTTGTGGGGATTCTCATGGACGTGTTTTTATCAAACCACTTCAAAGTATGCAAGAGCGATTACCTTTCTCAGACACCCATTGTGAATGGTCTGCCTAATGCGCTACTGGACATTCATTCGGCGGAATACATCCAGAATACATCCAGAAAATTGGCAAACAACCAGAAAATGAGTAGAATGACTTTGTGTTCATGATGTTTTCTGATACTTAGATTCTTAGGGATCAGCGTTGTGATCTCGGGATCAAAGTTTTCATTCGCTCCCTAAACAGGATTTTGCTTGCCAGAGCTAACCGTTCAAGAACTTATAGGCATTACTTCAAACCGATTGTCCACAACCAGGGTTCTCGATGAGATACCTTTGGGTATTGCCATTCTGGACAATGACCAGAAACTGGTTTTTTTCAATCGGGCCCTGGAATCTCTTACGGGATTTGTTGGGTCAGAGTCCTACGGAATTCCATGCAGTTATATCATCAGGTGTAATCATTGTTTTCAGGGATGTCCCATTAAACAACTCACGGATGAAAACAGGTCTGTCACAACAGACTCCAACATCATCAACAAAAGCAGGGAAAAAATACCGGTAAGAATAACCTCCTCACTACTTCTGGACAACAACGAGAATCAACTGGGCTACATTGAAACATTCGAAGACGTCAGGGTGCTTGAAGCTGAATGTTCGAAAGTAGACCGTGTTTTCAAACTGGATGAAATGATAGGAAGAAGCCCTCAGATGAAGCGCATCTTCAACATGATTCCGGTCATAGCCCAAACAGATTCTTCCGTCCTGATTACCGGACAAACAGGGACTGGCAAGGATATGCTGGCGGAAGCAATCCACAAGGCTTCCGACAGGGCTAAAGGTCCTTTTGTCAAAGTCAACTGTGGGGCGCTGCCTGAAACGCTTCTGGAATCAGAGTTGTTCGGACACCAGAAAGGCGCCTTTACAGGAGCTTATGAAAACCGCCTCGGAAGATTCAGACTAGCTCACAACGGAACCCTGTTACTTACTGAAATAGGCGACCTCCCACTTGCATTGCAGGTAAAACTGCTATCGTTTCTTGATGACAAAGTGGTTTACCCCCTGGGCTCATCCAAAGGAGTGCATGTGGATGTCCGAGTGATAGCCGCCACAAACAGAACGCTGGAAGAAATGGCTGAAAAAGGTCATTTCAGACGAGATCTGCTTTTCAGGCTCAATGTTATCCGAATGGAATTACCACCGTTGCATGAGAGAAGAGAGGACATCAATACTTTGCTGGACCATTTTCTCAGGCTAATGGGCCTGAAGTTCAAAAATAGGGTGAGATCCTTTTCTCCGGAAGCCAAGGAACTGCTGCTGAACTATCCCTATCCGGGAAATGTCCGGGAACTCAGGAACATTGTCGAATACAGTGTTAACGTTTGTGAGGGTGAGTCTATTGAAACAGTCCATCTGCCCGCATATCTGGTTGACGCCACGGATGTTCCGCCTGAAAATGAAGTGAAAACATCAAATGTGGTCGAGGAAGAGTCAGGACCTGTCGCAGTCTTTAAACTAGATTATCCCAACTGGCGGGCGGCAGAAAAGAAAATGATATTTGAGGCTATGATAAAAGCCAAGGGAAGCAGAACTCGCGCCGCCGCAATTCTCGGGTGGGGCAGGAGCACACTCTGGAGAAAAATGAAGCGCCTGGGAATTGAATAAAATCGAATCAACATATTTTCAGCCGTCATCAGGTATATACATGCTAAAAATACTGGTTCCATTGCTTGGAGATGACATCGCCCCACGTTTCGATCTCGCTCCTGAAGCCTACATAGCTTCCGTAGATGATCAACAGCGCGTCGTCGAGGAAAAGACCATCGTGCTCTCTGAAGCATCCGCAGAAACGTTGTGCAGAATGATCCTCGACGAAAGAATCACCATGGTCATATGCAATGGAATAGAAGATGAATATTATCAATACCTCATGTGGAAAAAAGTCGCAGTCCTTGATTCTGTGATCGGCCCATGCCCCAAAGCTGTCGCTCTGGCTGCTAAAGACGCGCTCTCTTCCGGCTCCATTCTCGTCGAAAGGCCCAACCCCTTCAAAGTGTAACAGCGAACCGTCTCGTCTCGTTATGTGTCATATTGTCCTGTTCATAATGTTTCATTATGTCTCATTACTTCCGGATTTACCCTTCTTCAAATCATAGAATAGCTTAAATTGGGGCTTTTATGACCTGGCATGATTGTTGCCCATAGAGATGGAGATTTGATAAATCCTGTGAGCATTCAGGTAGTTTCTATTCAAGTCCTCATGGAGATATCAGGGAGACGGTAAATGAAGGTTCGAGTTCTCTTGGTGGATGACGAAGAGCAGTTTGTGGACGTGCTATCTCAGCGTTTAATGACACGTGATTTTGAGGTGTTTACAGCATTGAGCGGGGATGAGGCTATATCGGCGCTGGAAAAGGCCGATGTGGACGTAGTAGTGCTTGATGTGATGATGCCCGGCAGGGATGGGATATCAACCCTGACCGAGATCAGGAGGATAAGGCCGCTCACTGAAGTCATAATGCTGACAGGAAACACTACGGTAGACACGGCGATTAATGGCATGAAGCTGGGCGCTTATGATTATCTTTTAAAACCGACAGACACTGGTGTCCTGGTGGAGAAATTGAATAGCGCCCACTCGAGGAAAAAAGAGCAGGAAGAGCGAATTCGGAATGCAGAGGTTGATAGAATTGTAAAAACAAAGGGTTATTGACACATTGAACCGAAATCGACTGATACCGGTTTGTTCTCAAAACCCATTTTTGATGAGTTTTTGGACATTCAACAGGCTTCAGGCAAGGTGTCCTGGTTCCTTTTCCTGATCTTTAACGGGAACTTTAGCGGATTCTATGATAGTTTGGGAAGAATCCTGCGTTCACTCAAGTAAAGACACGATTTTATAAAAGTATTTTCAAGGAGACGATTGCATGGAAACCATTAAGGTTAAAGACCTGATGACTTCGTTCGAGGGTTACCCCAGAGTCTCTGAAGACGCCTCACTGTTTGAGGCGGTCCAGGCTCTGGATGAGGGCCGTCATAGATTGGATGCTAAAGGGCACAGGTTCATGGCTGTGTTGGTGTGCGCCAAGTCCGGTAAGGTTATAGGTAAACTCAACCGGATGGACATACTGACGTGCTTGGAACCTGAATACCTGACAAATGATGAACTCAAGAAAGTCTCCAGATTCGGATTGACCCCCGAATTTTTACATTCGATGCTGGACAACTTCGACTTATGGAAATCTCCGCTTCAGGACATTTGCAGGAAGAGCTTTAACAGAAAAGTCGGCGAACTGGTGGCTCAGCAACAGACTGCAATGAGCATTGAAGCGGGCGCCACACTCAACAGCGCTGTTCATCAACTCATCATGAGTCGTTGCCAAGCGCTCTTAGTCACATCGGGAAGCGAACCGCTGGGACTTCTGAGGCTTGTGGATGTTTTTGACCAGGTGGCGGAGCAAATGAAGTCCTGCCAGATTTAAATTTCAGGATATTTACCAGTTATATACGGAGGATTCTCTCAATGAGCGCAGATAATTTGGCAGTTACACCGGGAACCAAGGTAGATTGGACTCGACTGATAGCCATGCTGACGGGACTAGGACTGTTTTTTCTGGTTTACTTTTCACCGCCCTGGCCGGACGCTGTAGATCCCATGGGTAAACATTTCCCTCTGACCCAAGAAGGTAAAGGAGCGCTGGCGGTGTTTTTGCTGGCCGGAACATGGTGGGTATTCGAGGTGGTGCCAATCGGAGTGACTAGCCTGCTGATTGGGGTCACCCAAGCCCTGTTCATGATCAGACCGGCTAAAGTTGCCTTCAAGGACTTCATGGACCCATCGGTGCTGTTCATTTTTGCCTCTTTGGTGATTGGATTAGTCTTCACCAAGACCGGACTTACCAAACGTATGGCTTACAAGATGTTGAGTGTAATAGGAGAAAAAACCACCACAATTTATCTGGGAGTATTTGTTCTCATTACATGCCTGACTCTAATCATGGCTCACACCGCAGTGGCGGCGACCATGTACCCATTGCTGCTTGCCATCTACAGTCTGTATGGTGAGGGAGACAAACCCACAAAATTTGGCAAAGGCCTTTTCATAGGGATGGCCTATGTTTGCGGGGCTGGTAGCATTATCACCTTATTGGGCGCAGCAAGAGGTATAGTTGCGTTAGGCTTCTTCAAGGAAATGGTGGGAGTAGACACTTCATTTTTTGAATTGACTTACTACATGTTTCCTGTCGGCATTTTAATGGTGGCTCTTTTGTGGGTGTTCTTTCTAATTTTTCTCAAGCCGGAAAAGAAAGTTATTCCAGGGCTGAGAGAACGTGTCACAGAGTTGAGCGAAAATCTCGGCCCCATAACCAGGAAGGAAATCACAGCGCTTATAATAATCTTCGGAGCCATCATGGTCATGTCCCTGCAAGTCATGGTTCCTGCGCTCCAGAAACTGGATAAGACAGCGATAATTCTCATTTCCACCATCTTGTTTTTTGTGGTTGGAATCCTGGACATTGAAGATCTTGAGCTTATTCCATGGAACATAGTGCTTCTATTTTCCGGCGCAATGAGCATAGGTTTCTGTTTATGGGAAACTGAGGCGGCAAAGTGGCTGGCTGTTAACTGGCTAGCACTCTTCAAAGAGGCCCACTGGCTGGTATTCGTACTGGGTATAGCCTTTTTTGTCATGATGATGACCAACTTCATCATGAACGTGGCCGCAATTGCCATTTCATTACCGGTGGCCCTCGTAATATCCGGATATCTGGGAGTATCACCCTATGTGGTCATGTACGCATCACTAGTGACGGCCGGTATGCCGTTCCTTTTGTTGGTTGGAGCTGCCCCCAACGCTATCGCCTATGATTCCAAGCAGTTTACCAGTGGAGAGTTCTTTATGTATGGAATCCCAGCCAGCATAATACTGATGGTTGTTATTGCTCTGGCTACTTTGGTGATCTGGCCTATTCTGGGCATGCCTATTCTGGTTCCCAAGACTATGTGATTTTTTCACTAGATCTTAGTCGTGAAATGTTTTGAAAGGACCCGATAGATGAGGCGAAATGCTTTAATGACTTTAACTTTAGCTCTGCTTGCCTTCCTGGGAGTGCAGTCTGCTCTGGGAGCCGGCCAGCCCGCAGGTTCGTCGGTTATAGTCGTGGAAGGTAAAGTGACTGATTCAGTTGGGCATCCGGTGGAAGACGCAAAAATCATGCCTTACCTCAACGGGAAGCCATACATTCCAGAAAATATGGGAACCCATGCCGATAAGGAATTGACCACCGGCAAAAACGGCCTGTTTCACTTTGAACTGCCAATCGCAACCGAAGTGGCGGACAAAGGCTCGTTGGCCATAAAGATCACCCGCCCCAGTTTCAAACCGAGCGAAACCATTTACCTCAAAAAGATTTATGATGAAGGAAAGGATGAGAAAGGGATCCAGCGTTCGGTAACTCATGTGAATGTGAAGATGTCCAGAATTCAGGGAACAGCTTTCTGGATTGCTCTGGTGATCTTCGTGGCAGTATATGTTCTTATCGCTTTCGAGATTCTTCACAGGACCCTGGCAGCGACTCTCGGCGCAGCGACTGTTCTTCTCATAACCCACACACTGGGAACATTCGATGATGGATTCAAGCTGCTCACATGGGATCAGGCCCTTTCCACGGTGGACTGGAACGTTGTGTTCCTGTTGATGGGCATGATGATCATAGTGGGCGTGCTTAAACTCTCTGGAGTGTTCCAATGGCTGGCCTATAAATCCTTCCAGGTGGCCCAGGGAAAGATATACCTTCTCTCTGCAGCCTTGTGCATTGTCACTGCAGTTACGAGCGCTTTTCTGGATAATGTGACTACAATGCTACTGCTCACCCCGGTGACTATGGAAATAGCCATGGTTCTGGGTGTTTCTCCTTTTGTTTTTCTCATGCCGGAAATACTCGCTTCGAATTTTGGAGGAACGGCTACGCTCATCGGTGACCCTCCGAACATTATGATCGGCTCATATGCAGGACTGACATTCAACGACTTCGTCCTCAATCTGTCTCCTGTTGTGGTTATCGTCATGATAGCGCAACTCATTTACAACAAGCTCCTCTACGGAAAGGTTTATGAGAAAGCCAAGGTCGAAGATGTTCCCAAACTATTGACCTTCCTCAAGGAAAAATACAGGATAAATGATTACAGAATCCTCAAGATAGGTGGAGCGGTCCTCTTGGGAGTTATTGCCCTGTTCATCCTCCATGGGAAATTCCATATGGAGGTGAGTGTGGCGGCCCTGTTCGGCGCGGCGCTGATAATATTACTTACAGGGACAGACATAGTTGAGTTGTTGGAAAAGGAAGTCGAGTGGCCGTCCCTGGTGTTTTTCATCATGCTTTTCATCGTGGTCGGTGGCGCTGAACAAACAGGTATCCTCCAGGCGATAGCGGACTGGATACTGGGTGTTTGCCAGGGTAACCTGGTGGTGGCTATTCTGATAATATTGTGGGTTTCAGGAATTGCCTCAGCAATAGTCGATAACATACCGTACACTGCGACCATGCTACCAATAGTTGCCTTTCTCAACACTACTATTCCCGGAGCGGAGAGTGGGGTGCTATGGTGGGCGCTCGCGCTAGGGGCGTGTTTCGGAGGCAACGGAACAATCATCGGCGCATCAGCCAACGTGGTTACAACAGGAATAGCAGAAAAAGCCGGGCACAAAATATCTTTCGGCTCCTTCTGCGCTCAGGCTGCCCCGATCACCTTGATAAGTTTGGTGATTTCTTCTGTATTCCTGCTGATCCGCTATTAGCGACAATTGGTTTGACTTGATCAGGAGAATAAAGAAGACTAGACTCTAACATCTTGCATGGAACTGGTCAGTAGAGAGTCCGATAAAGCTCTCTGCTGACCATACATTGTTCAACCTCAACAGCAAACTCTTGCAACGGGAGATTTTAATATGACAACTGCCAGAGTCCTTCTCGTAGATGATGAGGCCCCGTTCATAGACACCTTGTCAAAGAGACTCGTGAAACGCGGTCTGACCGTCACAACAGCCAACAGTGGGCCAGAGGCATTGCAAAAACTTGGCCTGGGAGAATCGTTCGATGTTGTAGTCCTGGACGTGAAGATGCCCGGAATGGACGGTATAGAAACTCTCAAGGCAATAAAAAACATCAACCCCATGCTGGAAGTGATCATGCTCACGGGACATGCCACGGTAGGATCAGCGATTGACGGCATGAAACTGGGGGCTTTAGATTATCTGATGAAGCCGTGTGACCTGGATATGCTCATGGCCAAGGTCCAGGAAGCAAAAATGAAGAAGATGAAACAGGAAGAGAGAATTAATGAAGCCAGGGCATTGCACATAGCTTTGAGACGGGGCGATTGACAGGCCAACAGAGCTTGGTGTCCTTTATACAAAAAGCTCCCGGTCCGGGAGCTTTTTGTTTGGTAAACGACTGTAAATGAACGAACCGTGTATTTTTAATGACGTCGGCGCTTGTTGGCCATTGCTCGTCTGGGATAAACAATAATACGTCTCAGAGGCCCCTCGCCATAACTCTTTGTATAAACTTCCCGATCTTCCGCCAATATAAGATGAACAAGTCTGCGCTCATTCGCCGGCATAGGGTTCAGCGACACCGGTTTGAGCGATTTCTTGGCCTTTCGGCTCATCTTCAGCGCAATTTCTTTTAAAGTTTCCTGCTTGCGACGACGGTAGTCCTCCGTATCTACTATTATTTCCACCTTGCCGTTGCCCGCATTGTCCTTATTCAGAATCTTATTCATAAGATGCTGAAGAGAATCAAGAGTCTGACCCCGTTTGCCAATCAAGAGCCCTGATTTGTCTCCCTCTATGTCCAGGCGAATGACCCCACCCAGCACCGAACCTTTGACCTCGACTTCAACCGGTATTTTATCCAGAATGTCCTGCAGTAACTGGCGCGCCCTTTCGAGGTCAGGATGATCTTCGGGTTCCACATCTTCCCGCTCAACCTCGCCCAAAACCTGTGCTGACTGAGTCGCTGGAATACTAGCGTCAGGGAGGGGAATGGAATGCGAAGTTGATTCGTCCTCTTTGATGTCCTGAGCCTCCATGACCTCTTTGAGGATATTCCTTCTCTTTACCCTAATTTTGGCGTCTCTCTGCCCTACAATTCCGAGAAAACCTCTCGTGCTCTCGGCAATGACTTCGATCTCCAGTAAGCCCTGTTCAGCGTCAAGCTCAGAGCAGGCCTTGGCAATAGCTTCTTTGACGTTTTTTCCCGTAAATTCGAAATAACTCATCTGTAAATCACCTCGCCGGGCTAGGACATACGATTGGTTATCAGTTGTTGTGCTATGGACAGAATGTTGCTGACCAACCAGTAAAGTACCAAACCCGCAGGAAAACTAAGAAACATGTAAGTAAATACCACCGGCATCAGAAGCATCATTTTCTTCTGCATGGGATCACCGGCGGAAGGTGTCATCCACTGCTGCAACACCATTGTTGCGCCCATGAGTATGGGGGTGACATAATACGGGTCGGGCGCAGCAAGGTCATTTATGCACAGGAATATGGACGGATAGCAGACAAACGGAGCATGCCTCAGTTCGATGGCATAGGATAGCGCCTGGTACAGGGCTATAAACACTGGAATCTGCAAGAACATCGGCCAGCACGACCCCAGTGGATTTACCTTCTGTTCACGAAAGAGATCCATCGTCGCCTTATTCAACGCGGCCTTATCATCCTTATACTTTTCCTTGATTTTGGCAATTTGCGGCTGAATATCCTGCATGCGCTTCATGGACTTCATGCTCTTGTGAGTCAAAGGTATGAACAGAATCTTTATCAGGATAGTGAGGATGATAATGTCTACACCATAATTGTTGGTTCCGGGAATACGCACTCCGGCTATTTCGAAACCTGAATTGCAAAACCTCAGAAATTTCATCAAATACTCAGCCATTATGTTCAGCACAGCATAGTTGCTGTAAAACAAGGCTGCTGAAAGATTGTTGCCTGCCGTTTGAAGCGCCTGGCGCTCCTTAGGCCCCAAATAAAGACCAAGTCTGGTTTCGACCTGTTGGGACGGAGGCAAATCGACTGAACCGTAACGAATAAGTATCTCAGCTAAATTGTCCTTGGTAGGCTTGAGTAAGGTAACTTTGCTGGCCGGCCTCTGTTCAAAAGCAAGGGCTTTGAGAAAGAAAACTTCCCCGAGTCCCGCCCATTCTATTTTTCCGGACAGCTCCTCATCGCCCTTGATGTCCTTGAAGTAATAGTCCTTGAGCGCACCGTTGAGAAATATTTTGGCGCTGTTCCACGCAAACTGCTGGGATTCGTCAAAAAAACTCTTCCTCATGGGGAATGTGACGAGATAGTCTCTGCCCTGGTCCGTTTTGTTGGTGATGGAGAAGACAACGTCCACCAGGTAGGTATCAGCCCTGAAAATGTAGGTCTTGGTAATGGAGAGGCCGTTAGGGGCATCGGCTCTGAGCGTCACCTCCTGATGATCTGAGGGCGACTTCAGTGAGTAAGCAGCCTTTTCCGTATCCAGCTTGTACGCCAGGCCCATGTCGGTAAAAACCTCATTGGCACGAGTCAAACGAATGGACACACTTGACGTGTCATTGGCGTCAGCGGGAAACATATTTACAAGGTCTTCCGAGTCAACAGTAACTTTGTAGTTTTTCAGCTTGAAGGATATTATCCTCCCTCCAACTGAAGAGACAACCGCTTCGTACAACGGTGAATCGACTACAACCTTCTTTTCGACAACGGGTTCGGATGGAGTAGTGGTTTGAGTCGCCGGTTCAGCCGAGCGGGAAATTTCAGGCGACGTTACCGGTTTTTTCTCCGCCGGGGATTCTTCTACTCGAGCTACCTTGGATTTCTCAGTTTTGGAAACCGTTTCACTGGAGGTTATCGACTGATTGGCCGGCGGGTTTTGGTAGGGCTGTATGAAATACTGAAAGCCGACTATTATCAGCACCGACAAGGCTATTGCCAAAACAAGGTTTCTGTCCATCGTCACCTTTCTGGATAAAGAAGCAGAATCAATCGATTCAGGTCAGCTAAATGCCAATTTTCTGATCGCGTTCAATCAACGGCACAGGATCGAAACCCCCCGGCCCAAATGGACGACATCTAAGCAAACGCCTGATCGCCAACCATAGCCCTTTACAAATTCCATGGGATTGAACGGCCTCTATTGCATACTCCGAGCATGTGGGATGAAATCGGCACGAGGAGGGAAATAACGGCGAGAGAAAAACTTGGTAAAATCTAATGAGCCCAACAATCACTTGTTTAACGCTGCATGCAAATTTCACGAGAAAACACTACCAAGCTCTTGATTCATTTCTTCTGATTCTTTAGCGCCTGCGCCTGCCTTGGCAATGATAACAACATCTGAACCAGGAGGAAAAAAATGTCGGTTTAGTCGAAAAAACTCCCTCAACCGCCTCTTGACGCTGTTTCTAACGCAGGCATTCCCAACTCTTTTCCCGACTACCAAGCCGAGTCGAGCCCAACCAATTTTGTTCGGAAGTATCCGAATTTTGAAGTTTTGCGTCTGACGCAGCGACCCTCGCCGCATCACGACTACAAACTCATGGGACTTGAGTATCCTATCCCGCTTGTTGAATTTATATGAGGGTATCTCAGACAGACAACCGCTTCCTGCCCTTGGCTCTGCGCCGCTGAAGCACCAGGCGCCCGCTGCGCGTACTCATGCGCACCCTGAAGCCATGGGTCCTTTTTCTCGATAAATTACTCGGTTGAAACGTTCTTTTCACTTCAGAATCCTAGCCTTTCCGATTATTCTCTAAAAGAGCTATCTAAACAAATCCATCTGATTTAGTCAAGACCTTTAATTTTAATACGGGATACGACCAAATCGGGCGCCTATCCCAGTTCAATGTGAAATAAATGAACGCATTGAAACGGTCATAGGGAATTTTTTTCTCACCAACGTGACGACTCACAGGCGAGACCCATTGGGTTACAATAACAACGCGCTAACTTTTCGCATCCGCAAACCAACGTCCCATACCACGTAAAGCTGCATAAGCAAAAAAAAAGCCCTTCGAAAAGGGCGTGAAAGGTATGGTTTTTATCTTTTTATGTTGCCCTTTAATATGCAACATCGGCGCCACACTAATCCACAACAAATACCAGATCTTTTTACCTATTTTATCACATTATAACAGTAAATTAATCTAATTAAATAAAGCGCTGGAGCCGCTAATTTTGGAGTATTTTAATGTATATTATAAATATTATTTGCAATTATTTGTATTTAATGATAATTACGGCTCAACTTTTTTCTGGAGGTCCTCCGGTGGGTTATCATATCGCATTAGCGTTGGTCCAGGCGGCAACTCTGGCAGCCTTTTTAATACTGTGGCGCCTCTGGGTTAGGAAAAAATTAACCGCCTCGTTCCTGATAGAGGACGAGGACAGGATACTATTTCCGTTCAAATACTTTTCATGGATACTTTTTGGGGTGGTGCTGGTGACATCACTTGCCCAGATTCATTTCATATGGGTCTCATTCAAAACGGAGAAGAATCTGGCCGCCATGAAAAACGTTTACAAGATGGCGGAGAAGCACGGCCAGACGGTTGAGGAAACAAAGCTGCTGGTAGAAAAACTGACTAGAGAACTTGAATTAAACACCAAGGCCGTCAAATTATTTTCCAGGGAGCTTCCTGTCAACGCCAAGACATCAAGGGTGATGACCGACTTACGTGTTGCACAGGCTGATGCTTCGCCCAGGAACATTCAAACCAGGTCTTCGCATGTGAGCGATTCCTTCGATCAGGAGGCCAAGGCTTCATCCAAGGAGCGCGCCTCATCGGAAGGCAAAAATCGGAACGAAGTGACTGCTGGTGAAGAACCTGCAGAAGTGAACCAGTCAATGCGCTTGAACAGGCGAGGTTCGGTGGTAGGCAACGGCCTGAGGGTACGCAAGTCACCCGATGAATCCTCGGATGTTGTTGAGACCCTGACCGCAGGAAAACACGTGAAGGTGACTGAAAAAAAATTTCAGAAAGATCGCGTCTGGTTCAGAATAATTACACCGTCAGGTCGTGCAGGCTGGGTTGATTTCAATTTTGTAAAGCTCGAAAACAACGCTTGAGTTCATGGATTACCCTGCTGTAGATCCTATGAACGAAAAGTCCGCAATATTTTTGAACATAGCTGCGATTTCACCGAGGAGCGCCAGTCGGTTCCGGCGTATGGCCTGATCTTCGGCCATGACCATCACGTTGTCGAAGAAGGCATCGATAGGAAGCCTGAGATCGGCCAGCAATTCCAGCGCTTTTTGGTAATCACCGGATTCGATTGCGACAGCGCATGAGCCTTTAATTGTCTGAAAAGTCCCGTAGAGTTCCTTTTCTGCGTCTTCTGCCAGAATAGAGGCGTTCACGTTCCCAAACTCTCCATCCTTCAGAATGTTCACAACCCTTTTGAAGCCCACCATTATGGCGTCAAAATCCTTGCGTTGTTTCCAGACGTTTAGCGCTTCGACGCGAGAGCGAGTATCCACCACATCGACGAAGCCGGAGCGAACAGCAGCCTCTACCACATCCAGAGAAAAATCACGGCTTGCGTGAAAATTTACAAACCTCGCTTTGAAAAAATCCAAGATCTGGCCTTCTGCCGTGGCCTGATCCTGTGTCAGTCTTGAACCAAGAAGATTCAAAGAGAACCGGACCATTTCCGGCAAATCAATGCGCCAGTTCCTGTCGATCAATATCTGTATCACTGCCAGGGCGTGCCGTCTTAGCGCATAGGGGTCTGCTGCGCCTGATGGTATCAATCCCACTCCAAAACATCCGCATATGGTGTCCATTCTGTCAGCGACAGACACAATACTGCCGATAAGACCTTTTGGCAGGCTATCTCCGGCCCTGGAAGGCAAATAATGCTCACGTATGGATATGGAGATGTCAGCGTCCTCTCCGTCCATCCTCGCATAGTAACTGCCTATTATTCCCTGTAGCTCGGGAAATTCATATACTATACCGGTCTCAAGATCACATTTGGACAACATTGCTGAGCGCTCGACCTTGGGAAGAATTTCAGGAGCGATCAACCGGGAGATGTAGGCGGCAATAGCCGAAAACCTTTCAACTTTCTCAAATGCTGTGCCAAGCCGGGAATGGAAAACTACACCTCGGAGCGCATCCAGTCTGGAGGCCAGAGGCATTTTCCTGTCCTCCCTGAAATAGAACCTGGCGTCCTCGAGACGTGCCTTTAAGACCCGTTGGTGCCCCTTGACCGATACGGACTGGTCCTTTACCGGCGTGTTGTTCACTGCCACGAAACGATTCGTTATTCTTCCGTTCTGGTCCTGAACCGAAAAATAACGTTGATGCTTCTTCATACAGGTGATGAGAATGGACGCCGGCAACTCCAGAAAATCTTCAGCGAATTTTCCCATAATTGGATACGGACTCTCGACCAGGAACGTCACTTCGTCCAGCAGGTCCTGATCTTCAGATAATTTCAGGTTTTCAGCCAAAGCCATTTCTTTGATACTCTGGTCTATCAGCGATCTTCTTTTTTCGGGATCAATCTCTATTCCCTGCGCAGATAAAACCGAATTAAGTTCTGAAAAATGCCTGACCGTGAATGGGCCTGGATTCGTAAACCGGTGGCCTCTGCTCTGATTTCCACTTTGTATTCCTGCAAATGTGAACGGGACTATTTGCCCATCATACAATGCTACAATCCAGTGAATTGGGCGAACAAACCGCTCGTCCATATCCATCCATCTCATATTTTTCGGAAAGTAAATTCTCTCCAGCATGACGGGAATATTTTCTTTCAGCGCCTCCAGAGTAGGCCTACCCTCTTCAGTTTTTCGTACGGCGACCTGCTTCCCCTTAGGCCCCTCAACCACTATTAATTCAGAGACGTCCACGCCCTGGCTCCTGGCAAACCCCGAAGCGGCCTTGGTTGGAGTCCCGTTCTCGTCAAAAGCCTGACTTACTGGTGGACCTGTTTTTTCAATCTCACGTGACAACTGCATTCCAGAAACATCGTTGGCTACTATTCCCAATCGTCTGGGTGTGGCAAAAGTCTCTATGGCGCCGTAAACAATATTGGAATTATCCAGAAAATTCCTGAGAAGTTCTGACAAAGAACTCAAGGCAGGGTTAACGTAACCCGCCGGTATTTCTTCAATGCCGATTTCGAGAAGAAACTCGCCTGTCATTGGTAAACCTTTATTTTTGAAACTTGTTAAGAAGCGGGTAACCTAGAATTTCCCTTTGAGCCAGATAAGCCGCCGCCGCTTTCCTGGCCAGATTGCGCACCCTGTGGATGTAGGCGGTTCTCTCCGCAACACTTATTGCGCCTCTGGCGTCGAGCAGGTTAAACACGTGTGAGCATTTCAGACAATAATCGTAACCCGGTAACGCCAGGGGTTCCTCTGAATCGAGCAAACCCTGAGCTTCCGCCTCATACATGTTGAACAACTGGATAAGCATCTGGGAGTCGGATCTTTCAAAATTGTAGAACGACCCTTCTACCTCGGACCTGTGATGAATGTCCCCATAGGTTATGTCTCGCGTCCATTTCAAATCATAGACACTTTCCACGCCCTGGACAAACATGCAGATTCTTTCAATACCGTAAGTGAGTTCAACTGCTACGGGTTTCAGGTCGAATCCTCCGGCCTGCTGAAAATACGTAAATTGCGTAATCTCCATCCCGTCAAGCCAAACCTCCCAACCGACACCCCATGCGCCGAGTGTGGGGGACTCCCAGTCGTCTTCAACGAACCGGATGTCATGGGCCAATGGATCTATGCCAAAGGCCGACAGGGATTTTATGTAAAGGTCCTGAACATCGAGTGGGGAGGGTTTCAATATTACCTGGTACTGGTAGTAATGCTGAAGCCTGTTCGGGTTTTCACCGTATCGACCATCGGTAGGTCTGCGTGATGGCTCCACGTAAGCCACATTCCATGGCTCCGGACCCAAAACTCTGAGAAAAGTTGCAGGATTCATGGTTCCCGCGCCTTTTTCCAGATCATAAGGTTGTTGGATCACGCAACCGTAATCCGACCAATATTTTTCAAGCGAAAATATCAACTCTTGAAAAGTGAGCATTTAACGCTCCTTTTGAGATGTCAGATCCAATAATACCGTTCAAATAACCTTTGTTTTTTAGCATTGTCGTGGTTTTGAGTCAAGCCTGGGCTCGGCATCTATTAACACAATCATCTGCTCCTGATTCAGCGACCTGTCCCGAATTGCCTTTCCGTTTTTTTGGCCCTCGCAATTGATTTGTGCGGACTCTGATTGTATACTGGCGATCTAACTCACACCTAAACCGATATTTTAATCGAAAGCAATTGGAGTCCGGTACATGACAGGAGCCTGTAAATCTCTCTTAATAACTGTTATGTTTCTAGTATTGGCTTCTCAGTGTTTGGCTCAGTCTGGCGATAACGAAACATCGGCAAAAATTGATCAGGCCAAGTCATTGATGGAGGCCGGGAAAATAGATGAGTCACTAGAGGTTCTGAATCGTTCTCTGGAGAACTCACCTACCCCGCTGGCGTTTTATTACAGAGGCATGGCCTACT
Organism: uncultured Syntrophaceae bacterium; assembly: GCA_964628605.1. Lineage (GTDB taxonomy): Bacteria > Desulfobacterota > Desulfomonilia > Desulfomonilales > Desulfomonilaceae > CAITZA01. The sequence goes on from CAZVOU010000036.1 coordinate 21,170, forward strand.
CCTTGAAAGGCCTGCAGGGGTTGGCCATTAAGGATTACACAGAGGCTATAAAAGGAGACCCGTCACAGTCCGCATTCCATGCCAGAAGGGGGATCTCAAAACTCAGCCTCGGCGAAGTTTCGGATGCCATGCCCGATTTTAACAAAGCTCTGGAGATTGAACCGACCAGCTCATCAATATTGAGCTTCAGAGCCAGGGCGGCCATGATGTCCAGCAGAATGAACCAGGCTCTGGAGGATATAAATCGGGCTATTCAGTTGAGCGCCAACAACTCCGGACTTTACAAACTTCGAGGCGACATACTGACTGCTATGGGCAATTATGAAAAAGCTGTTCTTGATTACGACAGAGCGATCCAACTGAACCCGGGTTTTTCCACTGCATTCAACAACCGGGGAATTGCGCTGGCTCATATTAATCGGATCAAAGAGGCTGTAGAAGATCTTAATAACGCCATGGACCTGGCCTCTTCGAGAGCCAATCAACCAAAGACTCCCGGATTCCCATCGACTCCGTGGTAGGCCATTATCATCATGGTTTCTATTTCAATGAGTTTCTAAAGGACATGCCCGCACTCACGGCATGTTGTGGGGCAGATTCGCGCAATCGTTCAATATATTTTCAAGGATAATGAGATGTCCTCAAACACTAATAAAAGCGCTGTGGTAATAGGTTCCGGAGTCGCAGGCCTGACTGCTGCCAGGTTGTTGAGCCGGAATGGGGTCGATGTGACCGTTGTAGAACGCTCATCAAAGATTGGTGGGCACGTCTCCGGGTGGTCGTGTAAGGCCACCACGGAATGTCAGGTCTGCCATTGTTGTTCAATTTGTGATCTGGTTTCCGACATTCATGAATTACCGGTTAAGTTGATTACCGACTCTGAACTGGAACAGGTAGTAAGGGATGCTGACGGTGTCATGACGTCTGTTGGCATAATAGACGGCAAAACAAACGCCACTCAACAGATTCCAGCGAATGCCCTGGTTTTGTCCACAGGATTTGAAACGTTCGACCCATCAGGGAAAATTCTCTGGGGATATGGAACCATGCCTGGTGTCCTGACCCTGGCTGAACTGGACGAGATCATGCGTGAGGACAGGTTGGCTGACCTGCTTGCAGACTCAGACACAGCCAGAATTGCTTTTTTACAGTGCGTGGGATCCCGGGACAAATCCATTGGGGCGAACTACTGTTCACAGTATTGTTGCAAGGCCGCTCTCAGGAGCGCCGTGCAAATTAAAACCCTGAGACCCGACTGGGACCTTTCTGTTTTCTACATTGATCTCCAAGTGGCGGGAAAATACGCGTCGTCTCTTCTGGAAAACGCCAGGCGCCTCGGAATAGAAGTGTCTCAAGGGGTTCCTGGTGAGATTAACCAGGAAAATGAAGATAAGCTGAGTGTACTTAGAGAGAAAGATGGCAAAAATATAAAAGAAGAATTTGACAAAATCATTTTGTCGGTAGGCCTTCGCCCGGGCACGGCGTCAGAAAGTCTTTCGAGAATCACTGGGGTCGCTCTTAATCAACACGGCTTCTTTCAGGGACGAAACGAACTTGATCCTAATCGCACGTTCGCTAACGGGGTGTATCTTGCGGGGGCATGTGGCGGTCCCATGGATATCGAAACAACGTCTCTTAACGCGGCAGCGGCGGCATCAGACATCATCCAGGATTTTTCCTGTTGTTTAAAGGTGTAACGATGGAATCTCCAGCAACTAGTATAAACGCAGACCCGAATCACGAAGCAGTTCCAACCGCATTGATAATCGGTTCCGGGTATGCCGCATCACTTACGTGCCTAGAGTTGCAGGCTTTGGGCTTCAAGGTTTGCATTCTGCAATTGCCGGCCACCAATTCCGAAGATATTTTCTGTTCGGCCCCTGATGTTGACATCGACGCGCTGAAATCTTCATCCGAATTGGCCATGAATGGAGCAGAACTTTTTGTCCTTGGCCAGTGGCCTACCATTTCCAGGGATGAGACCGGTTTCTCAATTGGATTAGGACAACTCAAACACCGTAGATTCGACACTTTGTTTTTTTCCGGATCCCCTGGACTCTCCTCCGGGAATTCCTGTTTCAGTCATCTTGCCGGCCCATACAGCCCAGGAGAAATTGACGGAACTCATCCGCAGGATATAGTATTCCTTTTTGACTATCCTTTTCCCTCGGACCCAGCCGTCGGAATGTCCGCCTTCTCAAGCGCCATCAAAAACTCAACCGCCGGTGGAAAATCATCAGTCATTTTTAGAAACGCTCCTGTTCGCAATCTGATGGGAGAGACTCTTTACGATCAGGCAAAAAACTCAGGAGTCATGTTTTATCGTTATGTGGAAGATTCAATAGATGTGAGCCGGGGAGTATCATCTGATTCTGCCGGGGACAGAATTGTAATTGGTTTCCATGATGTCATTGAAACAGGACAAAAAGTGGAACTGGCCTGCGACAAACTGTTCATGGTTTCCCGGGCCGACTTCAATGGCATCCCGCAGAACATGCGCAGATTTTTGGGGGCTGATATCGACGCCAATGGATTTCTTGTTTCAGAAAGCATTCACTGCAACACTTTCAGGTCATTCAACTCCGGTGTTTACTGCGTGGGAGGATTCACGGGAACCCTGGGCCTGGGTGCGATAATTTCTCAGGCTAAATCAGCGGCCGTGAACGCACGGGCGTATGCGTCAGACGCTAAGTCAAAAACCGGAAATAACGTCATGATGGTCTCGGACGAGTGTGTTCGATGTCTCACATGCCATAGAATATGTCCACATGCCGCAATCTGGCCCATTTCTGCTCCATCGCGATCCAGGCTGCTATCCATACCGAACGCCTGCATGGAATGTGGAATATGTGTTTCAGAATGCCCCAGAAAAGCACTGGAGATAAAGCATTTCCCGGAAGAGGCGTTTGCGGGATTTCTTGACGACATCAAATCGCAGAACAACAAAATCGTCGTATATGGCTGTTCCAGATCAGCAGGGAGATCTGTGGCCAATATTGATTTGCCGCCTGATGTCATTTTTTTCTCCGTGCCTTGCGCCGGACGCGTATCGGAAAGTGTGATTCTCGATACAATCGCCTCAGGGGCCAGGGGTGTTCTCGTCATAGGCTGCCACCACGGTAATTGCGAATCCAATAATGGCACGGATTGGGCCTGTGACCGCGTCAAGTCCGTCATCACGAATTTCCTCTCCCCGATGAATCTGGCCGCAGTCATTCAATACAACACTACGGCCCCTAATGAGGCTAAAAAGTTGGAGCGAATAATCAGTCAGTTTGCAGCCAGGCTCCGGGTAGAGTAATTGTCCCAATGATATTTGACTTTTAACATCTTGCCACGCTTTTTCATTCAGTTTTTTGCGGCTGATGCGTTGATCACTGTAGTTTTTCACGGAGACTTTTCATGAACGATAAAACAATGCCCCAATGTAATAACGACGAGGCGCTTGCAATAATAAACCCTGCATCCATAGAAAACTGTATGGTTTGCGGAGAATGCATTTCCAGATGTTTCCTGAATTCGGCCTATCCGGAAATCAACCCGAGAAAACTGATCAGGAAACTTGCCCTTGGTCGGGCTCAGGAAGTTGTCGATTCTGAATTTATCTGGGCATGCACCTTGTGCGGACGATGCACCACTGACTGCCCTAAAGAGTTGCGTATGGACGCAATCATGAGGGAAGTCAGGGCCATCGCCTGGGTTCAGTGCAAGTCGCCGGCGAGAATCAGGGAAGGCATAGAGAAGATCAGAGAGCTTGGAAACAATGTAGGGATGGATTCTGAGGAATTCATCGACACTGTAGAGTGGATTGCGGAAGAGCTTGAAGATGAAGCTGAAAATCTACCTGAAGGAGCGCTGGAAGTGCCAATGGACAAGATTGGCGCCGAAATCTTCTACGTGCCCAATCCCAGGGAATACACATCTAACCCTAATATGTTTCAGGCTTATCTGAAGTTTTTTGCTTACGCCAAAGCGGACTGGACCCTGTCATCAAAAGTCTATGATATTACTAACTGGCCCTATTACATGGGGGACCAGGAAGACGCAACAGACCTGATACGACTGATGGTTGACGAGGCCCGGAGGCTGGGCGCCAAAATTGTGCTGACCACCGAGTGCGGTCACGGCTTTAAAATCCTCAGAAAGGACGCTGAAGACTGGCTGAACGAGAAATTGGACTTCGAAGTCCTTTCAATTGTGGAACTGGCGCACCGATACTGGAAAGACGGACGAATAGAATTGCCTCAAGGCGCTATTGAAAAGAAAATTACCTACCATGACCCCTGTAACGTGGGCAGGAAAGTCGGTGTCTACGAAGAACCAAGGGAAATGTTACGCCATATAGCCTCTGAATTCATCGACATGTGGCCTAACCGCAAGCATGCAGTCTGTTGCGGCGGTGGTGGAAGTGTCAGCCAAAACAGCGACATGGGTACAAAAAGACTCGAACACTCCGCCTTCAAGAGAAACCAGATCCTGAGGACAGGGGCCAATGTCCTGGCCACCTCCTGTCAAAACTGCCTCACCCAGTTGAGCGACCTTCAGGCAAGATATGACATGCCCGTCGAAATCAAATCCGTCATGGAACTGGTGGTAGAGGCAATGGAGGCTGAAAAAGCTATTTAGATACAAACCGACGCTGGATTCATTCAAGCCGCATGGCACGGACAGATACCCTTTTTTGCGTCCATGCGGCTTTTTAGCCTGAATCTCGCATCTCCTTTTCCACTTCCCCAACTCAAAAAGTCCCCTGCCTGAGCGCATCCACAGCATAAAAGACACTTCACAAGGCGCCGCTAAATCGCCATTGAGAAGGGACCAAAAACAACCCTCTGGTTAAGATTTACGAAATATGTTATTATTGTATATGATGATTTGACTATTACATGGTTAAGAGAGGTGGGACTTGACGTGCGTGCTGTCAAGACTTGCTGGAATAAAAAGAAGTTAAGACTAAAGACGAGAAGACCGGTAACTCAAATATATAAAGCATAGCATTAAGTATTAATGGTAAAATACTAGTAATAAAATATTTTTTAAATACATTTTCCTTGACTTTGTCTGAAGATTGGGATAGGCATCAATAGCATAGTCTGAAGATTCCAGATTATGGGTCTTCGGGCCATCGAGGAAATTCCGGTGCATAACGGGGACAAGCCGACCTTTCAGAAGATAATGAATTTATTAAAGAAAGATGGTTTGACAACACCGATTGATCACCGACTGGAGGTATGCTTATGGTATCAAGGGGCGCGATGAGGATTCCAAGGTTGATCATAATTATGGTTGTCCTTTTCGGGACGGCCGGCATTGCCGGAGCTTTGGATAAGCCTTTTAAGTATCCTGTGAAAGTAAATGTGTCTGACAACATTCCTTCACGATCAGGGATAGCCGGCATGGATATGGCGAGTGGGGCCGGGGTAAGCTGGGATGTGGCGGCAGGCCAGTCTCGTAGTGAAATATTTTGTCCAAAACGAGGCTACAGTTTTGCTATGGGGCTAAAGCCGCATTTTACGAACCTTACCGGTGGTTCCAGGGTTTCCAGTCGTGGAGGGGAAGGTTCGGTCCTCAATTTTCACGGTCATCTGCGCTTGCCTGACGACAAGACATTGTGGGATTTTTATTCCAGCATTCGTTTGTATGACAAGATAGGAGTGAGAATTGAATACGCGCCGTGGACATGGTCAGGTCTTGGTCACATTCCTATTGACGCCAATTTTTCGGGGTTGGCTCTGAAGGCAGGAGACGCCATACAGTCTGATCTCGGCATCACGACCTTTACCCTGGGCGGAGATTACGACGTTTCCTTTGGGCGTGACCTGGTCTTTGGTCCAAACGCCGATATGCACATAATTAAGTGGAATCAGAGAGTTGCCAAGGACGGTGGTTCGGCGGTAGATTTTTCCCAAACTATCCTGCAACCGGCAATCGGTGCGCATCTCAGGTATGAACCGACTTACACCGGCTATTTCTCATGGTTCAAACCGAGCCTGGAAGCCCGCTTTTCATGGATGAGCTTTGACGGCCTCGGACTTTCCACCTGGGACGCATCCGCCGGAATTGCTCCCCCGGTGAGCAGAAATGTCGATGCCGGCTTCCGACTAGGCTACAAGCAATGGAGGCTTGATGGCGCCAGAAACAGAATCTTCACGGACGTAACTGTTGAAGGCCCCTATATGGACTTCGCACTGCACTTCTAATTCTTCGCAGCGCCCCTTCCGATATGGATGGCAGGACTAATAAATCCTGCCATTTTTGTTTTTTAAGCCCTTGACAACTATAGCTTAGAAAAATACAATAATATCAATAGGCCTTTTATTTTAACAAGATTTAGCCTTACTTCCATTGCAACAGGCCTAAAAATCAGTATGATGGATAAATAATTGCAAAGAACGTTCAGACATGTGTCAAAGCAGCGTTTGAGGGCTTTGGGGAAAAGTCAGAGGTCCCTTGCCAAGGCTCTCAATGTATCGCCAGCGTACATTTCCCAAATATTTTCGGGTAAAAAGAGCCCGCCCGACTTGAATCGAGAGAAGAATTATGATCTTCTCAGGATCTGGTGCGATTGTTTGGAAATTGATGAGAACGAATTGATAGACTTGGTTAGGCATGAATTGCACCGCACGCCTTTACCGCCCTTGCCGAGGTATCCCAGATTTAGGAGCTTTGCGTTTTCCAAACTGGACACCGGCAATGAAGCTCTTATAAATGAGATTAGGGCATTGTCGGCGCATCCTGCTGAGCAGAACCTTATCAGTCTTCTTTTACAGATTTATTTTTTGGGTGACAGCGGCTCGTCTGAGAATAATGCCCTAGTATTTGCTGACTTGATGGAATCCGTTTCCAAGTTTGATCATGACATCGATTTCATTGAGAGCGAACTATGTGATCGATTTACCGACCTTGATTTTACATGGACATGGGATGAGACTTCTGGACTGGCATTGGTTTACACGGAATCGCGTCAACTCAATTATGCGCTGGACCTCCTGAGAAAATATCATGTTGGCGATTCTTCGTTCAAATACGCTTCAACCGTGCCCATAGTGGGATATGTTACCGCCTCGGAAGGCTTCGATTATGACGAGGGCGATTTCCTGGGAAGATTGTATCCTGAAGACGTTGTCCTCCCGGTTGGCATCGATCCCGGACTTTACACATCTATGTATAGTGTGAGGGTCAGGGGAGACAGTCTCAGGCAGTTTTTCGGGGATGGGACCATCCTGTTCATCAAGTCGGGATCGTGGCAGGAAGTTCTTGACGGAGATTTCGTCATTTATAGAGATAAAAAGATGAAAAAGGCATTCGTCAAGAAAATTGAATTTTGTGA
>CAZVOU010000037.1:0-3639 GCA_964628605.1 uncultured Syntrophaceae bacterium
TACATGGTAATTTATAAGATGGTTACTGTGGTAGGAACCTGGACCTGATATATGGTGGCCTGGTGTAAATCTGCTGATGTTGGCATTGATAAACTGTTTTATGGATTCTGTCATGATATGGCCTGTTTTCAAAAAGTCCTATGGTAGGAACCAAAAACATTAAAAACGCTTCAAAAAGTCCTATGGTAGGAACCAAAAAGTCCTATAGCAGGAACCTGTTTTTAACTTCAGTATAGCAACATGCGATACGTCTTAGATTTGTGATTGTTGTCATCAGGTTTGGGTAGACGTTCAATCAGACCGACCTTAATCAGCTTTGCCAGTGCCCTGCGCCTCGAATCTTTATGGATACCTAATTCTTTTAACGCCTCACATGGAAAGTATGCTGTGGTGGTAGCTACTATTGGCTTGCTTTTACCTTTTTTCCCGTTCCATGAAACCTGCTGTAGACCGTAGTAAAAGACTTCCCGTTCCATGTATGTCAATGACCTTACTCTTGGGTCAAAATAGACTTCCCTGGAAAGGAACCTGTAGGTTTTCCCCCGGCCAGTGCGTTTCTCATAATGCAGTTGTTTCCAGTCTGCATGTCCTGTCTCTGTCCTGGGATATTCAGCATGTGCTTTAGTCATGTGTGTGCCGTTTTTACTGTGTGTGTTGGGTAGGTCAATGCGGATCCGCGAAGCGGATGCCGCATGTGCCCGCCCGGTGGTGGTTAAACCTGTTTGTCTGTCTGCTGTTCAGCTTCATTCAGGTAGATTCTTAGCGCCCGCTGCAGGTGTTCCCGTTGACTGATACGTGAGGTAAACGCCAAAGCTTCAAGACGTTTCTTTAAGTCTGCGTTGATTGGAAAGCTACAGCTGATGGTGGGTTGCCGGGTAGGATTAACGAACAATTTCCCCCCCCTATTTCGCATGTATGGAATAACCGAAACAGGATAGACCTGTTTTGGTGGCGACCTTATTACAACCAAAAAGGGTAACATTCAATAAAATATCTTACTAATATGGTAACATGTCTGGTATTGCTATTGATAACAAGCTTTTAGCGAAACATATCGTAACGCGTCCACTTGCAGGATTGACCTGCTAAGCTAAGCCCCCCTGGGTGCCTTTTTTGACATGACGGGTGGGGCCTGCCTGATGTTCCTGGGCCTGGTCAATTCCGAAAGACTGCAATCAGGACGAAAGCATATTTCATGTTGTCCTGGTCATGTCCTGGTCTGGTCTATTAGGGGTAGTCTATTTTTGGGTAGGGTGTTCCTGGTCTACTGGACCAGCTGACTAGACTGCAGGTCTGTTGCAAACGTCTGCAATGACACTGTATGTGCAGTGTATGTGCAGTCTTGAAAGTGCGCCTGTGGATTGCTGGTCATTCATTACATCGTCACATTTGACCATAGTCCTGTTTGCTCATGGGCCTGATACTGGACAGGTCATTCATCAGGTAGGGTTAAATCTACTGGTCTGCCTATCAGGTCGAATAAGCATAGTTCAACGTATCTGTTCAGCGACATGTTGCCGTATTTGGCTTTTAATGCCTGTCTGGACCGCTTAATAAGTTCACTCTGCAATCGTAGACTGATAGGACTGACGTTATTCATTGTTCGCCATAGTTTAGGGGCCTGCCTTGGGTCTGGTGTAATTGCAGTCTGTAGTATGCCCTGTTCTTTTAAAACGTCTAATATCAATACTTTCAGCTTGTCATTTAATGCTTTGTCATTCCAGTTGATACCTGGTGTAATTGCAGTCTGGACTTGTTTGCGCGCGCCCTGTGAGCCTGCAATATGTCTGTCCTGCTGTATTGGTGCTGTATGTGTAGTCTGTTCGTCCGGTGCAAATGTAATCTGTGTCTGTGAATCAGGACCATCGACTTGACCATAAGGATATGCGCCCCCGGCCTGCCACTGCTTGACTGTCCTGGTCTTGTTTGAATCACCAGCCAATACTATATTTTCAGCTTCCTGTAAGGTCATTCCCTGGTCTCTGAGTTCTGCAATCTTGAATCTTTTAGGTCTGCTTTTAGTGAATGTTGCTGTCATTGTTCGCCCCTGGGTGGTGGTGGTATTTGGTCAGTGCAATGATACAGGATTTCATCTGTGCGCGCGCGACTTGTTGGCGACACCAGAGGTATTTCTTCAGAAACGTCAAGGGTCAACGAATTTTCAGCTATTTGGACGACTTTACCCTTCCCCCCTACTGATACCTTACCTGGACCATAAGATTGAAATTTGAGCCTATTTAGTGCGTCCTGGTGCATGATTCTGGACATGTGCGTTTTAGGTCTGGTCGGTGGTGGTGTTTTACTGTTCAGTAGCGCCCGGATATTGCGAACCTGTTCCATGTTCAATTGCTGATTGCGTTCAACTGTTGGTGTAGTTTCTTCCTGGTCTGGTCCAATCGCCTGGACCTGGGGCCTGGTCTGTTTCGGTATAGGGGCCTGCCTGGTCTGTGTCTGTTCCTGGAACAATTCAGGTGTTAGCTGCTTTAGGATACCGACCAGATACCTGCCCCGATGGTGGACCTGGTTGCAATCAATTGCAATGCGTAGGGATGATAGGGCCTGATAAATGGTTTGTTCATCAACTGTCTTTACCAGCTTAAACCACAGACCGAATGATTTCTTATCGCCTGTGAGTTGCATTATCTGTCTAAGCAGGTAGTGATTAACAGGTGGCTTAGTCTGGTCCTGAGTATTAGCAACATTACAATTGCAATCTTTGTTCTGGTCGGGTGGTGGCTGTTCAGGTGGCATAAAAGAAATGACGTTTTCCTGGTCCGTAATACGTTTTCTTTTAATAAATCTTTTTATGGGTCCGCAGGACCGTAGGGGTCTGCTGCTTTTTGGAATGATTCTGGTTAGTTGATATTCATTAGACCGACCTGGTGTGTGTATGATTCTGATGTGGCCTGCCTGGACCAGCTGCCGCAGGTAATGACGCAGTTGTGTTTGTTTGTAGTTGGTCCATTGACATAGTGTAGCAATACTTGGGTAACAATAACCATGATAGCCTGATGCTGTAACAAGTCTGATTAAGACATGCGCTGCGCCCCGGCTGATGGTTCTGTCCGAAAAGATTTCATTGATGTATGTGTAGGGGTGGTATGTGTTGTCTGTGTCGTATTGTAGGGGTGTTGTGTTGCAGGTCTGTTGTATCGTGTTGCAGGTCTGTTGTGTCGTGTTGTAGGTCTGTTGTGTCGTGTCGTGTGTGTGTTGTGTCGTGTGTGTCATTTGTCGCCCCTTTTCGTATTGACTTTTTGGGAACGACACATTAAAAACAACACTGTGTGTTAGTGCTGTTTTTTAACAGTTTTAGACCACCTGAGTTGGCGCTTAGGTGGTTTTGTCATTCCTGGGCCTGAGTTTTAGTAAACCTAGCGACTATTATCAATCATTATCTGCGCCCTGTTCCTGGTCTGGACCTGCCCCCGACTGCAGATATTCAGGACTGCAGCCTAGTTCACGCCATAATAAAGTTTCCACCAGATTCGTAAAAGATTTGTATTCAGGACTTGTGAGCGCGTATTTTTCTGCCTGTTCCTGCAATTTCTTATTTAGTCTTACAGTGCAAATCTTAAATTCTCGATGGTCAAACTTAGCTGGTCTGTCTGATGTTCTTTTAGTCATGGACCACCAGCCTAA
>CAZVOU010000038.1:0-1625 GCA_964628605.1 uncultured Syntrophaceae bacterium
TAAGAAGCCCCGCCATAATTGTCTTTCCCGCTCCGGGGTCATCAGCGAGCAAAAAACGCAACGGCTGTTTTGGCAACATGGCTTCATAAACTGCGGTTATTTGGTGAGGCAAAGGGTCAACGTTAGAGGTATGCACAGCCATTAATGGGTCGAACAGGTGAGCCATGCGGATACGGTTTGCCTCGGCTCCCAGCCTGAATGAGGCTCCATCGGCGTCAAATGACCAGGGACGGCCCTTTTCAACCGCAGATAAAGCGGCTTCATCGTCGCGCATCAGCATCCGCTCTTCAACATTACCTTTGGCCGTCCGGTACAGAACGCTTACGGTATTGGGGCCAAAAAAAGTGACTTTTTCGATTGTTACAGGATTATTCGGTGTTATGCCCTGAATTATAGCGTCAACTTTTATATCTTCCAGTTTCAAGATAAACCCCCAAGAAAGCAGATCTCAAAAAAGATCTGTTTAAGCCACTAATCCGATGGTATCACCAACATGCGCCAAGCGCGGACATTCCAAAACGGAAAATTTCATGGCTCAACATTTTTTTCATATTTATGACTTTGAAGGATAGAGCCGGTAGAACCAACCAGTAAGAGTCTGTCACAAAAACAGCTGAAATGAAAGTCTGTTCATCTAAAACTGACGGCCGTTGAGTAAGATCCTTTAATTCATTCAGGCTCTCTGTTTTTTCTACCCTCCTTTGGGTCCTGAGCGCCCATAATGCTTATCAACGGTATTGTGAATCCCAAAGGCCGTGGCAATATGCCGGCACAAACCCGTTGAAAGAATGGCTTAAGGAGACCCGGCTTCCTGTTCCACCCTCAATCCCATCGTAATACGTAAACTTTTCTGTTACAAAAATTTAAAAAGCGCTATCATCTAAAAAGCATCATGGGATTCCATCAACAACGAAAACGGGATTGTGGTGTGGAGACAACCCGAATATAGTATGGCCGATAATTTTCACCGGCTTTTTGGGATGCAATACCGGCGTCCCAAGACTCGAAGACATCATCCAGGCCCTCAATGGTAGACCAGGCATTGTGGCGGAAGTTGCATATTCGGACCCTCATGCATTGCCTCCTCCAGGTCCCAGGGTTCTTGACAGGAACCCTGTTTGAGCAACCGACAGCCTTTTCCCTCATTCTTTGTCCAACGGGATCTGAAAAATCGTAGAATTTATCCTGGCCGAAAAATCGATGTTGACAATTAATCTATTGTCGGAGATAGTAGGGTTATGTCTTGTTTGACATAACATAACTCCTTGAAGTTATTGATGCGCATCAACGGCAAGGATCAGACTGGAGGACAATTTGAATAAAATCCGGAAATCAAATCTCGTTTGTTTCCTGATGGCGTTTTTCGTCATAGCTTCGGTTCATGGATTAAACAGCCTTTCATTTGCATCCGGGAAGGAGATAAAAGTTTATGCGGCAGCTTCCCTGACAAACGCCATCACTGAGATTGGCCAATTGTATCTCAATCGTAACGGAACAAAAGTAGTATCATCATTTGCGAGTTCTTCCACTCTTGCCAAGCAGATCGAAAACGGGGCTCCAGCGGAAGTTTTTATTTCAGCGGACCTGCAATGGATGAACTACCTCGCGGGGAAAAAACTCATAGT
>CAZVOU010000039.1:0-41956 GCA_964628605.1 uncultured Syntrophaceae bacterium
CTATACAAAAAACATAAATAAAAAAGTTGACAGCTCATTTGGATGGGTGTAGATAAGGCTCGTCTGTTGGAATGAATGTCATGTCCTTCAGGCCGGCGCATGAAAATAGTGCGTGTGTGTTACTGGGAAAAAGAATTTCAGATAAGAAGCGCTAAAAGCACGAAAACGGCATCTAAATGGCCGTTTTGCGTGTGTTCCACTGGGATGGAAAAGTAATGATAAGAAGCGGTACACGTCTTATCACAGTGATAAGACGTGTCAACGAAAAAGTGCGTCCGAACGGACGCTTTTTTTATGTACGCATTTATTTTGTGATTTAACCGAGTATGTGGTTCATCCCGATGGAGGTTGTCAGCGTAGATTTAACGGCGTCAGAAATTCAGAATGTCGTTCAGGTTCATCCCGAACTTTCTATTGAGATAGATGTTGATGAATTCCATGATCGTGGGTTTAAATGGGGTCCGAATGAGGCTCATTCCGGCTTGCCGTGGCGTTCTGCCGCCCTTTTGCACATTGCAGTTGCGGCAGCAGGCGACAACATTTTTCCAATCGTTGGGGCCTGACTGAACTTTAGGAATGATGTGATCCAGCGTCAAATCCGGTGAAGAGTGCTCTCTTCCACAATACTGACATACATGTTCGTCGCGAATCAGGATATTCTTCCTGGAGAACGGAACTTCTCGGTGGTACATCCGACGAAAAAATTTCAGTAGCCTTATTACGGCCGGAACGCGAAAAGTCCTGCTTACGGTTCTGACAACCCTGTCAGATTCTTTTACCACCTCCACCTTGCCGTTGAACAGCAGAAGCATGGCACGCTGCCAGGAAACAAGCCCCATGAAGTCATAGCCAGAGCTAAGCACAATCACCGTATCCAATGACGACATTGATCTGGAATTCCTTTCGTCACAAGAATATTGGCCCGAGAATAGCTTATGGTACCGTCAACCAACCACGCGCCTTTTATGTTTGGAACACAAGCACGACTCCCCGAGATGCTGATGTGACTTTCCCTCTTTATGGGTTTTCCAACACAATCTTGTGTCCCGTGAGATCCAACTCTACTATGCGGCCTTCGACAGTCAAGGTCTCTCCAAAAATGCTTTTCAGGAATACCTTGCTGGGTTCAGAACGAATCAGGCCTACACTTTCCATCAACATTTCATGCTTGCCGTCCTTAAGCATGTATGCATTTGACTCACACATGACAAACTCCTGAAAGATGAAAACCGTTAAATTGTAACGAGTTGATAATATACCTACAAAATATTACAGCACGTTTCAAGAATCGGAAATACTTTTTCTAGCCCCATAATTGAACAGAATGTGTCGGGCATTTTTTTTGGCATTCCAGGCACGTGATACATTCTTCAGGTTTTTTGTCGAAAACTCCGTATTTTTCCGACTTGGGTTTAGTTTCCATTGGGCATAGTTTGTTACACACTCCGCAATCTACGCAACTTTCCTTACGTTCAGGGAATATCAGTGCAAAACGGTTGAACAACGAGAGAAAGGCGCCTAATGGGCAGATTACCTTACAAAAAAACCTTCTGTGACCCATGGCCAGAATAATTATCGCAAACAGTATCCCAAGCCTTAGGGCGAGATGTCCAATGTCTGTTGTTCCATTGATTATGGCCCAGGGTATGGCCGATTGAATGGTGCCCGCCGGACACAGTCGGCAGAAATAGAGCGTGGATTCGGGTGTCAGATAAACCGGCACTGCGACTACGAGAGCCGCAAAGATTATATACTTAATGTATCTTGTCCACGCGGGTATATTAAATTTCACATAGGGAACCTTGTAGATCAGTTCCTGCAAAAAGCCAAACGGACAGGCCCATCCGCAAAAAAATCTCCCTATGGTAAGTCCGGCCAACGCCATCAGTCCCACAACAGACAGGGGGATCAAACCCAAGGCAGCGAACTGTCCAATTGTTCCCAGTGGGCACGCAAATATGGACGTGGGACAGGAATGGCAATTCAAGACTGGAAAACAGATGTAATGCCATTGAAAAAGCCCTATGTTGAAAAAAGCCGTGAACGCCAGTTGAATCTTTAATCTTATTTTTTCCAATTAATTTACCCCTGAAGCAATTTTGAGAAAGTCACACTAAGCCTCGGTACCCGAGGCTCAACAACTAGATTCACGTCGGACATGGCAGACGACCTTTTAACATTCTGAGATCCGGATAATTGGATATGAGACGACCATCCTTATATCGACCTATTCCTTCAAAAGTCATGGCGTTCACGACTTCCGGTTCGGAAAATATCTGGGACTGAACCTCAAATTTGTTGCCAGATGTTTCATACCCCGGGATTTTGATGGTTATTCCAACGTCTTTCAGCTTCTCAAATTTTTCAAGATTGTCGTATACGAGGAACTCCCTGAAAAACCCACCGTAAATGGAAGCGGCCAGACTAGAGGCCATAAGGATTACCCAAAGAAATTTTTTTATCATGTTCTTACCCCTGGACAGGATTCAAATCGTTGTTTATATGAACATCGTGGCGAAATCAATTATAGTGTCTTTCTCGAGCGCTGTTAAATCAATTTGACCTTCCAAATGGTGTTATGCAATTTAAACATCAGTTTGGCCATAGTCACGCGGTCGATTGTAAACAATATTATTAATGAGGCCCAAAATGATGATCAAACCTACTTTATTTGTAATGTCGGCTCCATCAGGGGCAGGAAAATCGACGCTAATAAAATGTTTGAGTTCCATTTTTCCTGACATGCGACATTCCGTTTCATGCGCCACCAGGTCTCCTCGTAAAGGAGAAGTGGACGCTGTCAGTTATTACTTCATAAGTGAATCCAAATTCAAGAGTATGGCGAAGGCCGGTGAATTTCTGGAGTGGAAAAATGTTCATGGGAACCTTTATGGAACACCGGAAAGACCTGTCAGGGAAATTTTGGGAAATGGCGGTCGCATGATAATGGACATTGATGTTGAGGGCGCCAAAGAGGTCTTTCGCAAGATTCCGGAGGCGGTTGGGATATTTGTCAATGCACCGAGTCTTACTGAGCTGGAAAGACGCTTGAGAAAACGAAAATCCGATTCGGAAGAATCCATAAGAGTGAGAATGTTGAACGCATATCACGAGATGAGCATGGCGCAGTTCTTCAAGTACAACGTAGTGAACGACGAGTTGGAGAAAGCCGTGGCAAATCTTGTCGAAATAATCAGACAAGAATCCGAGGCGGATTGCAGCGAATAGCTATTCAGGTGGAATGCCCATAACAACGTTGAGATCGTGACGCTTGTTTTCTCTCAATACGATCATTCGTAGAACCTTCCCGGGCTTGACCCTGGACACTATGAGGGAGAGATCCCGGCTATTTTTTATTGGTGTCTCATCAGCGCTTATTATGATGTCGCCACTCTTCAATCCCGCCTTGTGGGCAGGCGTAGATGTCATTACCTCATCGACCATTGCCCCTCGGGGTGTTTCCAACCCGCCTGACTGCTGTCTGGATTCCCCAGCGTCATCGACGTAAACTCCCAGCCAGCCATGACTTTTTTCAAAAGATTTTCTTGAGACCTGCGCCAGTTCCCTTATGAAACTCGAAGGAATAGAAAAACCTATACCTTTGCCGGTAGAAATTATGGCTGTGTTTATGCCTATAACCTCTCCCGCCATATTGAAGAGCGGTCCTCCTGAATTACCGGGATTGATTGACGCGTCGGTTTGAATGAAATTATCATCAGGGCCAAATCCGAGAAAACGGCCCTTGCCGCTCACGATGCCTACTGTCACTGTTCGTCCAAGGCCAAAAGGATTTCCCATGGCCAAGACCCATTCGCCCACCTGGACGTCGTCTGATCTGCCCAGGGAAGCCGCACGAACCCCTAACGGCGGATCAACCTTCAACAATGCCAAGTCCACACGAGGGTGTGATGCCACCACCACGGCGTCGAGAACCTTGCCTGTGGCAAGAGTCACAAATATTTTCTGAGCCCCTTCCACAACGTGAGCGTTCGTCACGATGTGGCCATTATTGTCATAAAAAACACCGCTACCGATGGTGTCGGTCTCAAATGTGTTCACAAATCCGGTTCCATTGGGAAGTTGTGGGCGCTGCACAGGGTCGGCCTGTGGCTTCCGGGATGTTTTTTGAGGATGGTTGCGCTCGATGGATATGCTCACGACTGATGGCGTGAGATCTTTGATCAAATCAATGAGGTCCGGGCACCCATTCCTGTGTTGTCCGACGATGTTTTCCTGACCTGCGATGGTGGACTGAACAAATGTCGCCATCAGCATCAGAAATGACAGAAATCCAAATTTAACTCTGAGTTTCAATTGTACCAATCTCTGGACATAAAAATCAGACTCAACTCGGATCTCGATTTATCAAAACATCATTCTGATGTCAACATAATGTATTAACAGATAGATGAAGTAATAATATGATCTAATACTTTGTTTTAGGACGAAACAGCCTCGTCATAATATCAGCAACAATTCCCTGACAATCTTTGCAGCCAGTACGGAACTCATGCCTGTTTGATCGAGTCTTGGGTTGAGTTCGACAACATCGGCCCCCACCAGATTCATGAAAGTCAACATTCGGAAGAATCGTTCCATATCGTTGTAAAACCATCCACCCGACTCTGGATTGCCCGTTCCAGGCAGACATGCCGGATCCATTACGTCCAGATCCAGAGTGACGTAGACTTTTCTATCGCCGACAAGTTTCAGGATAGACTTTTCTGAACCTTCTTCCCACTGATACAGAGTTTTATTGTCCCTAATCCATTGAAATTCATATCTGGTGCCAGACCTGATTCCCAATTGTATTAGACGGTCCGGTCCGATCAGTTCGACGATCCTGCAAATGACAGTGGCGTGGTTCAGTAGAGCGCCCTCATAATCCTGACGCAAGTCCGTATGAGCGTCTAAATGTATTACCACGAAGTCATCAAAAAAATTGTTCAAAGCACGAATGATCGGCAAAGTCACGGTATGTTCACCGCCCAAGGCCAAGGGCTTTGATCCCGAAGTCAACACATTGGTGGTAAATGATTCGATTTCGTTCAGAGCGCCTTCAAGGTTTTTATCGAAAAAAAGCGTGTCTCCAAGGTCGGCAAACTTCAGGTCTACCAGATCTCTATCAAGAAGCGGCGAATATGTCTCAATTGAATCTGAGGCCTCACGTATTGCATTCGGAGCGAGATCTGAGCCGGAGCGAAAGGTTGAGGTGTGATCCAAAGGGCATCCAAAAATTGCGGGTCTGTCCTTCAAGGGTGTTGAACAATAACTTTCCAGAAACATCAGTGTGTTCATGAATAAAACTCCCATCAATTGGAGGTTTGGAAATAATCAGGCGGATTTGACGTTGTCCAAGTCCTGTGATGACAGGTCAAATCCGCCTGAGATTTTTCTGGGCCTGAATGGTCCTATGTTAGGAACCCCGGCCGATCTTTAAATTCCAGCCAAGGCTTTCACAAATTGGGGCAGCCCAAAAGCAGCAGACTGTATATCTGCGTTGTAATATTTAAGAGATTGCAGAATCTCCGGGGAAATATCGCATGAGCCCGGAATCAGGGGTTCAGAATCATTCAAACACATAGTGAAAGACCACATGCCTCCAGGGTAGCTTGGGATCACTGCCAAATATGGAATGGCGTTTGCCGACCCGAACACTCCCTTGAGTTTTGCGACAGTTTCCGAGAAAACATCAGCCATGAAGATGGGGCTTTCAGTTTGAAAAACTGCAATTCCACCTTTCTTGAGGCTGTTTTTTATAGACTGATAGAAAGAAACTTCATAAAGGGCCTTTCCTGGCCCAACAGGATCCGTTGAATCGACAAAGACGCCGTCGAAGTAATCCGAATGTCTAGCCACGAAAGCAGCTCCGTCCTCAAAAGCCGACATGGAACGGGGATCTTCCAAACCGGATGAAACTTCCGGAAAGAACTCACGACACGAGGTTGTAACCATCTCGTCGATTTCGCACAGCGTTATCTCTTCAAGAGACTTGTACTTAACCAATTCGGTCACAGCGCCACCGTCACCGCCGCCAATGACAAGGGCTTTTCGTGGCGCACGCAGAATGTTCATGGCTGGGTGGACGAGCATTTCATGGTATATGAATGTGTCTTTCTGAGTTACCATGAAACAGCCGTCAAGTATCAGGATACGCCCCATGGCGGGGGTGTCGAAAATCTCTATTTTCTGGAAAGGACTTTGAGCTTCATACAGTTTCTCGGAGCATTTGAGTCCAAAAGCAGAAATTTCATCATAAGTCTCTATAAACCATCCATCATGTTTTACTGACATAGCACCACCGCGGCAAAAACGGCGCCGATTCTCTCAACTCGAATAGTCGCCGAAATGCTCTTGATCTCTTTGATTTTTCTCTTTCTGATTTTTTCCATTCCTTCTATTACCATGTCCCTGGCTGCCTTTTCACAGTCCTGAGGTCCTCCTATCCTGGAGCACTCCATAATGAGTCCGGATTCCAGCGGGTCTTCAGGCACTCCAACAGCCACCGCTGCTGAAATAATCTGTCCAGGAATGTCAGAAGATCGATCACCGTAGGCTAATGGCACAAATGAGCCCCTGACCAGGGGGTGTTTCTCAACCAGAGTAGCCCCCGGCGGTAAAATACTGCTCATCTTTATCAAGTTGGTGTCACCGACACCGGCATCCAGCAGAGCAGCGTCAAATGCGTTTAACTCGGTAGACGCTTCTCCGCATCCTGCCGTAAGAAAATATCTTGATGGAAGAGGACCGAACATAAATTTCTCCAGGCATGTGTTTACTGTTTCAGGGATAAACCTAAGCCCACAAATATATCAATCCCAAAAAATATAGTCAACTACGAGATTTTTTGAAAAAATGAATTGAGAATAAGGCTATTCCCGAGTAGGACGATCCGTGTGCCGCGAAACCTCGTCCTTGATCATATCCAGTTCTTCCCTTATTGCTTCTCTGCTCCCATGGATGAACATCTCACTTTTGGCAAGCCTGTCCTCAAGCACCTGAATTTTGGGAAGGAGGAAAAAAGCGCCATATCCGAGAATGCCGATTGACGCCACGAGGCTAAAAACCAAGAGTATCCAGGGCATTGTCGAGTTCCAGAATGATGAAGCATCCTTGGTGGTTGAGGCGGACGCTGTTCTGGAGTCTGGCGCCACCGGCATGGTTTCGGAATCTCTGGAAGGTTGCCTGTCTACTTTGGATGAAGGTTTGGAGGATGTTATATCTCTCACCTGAATGCCGCTGGAAGCAGGCTCAAGATTCGACGAGCCTGAGTCACCGGAGGTTCTGATAGGAACTTTGAGTGTTTCTCTGATTTTGTCTCCCTGATACACTCTTATAAGGACTTCCTTGCCGTCAAGAGCGGCCAGGTGGGCGGGGTCTGATTCAGGAATCAACACAATGAAAATCCCTGAATCGCTTCCTATCGTGAACCTGCCCCAATTCTCCCTGGGAACTTTTGTTTGTTCCGGTTTGCGGACTATCTGATAATATAGGAGAGATTTTTCAGGTAATTCTATGCCAACTATCTGGTCAAGGCCCGAACGGTTGTCCAGATTGATTATTTCTCCCTTTTTTATGTTACTTTCGTCGAACTGTATGTGAGTCTTGTCCAGATTTAGAGAAACGTCGCGCCCTGACCCGAACTTGATCGGGCTGTCTGCTTCCGGTCCTGACTGGGACTGGGTGAGAGAATTGTTGTCGATCTGAATCGTAAAAAGATCCGAGGCGTTTTTGGCGGCGAGAAGATTCTTACCGCTTTTATCAATGAGTTTGAGAGTTACCGATCTTGTCATCGGTTCCTCGAACCTCATTTTCGAAGAGTCATAAGACGGGCTTATGAACGGAGAGGGTTTTCCTCCCTTGTTTTCTGCGTTTAGCCACTCTACACTTATTTGACTCAAATTTTTTAGCAGATTAGTATTCTTGCTGTTCATCAGGAGCGCAAAGGATTTGAATTTCTCCTCGGGGTCAATTTTTGAGATAACAACTTCTTTTTTCCCTAGTGAAACTGTAACCTTAGGCAGAAAATTTCCCTGGGCGTCCTTAATTCCGTAGATAGCGCTGTAAACTGGGTCAGCAAACATGAAGCAAAGAAAAGCGCTTAACAGAATCGTCAAAAGGTTGTTCTCACGAAAAGAGCGGTATTTTTTCTTCATATTGATTTGCGCCATGTGTAGAATACCCAAGTTACCATAGATGGTTTTATTGTAACAAAGAAACCTTTTGAAATCAATCAACAAGTTTTTGGAAGACTTATGACTTTTTCTTCATTATATTATGAAGTTATCCACCTGCATCGGAGTTCTGGTCTATGAGAGATTACGACAGGTTTATATCAAAACGCTCAATTGAAATACCACCTTTTCTTGTGATGGATGTTTTGGAAAGGGCTATGGACATGAGCGCCTGTGGCGCCGACGTAATTCACCTGGAAGTAGGTGAACCCGATTTTGACACCCCATCAAATATTACAAGAGCAGGAATCGAAGCCCTAAGATCAGGAAAGACCCATTACACATCCAGCACCGGTTTACCTGAACTCAAGAAGGCGGTTTCCGCCTATCATGCCCGCCACTATGGCGTGGAGGTTGATCCACAATGTGTAATAGTGACCTCAGGCTCGTCCCCGGCAATTCTACTGGCCCTGGCCGCATTACTGGATCCTGGAGATGAAATCATCCTCTCAGATCCACACTATGCCTGTTACCCAAATTTTGTACGATTCCTGGGTGGAACGCCTGTCTTCGTAAATGTTTATCCCGAAGAAAGGTTTCAGTTGAGCCCAACCCGAGTCGCCCAGGCAATTACAAAAAAAACCAAGGCGATCATGATAAATTCTCCGTCCAATCCAACCGGAACGGTATTAGACAGAGACATCATGAAAAAGCTCTCGGACCTTGGTTTGCCAATCATATCTGATGAGATTTATCATGGTCTGGTTTATGAGGGAAAAGAAAGCACCATACTGGAATTCACGGAAAACGCTTTCGTGCTTAACGGCTTTTCCAAGCTTTTTGCAATGACGGGTTGGCGCCTGGGATATGTGATAAGCAGACCGGAGTTTGTCAGGCCAATTCAGAAAATGAGCCAGAATTTTTTCATTAGCGCTGCGGATTTTGTTCAACATGCCGGAGTCGAAGCTCTCACCCATTCTTCTGATGAAACTTCAAAAATGCGTGACATCTTCAATGAAAGACGAATAAGAATGCTAACAAGATTGAGACAGATAGGGTTCGAAATCAGGAGCGACCCTGTTGGAGCTTTTTACATTCTGGCCGACGCCAAAAAATTTAGCGCCGATTCCTACAAATTTGCTTTTGAGATTCTGGAGGACGCTCGAGTCGGTGTTGCGCCCGGAATCGATTTTGGCTCAAACGCAGAAGGTTTTATTAGGTTCTCGTACACGAACTCCATGCGTAACATTGAGGAAGGCCTTAACAGGCTGGAGAGATACATCAGGCAGAGATTTGGCTGAGATTGAGCGTTTTTTCAGATGGCTGCTTACAAAAGAATAATAGTGGATGAGAGAGACATTCTCGGGAACAGAATAAGGCTATCCACCAGGAATCGTGCTCATATCTGCGATGTGTTAAGAATGGGTTCTGGGGACAGACTGATAGCCTCCGACGGTTCCGGAAGCTTTCTGGTTCGTCTGGATTCGGTGCGGGAATCTGATGGCTGGGCCATAATTGAAGAGCGGATTACACTTCCCACAGAACGTTTCCTGGACATAACTCTTGCGTTTGGGTGTGTTCGACCCGATCCCATGGAACAAATTTTTCGTCACTGCACTGAACTGGGGGTAAAATCATTCATTCCGGTTTTGTTCGAGAGATGTAATCGTCGCCCGACTGAGAAAAAAAAGAGATGGGAAAATGTTATCGACTCAGCGTGCTCTCAGTCCGGGCGTTCTATAATACCAAGTGTGACGGATCCGGTTACACTGAATCAATTTGTCCAATCCCTCCACGGGATGGGTGGCCGAATCTTCCTGTCGGCCACTGTAGGGGCACAACCCATGTATGCCATGATGCAGCGACTGGAATCGAGAGAATTGACAATCCTGGTGGGGCCGGAAGGAGGATTAACAGCGAACGAAATTTTGCAGGTTCGAGCCCAATCTTTTTGGGAGGCCAGCCTGAGTCCGTTGACACTCAGAACCGAAACAGCCGCCATAGTGGGAACAGGCATTGCGGTATCCAGGGCGATGACTGAGAGTCAGGACATTGACACCACGAAAGATCTTTAAGAAGCAGCGTGAAGAATCAGACTTAAGGCCAACACACGGACCCAACAATTTTTTACAAAAAAAGGGACCATGGTCTGAATTTGGTGAATCGATTGACCTATAACGGTCTTCATGTTATTTTCTATAATATGTATTTAACGATCGAGGTCGCTAACGGCGCTTCAACGCGTTTTTTTGTCCAGCGCTGTGACCTCAGAGAATCAGATTCAGCTATTGAGGATTAGGGATGGCATTTAAGGTTGAGGATATATCGTTTGATAAGCAGTCATCCGATCGTAACAAACAAGAATACCGGTTGCCCGAATTTCCAAAACCGACTGATATTATAAGCTCTTTTCCAGAATTGTTCGGAGCCTCCAGCTTTCTAGGAAAAACCTATTTTGGTCCATGGGTCGAATTCACTTTGGAATATCCGGATGAAATCTGGGAAAAAGAAGAAGTTGTCGAGGACGTAACCACTTATTATTACATTTCGTTTTTTGGCGCCCACTTTGAAGCTCCCGTCTTCGTAGTCGAAGTTTCAATGATCGATGAATATCTGGAGCTTGCTGATTATTCTTTGTTACTGGACAAATTCGAAATCGCTTCGATCAGAAGCGGGAACCTGGTTTATTCCGATATCAAGGAACATGAACGAGACAAGCAGATCCGTCTGCTAAATGATAAGGCTCTGCAAAAGTATGAGGAAAACAGGCTCGAAGACGCCCGAGATTTTATCGACTCGGCAATTCGCCTAAGCGGCCCTGGTTCGGCCTATCTGTTCAACAATCGCGGGTTGATCAGTTGGAAGATGGGGAAAATCGAGCAGGCAAAACAGGATTTTCTGGCATCCATAGGACTTGACCGTGAAAACGCCGACCCTTATTTCAACATCGGTCTGATATACTTGGATGAAGCAGAGTATCGCAAGGCGCTGGTATATTTAAAAAACGCCGTGGATCTGAACCCGGAAGATAGCCAGTTCTTGACTGAACTGGGACACCTATACCTTGAAATGGATAGGGAACAAGAGGCTATGCGCCTGTTCAGCAAGGCTCATGAAACCGATCCGGATGACGCCCAGGTGGATTTTCATCTCGGATATTACTTTCTTTACAAGAAACTTGAGCCAACGCAAGCAGTGAAGCATTACATCTGCGGTTTAAAGAAAGAGCCTGATGATCAGTTTGCCCTTGCGGACCTGGCTGTCGCTTACTGGACCAACGGGGCCAGAAAAAAGACGGAGGAAATTCAGAGTAAGCTGAAATCCATACCGGGACTGGCTCCGTATACAGTGAGCAGACTGGTATTTCTCAACATGGAAATGGGGGCTTACGAACAGGCCCTTGATTATTATCGTCAGGCCATGGATGAAAATGATCCGTTTGAACCGGAGTGGCTCCACTATAATGCCGCTCTCGTTTATGCCAGGACAGGGCGTGACAAGTTGGCTCTGGATGTGCTGGGGCTGGCTGTGGGAGCAGGAGGTCCCGCCGTCATTGAGAAAGCGCTTTCGGAGAGGTCTTTAAGCAGGTTCAAACAATCCCCCGACTTCAAGAAACTGGTCAGAGTCGCAAAAAGACGTCATCAGATTTAGCAATCCTAGTTGGAGACCGGACCTGATTCTCTCCGGAGCCTTTCGGGAGATGTCAGGATAAATTCAGTGACTCTTTTTCCATTTCCTCGAGTTGATGCTGCAATTCTTCCCATCGTTCTTCCAACATTTTTAAGCTCTTACTAACTGATGGCTCCTCTTCCAGTATTGATCTCATCTGGTCTTTTTTCTCATAGTTCAAGGGGTCGGCAAGAAAAGCGTGAATTTCTCTCGATCTTTGTTCACGGAGTTCGATTTTTTTCTCAACTTCCGCTAATTCCTTCCGTATTGGCCCCTGTTTCTTGAAAAGAGCAATGCGATTCTGGGCCTCACGCCGTTTCCTGTCTTTCCTGGATTCTTTGTCGTCATTCTTGAGCGCTTCTTTTTCAATGTTGACTCGAACGGAGACCACAGGGCTCGCTTCTTCAGAGGTCTGGTCTACTTCCATCAGCTTCTTTTTATAGACGTAATCCTCATAATTTCCGATAAAATACTCCTGACGGCCCTTTTCAACTTCAAGGATACCGGTGCAGATGGCGTTCATAAGACGTCTGTCATGGGTAATAAGAATCAGCGTGCCGTCGTATTTTTTGAGCCCTTCTTCGAGTATCTCGCACGACGGTATGTCCAGATGGTTTGTGGGTTCGTCCATGAGCAGAAGATTAGGAGGGGAGAGCAATATCTTGGTTAGGGCCAGTCTGCTCTTTTCACCACCGGACAGCACTCTTACCTTTTTGAAAACATCGTCTCCAGAAAACAGGAAGGCCCCCAAAAGGTTCCTAACCTCCTGTTCCGTTACTGATGAAGATGTAGAATAAGCCTCCTCGAGAACAGTCAATTCCGAATTGAGCATTTCGGACTGATGCTGGGCAAAATATCCCGGCTTGACATTATGGCCGTATTTAAGTGATCCGGAATCATAAGGGGTCATTCCGGCTATAATTTTCATTAGCGTGGATTTACCGGCGCCGTTGGGGCCGATCAGTCCAACCCGTTCGCCTCTGTCTACGGCGAAGTCAAAACCATCGTAGACTACGTTTGAATCATAACTTTTTACGAGGTCGTTGATCTGCAGTGTTCTTTTTCCCGAAGCAGGCGAGGCTGGAAATGTAAACTTCAGTTTCCTTTGTCGTGTGGGTAGTTCAACTTTCTCCATTTTGTCCAGCATCTTTAGTCGACTCTGAACCCTGCTCGCTGTACGAGCTTTTACACGATTCTGATTTACGAACTTCTCTATCCTCTTAATTTTTTCCTGCTGATTTTTGTACGCCGAAACTAATATTTCTTCCTGGGTTTGTTTATTTTGCTCAAAATCATCATAATTACCCGTATATGTGGTAACTTTACCATTAGCCACTTCAAATATTCTTGTGACAAGCTTGTTCAGGAATGCCCGGTCATGACTTACAAGGACCAACGCGCCCTTGAATCCTGACAAGTATTCCTCAACCCAGATCAGGCTTTCCAGGTCCAGGTGGTTGGTCGGTTCATCCAACAACAGCGCGTCAGGTTCGGACAAAAGTATTTTTGCCAGGGCCACTCTCATCCGCCAACCGCCCGAAAACTCGCTCCAACGTTTTCTGGCATCTTCCTGCTTGAATCCTAATCCCTGGAGTGTTTTCAGGGCTCTAGCTTCCAGTGTGTACCCGTTATATCGTTCAAATTCGTGCAGCAATGCGCCGTGCTCTTCCAGGAGTCCGTCTCCTTCAGAGTCGTTTTCTGACAGCATCGACATCTCTGATTCAAGCTGTTTCAGTCTCTTTCGTATTTCACGCAGATCATCGGATACATTCATAATTTCATCGATGATCGGACCATCGTTACCCTGGATCAGTTCCTGGTGGAGAACTCCGGCGCGTATCCTTTTCTCAATTGATATTTCACCCGCATCTGACGAAATTACACCTTCCATCATTCCCAGCAGGGTCGACTTTCCTGCCCCGTTGGGTCCAACTATCCCAACACGGTCTCCTCTGTGAATACTAAGGCTTACCTGCTCGAACAGTGGTTTTCCATTGAAATACTTGGCAACGTTACTCAAAAAAAACAATTTTAGACTCCGGACTCATTTTACTGATTTTGCTATATATTCAGTCTTGGCGCTTTTATGTTTTGTGACTCTCCAGCTCAGTCATTGGACAAAACACGAGCAATCCAACATTATAGCGCAAGTTGTGTTTTATGACTACCGTGACCAAAATGAGTCTATGGAGTGACATGTGCGGCAGAAATTGACAAGGCGGGTCGGCAAGGCCATTGGTGATTTCAATCTTATTGAGGACGGTGACAGGATTCTAGTGGCATTGTCCGGTGGCAAAGATTCCTGGTCGCTGCTGCTTGCTCTGAGAGAGTTACAGCGCAAGGCCCCGGTGCATTACGAAGTAGGCGCTGTGACTATTCATCCCGGGCCAAATGTTTTCTCATGTGAGTCTCTCTCCGAAAGACTATCCTCGGAGAAGATTCAATTTAACATTGTTTACGGCAATCTGACGGAAATCATAAATGACAACCTCACACATGGCACCAACCCCTGTTCCTTCTGTTCTCGCTTGCGCAGAGGGGTGCTCTATACGTACGCAGCGGAAAACAATTGGAACAAAATAGCCCTCGGGCACCATGCCGATGATTTCATTGAAACCCTGTTGCTAAACTTATTTTTCAACGGCTCAATAAAAGGCATGTCTCCCATGCTCCACTCAGATGATGGAAGAAATATTGTCATAAGACCGCTGGTTTATGTTAGTGAAGAACTCACGGCAAAATTTGCCCGAGACCATGATGTTCCAATCATAGGATGTTCGTGTCCCTACCAGGGGATGACGAACCATAGACGAAAGTACGTGAAAGAATTAATTTCAAAAATTGAGGCAGATGCGCCGAACGTAAAATCAAGTATGTTGTCCGCTATGGGAAGGATACATACGAGGCATTTATGGCAAACCAAAAACAATGACAGTTCAGAGATTCAGGGCTGATCATTACGGGAAGTCTAATGTTTACAGGAATAATAGAAGCTCGTGGCTCCATATCATCAATAGAGCCCGCCAACAGGTTTTTTAGAATAACGATAAAGTCCGGACTGAATTTGACTGATGTCAAACTGGGAGACTCAATAGCGGTTGATGGAGTATGTCTTACAGTAACGGGTTTGAAGACCTCTGCCCAATCTTTTACCGCCGACATCTCCCCTGAATCGATGCGAGTGACTACGTTGGAAAGCCTAAGGTCGGGCTCAGAAGTGAACCTCGAAAAGGCCCTGACGCTTGGGTCCAGATTGGGAGGCCATCTGGTGTCGGGGCATGTGGACTGTGTCGGCAACATGATTGAGAACAGGTCGGTTGGACAAGGTTTCCTACTAGGTTTTCAAGTCGATTCGGGCCGTTATGTTGTCGAGAAGGGAAGTGTCGCCATCAATGGTGTGAGTCTAACCGTGAACAAAGTCGATGGGAATCGTTTTTGGGTCATGATCATCCCGCACACTGCAAATCTTACGGGATTGACGCAAAAAAACATCAATGATACAGTAAATGTTGAATATGATATCATAGGGAAGTATATTGAAAAATTCGTGTCCCCCGGATCAGCCAAGGGCGGGGTGACGGAAAAGACGCTAAAAGATTACGGATTTATGTAAGGAGGATGCCTGAAATGGGCGTGCTTGTAGGTGTTGAAGAAGCCATCGAAGAGATAAAACAGGGCCGTATGGTGATTCTCGTTGATGACGAAGACAGAGAAAATGAAGGTGATCTGACCATGGCTGCGGAGAAGGTTACTCCAGAAGCCATTAATTTTATGACCAAATACGGCCGGGGTTTATTGTGCCTGTCCATGACCAGGGACAAGATTGAATCACTTGACTTGCCAATGATGGTTGCTGACAACAAGTCTCCTTACGGCACTGCATTCACAGTTTCTATTGAAGCCGCGCGTGGAGTGACCACCGGCATTTCTGCTTACGATCGCGCTGTGACGATCCTGACCGCCATCGACGAACATGCAGGCCCACATGACATAATTTCGCCGGGACATGTTTTTCCATTGAGGGCTAAAAAGGGTGGAGTGCTTGTGAGAGCCGGCCAAACAGAGGGCAGTATGGATCTGGCCAGGCTCGCCGGACTCAAGCCCGCTGGTGTAATATGTGAAGTCCTTAATGATGACGGAACAATGGCCAGACTTCCCGACTTGATGACCATGGCGGAAAAGCATGACCTGAAAATCTGCACTGTGAAAGATATAATCGAATACCGCATGCATCACGAGAAACTCGTAAGAAGAGGCGCAGAGACCGTATTGCCGACTGACTTTGGTGGTGATTTCCGTCTTATCGTGTATGAGAACGACGTTGACCAGCATAACCATGTCGCCTTGGTGAAAGGTGAAGTACACCCGGATGAACCCATTCTCGTAAGGGTCCATTCTGAATGCCTGACTGGCGATGTGTTTGGGTCCCGACGATGTGACTGCGGAAATCAGTTGGAAAAGGCCATGGAAATGGTTGAAGAAGCAGGCAAGGGCGTCATCCTCTACATGCAGCAGGAGGGTCGTGGAATAGGTCTCTTGAACAAGATAAAGGCCTACGCGCTTCAGGACCAGGGATGTGATACAGTGGAGGCCAACATCAGGTTAGGATTCAAACCGGACCTGCGAGATTACGGTCTGGGCGCACAAATGCTCCATGACCTTGGTGTTCGCAAAATGCGCCTGATGACGAACAATCCCACAAAAATAGTAGGTTTGCAGGGATACGGGCTCGAAGTAGTCGAACAGGTGCCTATTGTGATAGAGCCCTGTGAGACGAACATGAAGTATATGCAGACAAAGAAAGAAAAAATGGGCCATACCTACGAACTGAACTGCAGAATGTAATAATTGCGGGCGTTGCTTCATGCAGCGCCCGCCACCCGAACAATTCTTAAATATCTAATATTTAGGAGCTACTATGATTAGAAGGATAGAAGGCTCTTTTGACGCCTCCGGCGCGAAGACTGCCATAGTTGCGAGCCGATACAATGAATTTGTGGTGGGGCGCTTGATAGAAGGCGCCATTGACACTTTAGTCAGGCATGGCGCAAATGAGGATGAAATTACCGTAATAAGGGTCCCCGGCGCTTTTGAAATTCCACAGGCAGTGGCGGCGACGGTTAAATCCAACAAGTATAATATGGTCATAGCCTTGGGAGCGGTTATCAGAGGGTCAACTCCCCATTTTGACTTCATAGCCTCAGAAGTAGCCAAAGGTGTGGCCCAAACCGCAATATCGACTTCGATTCCCGTCAGCTTCGGAGTCCTCACCACGGACACCATTGAACAGGCAATTGAACGTGCCGGTTCCAAGGCCGGAAACAAGGGCGCAGAGGCTGCTATCTCGGCCATTGAAATGGCCAATGTTCTTAGGCTGATATGATTGAGTTTCCGTGAAGGTCTCTCTAGTAAGGTAGAGTAATAGAAAAGTGCCATCAAGACGCAAAACACGTGAGTTCGTGCTGCAGGTTCTGTTCGCAGCAGACGCCAGGAAACAGGATCCTATTGATGTTCTTAATTTTCTGGAGAGACATTTTGAGACTGAACCGGAAGAAACCCTTAAAATGGACCGCATTTTACGGGACTTTGCCCGTCAACTTGTAGAAGCCGTTGCTAATGACAGGGATGTTATAGACTCCATCATCACAAAATTTTCAACAAACTGGAAACTTCACAGAATAAGCCGGGTTGACAGAAACATCCTGAGAATGGCTATTGCAGAAATGACTTCTTTACCGGACTCCCCAGCTCCGGTCGTGCTTAATGAAGCCATTGAAATAGGCAAAAAATACGGGGCGGAAAACTCCGGGGCTTTTATCAACGGGGTGCTGGATAAGGTTCAGTCTCTCGCATTGCGTCCATTATCATCGACAGAACTCGACAATATTCTACATAAACTTGACGAAACTGTAACAAAGGGCTAAAATTATGGTATAAAAAATGACTACTCTTGAGTTGAGCCGTCATGAAAGCCATAACCACCCAGCCAGAATTTATGGTTGCTGAACCAAAATCCAACTTGCCGTTCACAACGGTTTCGTTGTGCTTTATTTCTCTGTTATTATTAATTAGCGCTATTCTTGATTGCTGCGCCTTCGCTCAAGGTCCCAGAGAAGCCGGTCCGGAATTGCCGGTGATGAGTTCGGGGCCGGGTAATTCATCGGCAACCATCGGCGGAACTGGCTTCAAGGTGCCGATTCCTGAGATCAGAATGAACAGGATTATCGGTGATACCCCTCCAAAAAAAGAGCCAACTGAAACCAAACGCGGACCGGTAAGTTCACCCCAGGAAGTTTACCAGAGCGCTCCTTTGCACCAGCAGGGCCCCAGGGAACAGCAAATGGAGCGTCCGGGTCCAATTCCTATGAGACTTCCATTTGATTCGAGACACAGGAAGCAGGAAGAAGAGCCGCTTGAAGCCATCCCTCTAATCAGGGAGGATATCAGACTCGAATCCGAAGTTACTCCGACGGTCCCTGAAACCGCAGAGCGACCTTCTTACAGGATAACTCCTCCTAGAACTCCTGATCGGCAACCTGAACCAACTATAATTGAATTACCGCCTCCAGCGCCGAAGGAACAGGTTGCGCCTTTGGAAAAGCCTCAGCCCAGGCCACAGGAAAGACAGCGCCCAGAGCCCCATAGCCCTCCATTCAGAGAGCCCATATCGCCCGTCAACATTACGGAATCTTTACCTGAACCAACTAAAGAGATCATTCCGAAAAGAATGATTGCGTTACCAAATATGATCGAGGTGGAGGCGGCCAAAGACACGGTAAAGAGTTTGCCGATAGAGAGCGTTGCCATTGGACAGTCACAGTCAGAGATAGATTTGATTCAGGCGGAAAACCGTCGAGCGCCACTAGTTATTGAGATTGAGGAGCCAAAGGTAACGGCCGAGCCCAAGGAAGAGCTTGCGCCACCGAGTGTGATGAGAGAAGAGCCGGAACTTGCCGCTCCACCGATTTATCAACCGATGACCCCACCGGAACCGGATCAGGGAATCAGCAGCATTCCTTCTAAAGAGCACAAGACTATCACCGAAACGAGACCGGAGAAAGAAGTCCCTGTTACAACCAAGGAATCGCCGCAACCGACTGAGCAACCTGTGATCCCTCAAAAGGAGAGGATACCATCCCCGCTTGATGAAGATTCGACCATGACCCCAGAGTTGAAAAAGTATCTGAAGGAAACGGCGCCCATACTGGAGGAATTGTCGCTCCTGATGGCGCGTACACCCTCATTGAGCATAGCGGACTTTGACCCTTCGGAATCTCACACCCAGGCACTGCCCAAAGAAATAAATCTCAAGATGGAATCCATGAAGCGTGACTTGAGAATACTGGATTCCAAGATATTTTCCATCATTCCTCCCCAAGGATACGCGCAGTATCATGACCTTATAAGGCAATCTATAAACCACACTTACATGGCTACCGAAGCTTTCATCAATTTTGCCAATCAGTCCAGAATAGAGGACCTCACTCAGGTCAGGGATCATCTGGCCAAGGCCAAGGAATACATTCACAGGACTGTGGAATAAAGTGGCAAGATACAGTGACGATGCTATGGCGGCGCCCGCAAGTGAATTATTTACACAAGGGTTGCCGACACAAATTCACCTTCAATTCTATCAAGCCTGATTTTGAACAACCGACCCTTTAAATCTAGATCGGTTTTCAATAGTAGGGCGGTAATATAGTTATCCGTCCGGACGTGAACCGACCCGGCGACGCCTTGATGGCCCGACTCCAGGCAGGCTTGTAGTTCGCTTCCCAAAAACTTCCCATAAAACCTATCCCGAAGCCTGCTTGACAAATCCCTGAGTTCCAGAACCCTTTTGGCCACGGCCTTCCTGTCGGGCGTTCCTTTCATGTTTGACGCTGGCGCCCCAGGCCTTTTGGAAAACGGAAAAACATGCAGGTATGACAGTCCGGATCTTTTAAGAGCCTCCAACGTAAGCCCAAAAGACGTGTCATCCTCGCCCGGAAAACCGACCATTATGTCTGCGCCGATACAAGCCTCGGGAATTTTGATGAGAATGCGTGAGATTAATTCCTGAATCAGTGAACATGAGTAAGGTCTCCCCATGGCTTTTAGAATGCTGTCATCCATACTCTGTATTGGAATGTGGAAATGGTTACATAGCCTGGAATCCTCGGCTACCATGTCAATGAGTCTTTCGGAAATCTCCTGGGGCTCGATGGATGACATTCTTAATCGTGAATTCTTCAGAGAGTTTAATGAGTTGGACACAAATTCCTCAAGACTCGACTCCGGGTTTAGGTCTCTCCCATAAGCCCCAAGATGGATGCCCGTCAGCACAATTTCAGGAAACCCGGAATTTTCAAGGTCAGTGACGTCCTGAAGCGCCTTCGCCATATTCTTGCTCCTGGAAGGGCCTCTGGTGGTAGGAACGATGCAATACGAACATCGCTGAGAGCATCCGTCCTGAATTTTGAGGAAAGCTCTCGACCTGTCCTGTGACAAAGGCGTGGGAAGTTGGCTGAATTCATGGCATGTGTGGGCTTTCAATTCGGGGTGTGTTCCAAACGTCGTGTCCAAGAGTGACTCCGCGGATAACAACCTGTCTTTGGCTACAGTGCCCAGGGACTGGATATTTTCTCCCAGGCAAACAAGGTCCTCAGGCTTCAGTTCCGCTAGGCAACCCGCCGCAATGATCTTCGAAGATGGAAATGTTTTTGCCAATCGTCCGACGAATCGTCTTGATTTGGCTTCTGCGCGTCCTGTGACACAGCAGGTGTTCACAAAGATTAGTTGAGGATATTCATCTGACAACTCAAAACCAATCTTCTTCAATAGTTGAGCTATGGATTCAGTCTCTACCTGATTCACCTTGCAACCGAGTGAATACAGTTTTACTTTTTTGTTTGGCTGTTTGATGTCTTTTCACCCAATTTTTTGATATCATCACGTGAGTAATTGCTTTTTGCTTTCCTCACGACACATAGCAATAACTAAAGGCAAATGCTTCAGGAGGTCAACCTGAAAAGACAATCCGGCAATTGGCTGATTTTTCTCGTTTTCGTTTGTTCTTTCTTGATAATCCTGTGTGACGTTTCTGAAGCTCAGAACCATAAAGCCCCCAGGGACAGCAAGAAAGTCAATGAAAACGGAGAACTTTTTTTTGATATGAAAGTTCCAGATGGTTTCAAATCCGTAGCCGTTGATGAACCAGGCATACTGAAGTGGGCGAAGGGGCCTGCAGAAATTTATCTGGTAGTAGGTGAGATATTTTTCAAGTCCGGCCCTACAGTTTTTGATGCCCTTAAAAAAGCTGGACAACGTGACAAAACTGTCGAAGAGGTAAAAAACGTCAAAATTAGGGGCGCAAAGGCGGCTTTGTTCAAAGAGAAAGCGCCCTCTGACAATACGCGGCTGCGTTCCTGGCGACTCTTGATCGTCACTGAGAAGCAGGTAGTGAACGTCGATTTTACTGTACCGTCAAAAGATTTCAAGAATTACGTCCCGGGTTTCGAGGAAGCAGTCAAATCGTTTAAATTAAAATCCAGGTCCTGAGGAAGGTTTGTTTGTGTCCGACAACAATTTCTCGTCCATTCTAAGAAAACTCCCATCAGTCGATAAAACGCTCGCCGGAGAATCGGCTTCACGTCTGCGACTCCTGTATTCAGAGATTACTGTGAAACGCATAGTCCGAAAGACTTTGGACTCCATCAGATCAGGTATAATTAACGGTCACCTTTCAGAGAAAGACTGCGATGTTGATTCTGTTGAGCAGCGCGTCCTTGTTGAAGCTGAAAAGCTCTACGGACCCAAGCTGACGACAGTAATAAATGCCACCGGTGTGATCATTCACACTAACCTCGGTAGGTCTCCCCTGCCACAGCCTGTCGTAGACAAAATCATGGAGGCGGCTCTGTCATACTCCAACCTGGAGTTTGACATCGACAAGGGGAAAAGGGGGGAGAGAAATTCTCACTTGAGAGTTCTGATCGAAGAATTGACTGGGGCAGAAGCCGCCATGGCAGTCAATAACAACGCAGCCGCAGTGCTCCTGGCGCTTTCAACAATGGCTCAGGGAAAAGAGGTCATTGTCTCGCGCGGAGAACTCATTGAAATTGGAGGCTCTTTCAGGATTCCTGAAGTAATGGAGAGATCCGGAGCGGTCCTTAGAGAGGTGGGGGCCACCAACAGGACTCATGTGCGTGACTACGAAGGGGCCATAAATGAAAATACGGCCATGATCCTGAAGTGTCACACCAGCAATTACAGAATAGTAGGGTTCACCAAAGAAGTGGAATTGCATGAACTGGTCGAGATCGGACGAAAACACAACATTCCCACTATGATGGATTTGGGCAGTGGCTGTTTGGTGGATCTTGCGCCGTTCGGATTGAGCGATGAAGTGACGGTTCAGTCTGTGGTGGCTGGGGGGGTTGATATTGTCAGCTTCAGTGGAGATAAGCTCCTGGGAGGGCCTCAGGCCGGTCTGCTGGTAGGCAAGAAACAGTACATAGAGGCGATGAGGAAGAATCCTCTGACTCGAGCGCTCAGGATGGACAAAATGACACTCGCCGGCCTTGAGGCCACATTGGAACAGTATGTCAAACCTGAGGGGCCTTTTGATCGGATTCCAACGCTTGGGATGATTGCCCGGTCGCGGGACAAGCTTGACGCTGATGCGCAATTCCTTGCGAATTCCCTGAGAAGCGCGCTAGGCGCCGGATATGAAGTGAACATAGAGCATGGCGCAGGCAGGGTAGGTGGCGGAGCTTTGCCCATGGGCGACCTCGAGGGACCGCGCGTCGCTGTGAGACACTCCCAAATTTCAGCCGCCAAACTTGAACGCAACCTCAGATTGGGAAAGCCGCCCGTCATAGCATTAGTCCATGAAAACGCAGTTCTGTTCGATTGTAGAACTTTGCTGCATGATCAGCTTGTTTCCCTGCCTGAACTGGTAAAAACGGCGTCCAAAAGATAGGACAAACCGTTCTAATGCATCAATTAAAGCCGGCTGTTCTGCAAAGTTGTTCTTTTTCGGCCTCTCTCAGGTCGGAAATCACCATTCTCCTCACCAGTTCAGAGAATTTTACGCGTGGTTGCCACCCCAACAAATCTTTGGCCTTGGTCGGGTCGCCCAGCAACTCATCGACCTCTGTCGGGCGAAAATATCTTGGGTCTACCTGAACCAGCGTCTTTCCGGTCTCCGAGTCAATACCTTTCTCATCGATCCCGGAGCCATGCCATTCCAGGTTTATTCCGACTTCCCGGAACGATCTGTCCACAAACTCCCGGACCGAATGATTCTCACCAGTAGCGACAACAAAATCATCCGCTTCATGATGCTGTACTATGAGCCACATAGCTTCGACATAATCTCCGGCATAGCCCCAGTCGCGTTTGGCGTTGAGATTGCCCAGATAAATGCAATCCTGCATCTGCAATTTTATACGTGCGACTGCGCGGGTTATCTTTCTTGTAACGAACGTTTCCCCTCTCATCGGGGATTCGTGGTTGAATAATATCCCGTTTGATGCAAAAAAGCCGTAAGCTTCTCGATAATTTCGGACTATCCAGTAAGCGTAAAGCTTGGCGGCGGCGTAAGGACTGCGAGGATAAAACGGAGTTTTCTCGGTCTGCGGAATCTCCTGTACCTTGCCGTAAAGTTCGCTTGTCGACGCCTGATAGAACTTGACTGATTTGCCCAGCCCAAGGATTCTTATGGCTTCGAGCAATCTTAGCGCCCCCACTGCGTCTGAATTTGCCGTGTATTCCGGTGTCTCAAAAGACACCTTTACGTGGCTCTGCGCCGCAAGGTTGTAAATTTCCGTAGGTTGGAATTGCTGGATGATTCTGATTAGATTTGTGGAATCAGTCATGTCTCCATACTCAAGGACCAATTGTCGGTCGGTGGCATGAGGATCCTGATAGAAAGTGTCTATGCGCTGGGTGTTGATGAGTGAGCTACGTCGTTTCACTCCACAAACCTGATAGCCCTTTCTCAATAGAAAATCAGTCAGATATGCTCCATCCTGACCGGTAACTCCTGTTATTAGAGCCCTTTTTTCGTATGCTGACATGAAATTAACCTTTGAAGATTGGTGATCCTTACTTTAGCCCATTACTTTAACACTCGATCCAGTAAAAAGTCAAACTGCAGGCGTTGTACGTTTACAACAATAAGATCAATAGTTTGAATGAGTATTTAATCCTGTTCATTCATGCACAAGGTACTATCTTGGGACTTGCGTTTTGCTGTCCGAGCGCTCATCAATGGTTCATGACTTTGAATCCGAAGTATGGTATTTTTTTTTAGCCTTCATAATCAAGCAATGCCAATTACACATTGTTCAAACAACAAGGAGGATTGGAAACTAATATGTCCACATGCAAACTATACTCTTTAAGCACATGCAGTCACTGCAGATCATGCAAGAAATTTCTTGGAGACAGCGGGGTCGAATTTGAATTTACGGATGTTGATCTGTTGCCTGAGGATGAGAAAAAGGCGACCATCGAAGAGATCAAGAAACTGACTTCGCGATGCGCTTTTCCAACAGTTATAATTGGAGAGAAAATAATAGTGGGTTTTAGGGAAAACGAGATTAAGGAAGCCCTTGGGCTTTAGTGGTTCAAGATCGTTGCATGAGTATGGAAAAGTTCGATCTTGATAAATTGAAACGGGCGTCTTCTGTCCTTAAAGGCGGCGGCGTTGTAATAATTGCTACAGAAACCTTTTACTGTATGGCTGCCAATCCATTTAGTGAAGACGCTGTTAAGAAAATTTTTTTGTTGAAAGGTAGATCATTTAACAAGCCGCTTCCCTTGATAGCGTCGTCGGTAAGAGTTGCCTCTGGAATGATTGCTGAAGAATCTGATGACGCGTTTGAACTTGGGCAGCAGTTCTGGCCAGGGAGCCTGACAGTGCTGGTAAATTTGAAAGTCACGTTTCCTCCAGCTCTGCGTGGCGCGCGTAACCGCGTGGGAATCAGAATTCCGCCGCAATGTCCGGCGTCGGCGCTGGCGGAAATCAGCGGAGGATGGATTACGGCTACGAGCGCGAATCTTTCGGGTGGTCTAAACGCCTCAAGTATTGAGCAGATTCCAGAGTCTCTTCTGAAGCTTGCAGACTGTGTGATCGACAGCGGCCAGACAGCGGGAGGACTCCCATCAACGGTGATGGCGCTGGAACTAGGCGAACCGGTAATATACAGAGCCGGGGCAGTCTCTCTGGAATCCCTCAAACAGCGTTTGCCGTTGCGATCTGATAAATCGACTTGACATAATGTGACTCAAATAGTTACTATTGGGAACCTGCTGGGGGATCGTCTAGCGGCAGGACGACGGGTTCTGGCCCCGTTAACCGAGGTTCGAATCCTCGTCCCCCAGCCAGCTTTGTTGATTCGTTACCCACAATTGTGACACCTGACCGTTCCGGCGAACTCCCAACATGAATACCTCCGAAACTGCATTCTCTGGCCCTCAGGCGCCTGGCGGCATATACATCCATTTTCCATTTTGTTTGGATCGATGTAATTATTGCTCGTTTATCAGTTCTGTCTATGACGGCGGACAAGCTTCCATATATTTCAATCTGATCAAATCAGAGATCGAGATGTACGCGCGACTCTTCGGAAAAGACGTCCCTGAGTCCGCCCAAAAACGCTTTGATTCAATCTACATTGGTGGAGGGACCCCTTCAGTTGCTCGTGAGGATGAATGGAGAGTCATCCTGGAGTTGCTTTTTTCGAGTTTCCACATCCAGAGCGACGCTGAAATTACAATTGAAGTCAATCCGGCCACTTTCGATCAGGCAAAGGCCCTATCATGGAAACGATTCGGTATTAATCGAATCAGCCTTGGGGCTCAATCATTCGTTGATTCCGAACTGAAATCCATGAACCGCCTGCATGACGGCGAAGACACCATAAATGCGGTAAATCAGCTAAAACAAGCCGGCTTTCAAAACATATGCATGGATTTGCTGGTAGGCTATCCTGAACAGACCGTTGAATCGGTCCGAAGGAGCCTCCACAGGCTAGTTTCAAGTGATCCACAACATGTTTCGGTCTATCTGCTTGAAATAAAAAAAGGAGCGGCAATTGAGTCACTTTGCGACAGAGGACTCTTACAGGCATTGGACGACGACCTGAGCGCGGACATGTATGAAATGGTCTGCGATGATTTAACGCGCCACGATTATGAGCAGTACGAAATATCCAACTTTTGCAGACCCGGGCGCCGATCCATACACAACATGAAATACTGGACCGATGGATTTTACCTGGGAATAGGGCAGGGGGCTCACGGCAGACTAGAGGCACTGAGGTATTCAAATCAAGTATCTTTCGAAAAATATAAAGAGTCTGTGGTGGCCGGCGAATTTCCATGGGAAACCAGACTGGAACTTGATCCGCATACCAG
Organism: uncultured Syntrophaceae bacterium; assembly: GCA_964628605.1. Lineage (GTDB taxonomy): Bacteria > Desulfobacterota > Desulfomonilia > Desulfomonilales > Desulfomonilaceae > CAITZA01. Next base: position 26,250 of record CAZVOU010000039.1, read on the forward strand.
AATGGTCGAGGCTTTGCTGATGGGCTTGCGTTTGAATCAAGGAGTTGATCTAATAGCGATGAGTGACAGGTATAAAATAGATGTCGAAGAATTCGTTCTAGCTCGACTCGGAAATCTGATACACGCAGGTCTATTGGAATTTCATGGTTCTCAGATGAGATTTACCGATCGCGGTCGGTTACTATCCAATGTCGTTTTTGAACGTTTCATATAAGTACATCCAACAAGGAAGTGTCTGAGAAAATATGGTAGACAGAAATTCAGTCATAATTGATGGCGTCGAAATTCATTTGATGCGCCCTCCACTTTTTGACGTGCAGTGGGTGGGGATGGAGGACCCTCTGAGCCAGTTGCTTGCAGCCTGGTCAGACGAAGATGATGATCCTCCTATGCAGCCGCGCATTCTTGGCAAGCCTGGGGTCGGAAAAACATCTCTGGCTATAACAGCGGCCAAGATCAGGAAACAGGACCTCTACATTTTTCAATGCGCTGTCGATACCAAGCCGGAGGACTTGATCGTCTCCCCAGTTATCGCCGACGAGGGAAAAATAAGATATGTGGCTTCTCCGCTGGTCAGCGCTATGATACAGGGTGGCATTTGTCTGCTTGATGAAGGTAATAGAATGAGTGAGAAGAGTTGGGCTTCACTCGCTCCTCTTCTGGACATGAGAAGGTCTGTCTACTCAATAGTTGCAGGCGTGGAAATCAGGGCATCTGAAAAATTCAGAATCTGTGTCACGATGAACGAGGACGCTTCTACCTTCGAAGTGCCCGAATACATTTTCTCAAGGCTCCAACCCGGTATTCAGATGGACTATCCGACTCGAGATGAAGAATACAGGATTTTAAGGACGCAGTTGAAAGCGCCTTCTGATGAATTACTAAATGCTGTAGTAGAGTTATTGCAGAAAGCTCACTGCCGAGATGAGGAATTAAGTGTCAGGGACGGCCTGAATATAGCCAGGTACGCTCACAGGCTTATCAAATTCAAGTCCGGTATTTCGAAGTGGCAAGCATTAGCCCAGTCAGTAAGCCAGATTGTAGGAGAGACGAGTGTCGCATTTAATGGGCCGGCGATGGTTTGATGTCCCAAAGACTCAAAATGTGACCTTTGTTGGCTATCATCCGTACGCTGTTGAATATGCTGTCCAGATCAGAAAACTGATTCTTTCGCAGAAGCCGGACGTCATCTGCGTGGAGGCTCCGTTCTCGTTACGCGAACAAATCACTACCGCCGTACGAAAATTGCCATCCCATTCCGTGATCATCTTTCAAACTTACGATGATGAGAACGGGGTATGGATCGTGGAGGGATCGGACGGAGTTGTTGAGGCTGTGCGATCAGGACTTGAGTTGAGCATTCCGGTTTGGTTTGTTGATCCCACCCCTTACAGGTTTCCTACACTCAACCGGGACGTTTCTGAGCCCTTCATTGTAGACGCCGTTGGTCAAAAGGCATACCTGGAAAAATTTAACCAACTCAATGTTGACTCTATTCAGAGCGAATCTTCACCCAAGGATACTTTCATAGCGTCTCGTCTTAGGGAAGCCTCCGGGAAATTCCAGGAGGTTCTGTTTGTTGGAGGGTTGGAGAATCTGACAAGAGTCATGAGTCTTTTTCTGGAACCCCAGCCTTTGCCGCTTTTAAAAACGGGTGTGAAAAGAGCGTTAGCCAACTCACTGCACCCCGAGTCTCTAAAGAAGGGCTTTTCGGAAATACCCAGAATCCTTCAGGTCTTTGAAGAAGCCAGAGGTGGCGCCTCAGAAATAGAGATTCCCAACCGGCACGATTTGATAGTTGAGTTGATGGGATCATCGGTAAAATACTATGAATCAATCAGTCGCCAGGAAGTCCCTGATTATGTGAGGCTAACCTGGAGCAGATTCCTTCGAAAATGGCTTGCCTCCAAAAAGAGATTACTTCCCGATCTGTACCATCTGGTGTCTTCGGCCAGGTCCGCAATGGATGAGGATTTTGCATACCATGTTCATGAATACATTTGTGATTACAAGTGGGCAAATGATCCTCATGACCCTTTATCGACAATACTTGACGAAGATTCCTTCATGTTTCAGGGCCACAAGATAACTCTCCACAAGAAACTCAGAAACTTTTTCCACTCCCCCTACAAAAAATACAGGATGAAGGCGGTGAGAAGCTCCAAGTGGAAGGAGCACCTGAAAAAGACATGGGATTCCGCGGACCCGAATGAAGTTGATGTTTGTTCATATCCTCCGGAGGACGTAGAGATTGAGCGCTGGGGCGAATCCCTTATGAAGCATGCCAAGCATCTCATTCAGGCGTCTTACTCGGATACGGAGCCTTTTATCTCGGATCTCGGGTCAGGGCCCGACGTTCGAGAAACGCTAAGACGATTTTACGAGAAACGAATATATATCAAGAGTCGTGAGCACGGCGGAATGGAGTTTGGCTCCGTAGTGGTCATCTTCGATGAGGATGTCGATGGTACACGTTATCCTTTTACCATGACGTGGCTCGGAGAACACTCGCAGGAATCTGACATGGCGTTCTATTCAACCGAACCGGGCGCCGAAATGATTGGACCTGGCATCAGTCGACTGGAGCATGGCGGGTTCGTCATGTCTTATCCCCCTCTTAGAATGTATGACATTTGGCGGGATCCAGGCTTTGATTTCATCTCCACCAAGCATGAGAAGTTACTGGTTGCGGGAATAGTTTACTCTGAAAAGGCAGGCATCGTTTACGCCGCGAGGAAGATTCCGGAAAAGCGGTGGAAGAGGCTGGCTCAGCGAATGGGCAAACGAATAATCTATATTCCACTTGGTTCCCTTAACCCGGCGCATGTCAGAAAAATGCGTTCCTTTCACATGCTCCAGAACAAAAGTGTCAGGAATATAGCGCACGAGTATCTTAAAAGACTCTGATGGGCCGGCAAATATCTAGTATCCTGACCGCTCATTGTTGTAGCACACCTCAGGCAGGCCAGAATTTGGTTGACAGAGCTGTTTGTTCCGTCTATATTTTACGGATGGCGCCGAGGTAGCTCAGCCGGTAGAGCAGAGGACTGAAAATCCTTGTGTCGATGGTTCGATTCCGTCCCTCGGCACCACAAAATTCTAAACCACTCCGAGACGTTAGCTATTAACGACACGGAGAGGTTTTTTTCTGAGTAACACCAGTGTGGGACTTTTGGGTGACGTCACGGACATGGCTTTTTGGTGGCAGGAATCTTTTCAAATAATTTTGAATATATGATTGGCCATTCCAGGACGGACAGTTTGCTCTTTTTTTTTGCTGTTTAAGACTCTGGCGCAAAACATGAGCAGTATGGACTATCGTTGGCTGCATAGGCGGCCACAGTTGAACGCGCCTCACTTGATGTTGACCTTTCGCTCTGTTAGGCTTATCTATGATGATCAGGACTGAATAGTAAGTCTGAACCTTTCCAGGCATTCTCAATTTATTCAGCCGCTATTTCAAAGGATTGCCAAGACATGGATGTTCTGGCGCCTTTACGAAAAAACAGGTTGAGGCCTGTATATGAATTTACCTCTCAACATACTGGTGTCTCTAGGAGTGTTGTTAGGTCTCTACCTTAGCAGCCTGTACTCTTACAATCTTTTTCACAGCCTGGCCGAAATTTTTAGCATATCAGTGGGGGTGGGGATTTTCATTGTAACCTGGAATTCCCGCAGGGTGTTGCAAAACGGCTACCTGATGTTTTTGGGACTCGCCTTTTTCTTTACCGCAATTATAGATACTTTCCATACTCTTGCATATAAAGGCATGGGCGTTTTTATAGGTTTCGACGCCAATCTTCCTACCCAACTGTGGATAGCTGCGAGATACCTCCAAAGCATTTCGTTGCTGGTGGCCCCCATATTTTTACGGTTCAAGCCACACGTGGCCATTGCGATGATGAGCTACATCGCTATTGTGGCATTCATTTTTCTCAGCATATTCGTATGGGGGATTTTTCCGACATGTTATGTTGAGGGAGCAGGACTGACAACGTTCAAGGTTGTCAGTGAATATATCATCTGTGTTATCTTATTGATATCACTTTATCTACTGGTCAGAAACCGTGAACGTTTCAATTCTGACATTTTTAATTGGTTGGCGCTGTCCATCGGATTTACAATAGCCTCGGAACTGGCTTTCACGTCATATGTCAACGTCCATGACATCTTTAATCTTATTGGCCATTTTTTCAAAATAGGGGCCTTTTATTTCGTCTACAAGGCCATATTGGAAACAGGAATCAGGCAGCCTTATGAAATGATGTTCAGGGAGTTGAGCGAGGAGCGCGAACGTCTCAGGCATGAGATAGCATGGAGAGAAAAGCTGCAGGAGGCGGCGGATCGCGACCTAGAGAAATACCATATAGTTGCTGATTTTACACATGATTGGGAGAATTGGCTGGATCCCAATGGAAATTTTGTCTACTCATCCCCCTCCTGTGAAAGAGTCACGGGCTACAAGGCTGAGGACTTCATATCCAATCCTGAGTTGATGGTAGAGATAGTGTTCCCGGATGACCAACCTCATTTTTTACGTGATTTTCGTGCGCATGACACTCCGGAAAAAACATTTGACAGCCACGATCTGGATTTCAGGATAGTAACCAAAGATGGTCAGGTTCGATGGCTCAGCCATGCTTGTCAGGCTGTCTTTGGAAAGAATGGCGAATACTTGGGTAGAAGGGGATCAAATAGGGACATTACCGGGCGTAAGACTGCGGAAAATGAATTGAAGGCCAGTGAAGCCCGCTTCCGAAGCTATTTTGAATTGCCGCTCATCGGAATTGCAATCACTTCACTGGACAAGGGATGGTTGGAGGTTAATTCGACAGTATGTGACATGCTTGGATATTCCAGGGAGGAGTTGGCACATACAACGTGGGATGAATTAACCCATCCTGACGACCGTGAGGACGACGTAAGTCAGTTCGAAAGGATTCTGGCAGGGGAAATTGACACCTATTCTATGGAGAAAAGGTTTATCCGCAAGGATGGTAACGTCCTTTGGACAAATTTGTCTGTGGGGTGTGTGCGAAAGTCCGACGGTTCAGCAGACTATACCGTTGCCATGCTTCAAAACATATCGTTACGTAAAGAAGCGGAAAAAATCCTGCAGGACAACTTTAGATTTCTCCAGACATTGGTCGAAGCAATACCCAATCCCATTTGGTTTAAGGACATCGACGGAAAATATATAGGTTGTAACAGGGGGTATGAGACATTTTTTGGATGTTCCAGAGAAAATATTGTGGGTACAACTTCGCGGGATTTTTTCCCACCGAAAATAGCCGACAAATATTTTGATGCGGATCAGGAACTGTTAAGCTCTCTCGGTTCTGCCGTGTATGAAGACTTAATCAGACATTCTGATGGAACGACGCGCCCAGTGGTCATATCCAAGGCCACTTTCACAAATTCTGACGGGCAGGTAGCAGGACTCATAGGCGTTATCCAGGATATTACGGACAGGGTAAGTGCCGAGAAAGAAAAAGAGAAACTTCAGAATGAACTTTTTCAGTCCCAAAAGCTGGCCTCCCTTAGAACTCTGGTCGGTGGGCTTGCCCATGATTTCAATAACATGCTTCAGGTTATCACCGGACACTGCCAATTGTTGTTGGATGACGCAAATCCAGGCGGCCTAGACCATTTTAGTCTAAAAAATATCTTTGACACGTCAATGCAGGCGGCGAGCCTTATCAAAAAGTTGTTGGCTTTTGGACAGCAGTCTCAGGTTGTGCCAAAACCAATTGACCTCAATGATGAAATCAGAAATTCATATGCCCTGATTGTTAGAAATGTGCCTTCCAATGTCCAGCTCGAAATCAAACTACTTGATGAGAGCGCAATCATAGAGGCGGACGTTAACCAGATAGCCGAAGTCCTCATCAATCTGGTCAATAATGCCGCAGAGGCTATGCAGGGTGGAGGCAAACTGGATATCTCAACCCGAAAGGTGATGATAGACTCTGAAAGCTGTAGGTCTTATCTCAACTGCAGCCCGGGCGATTATGTTGTTATGACGGTTTCAGATACTGGTTGCGGCATGGATGAAGTTACCCTGGCCAAAATGTTTGATCCATTCTTCAGCACAAAACCCAGAGGTTCAGTCAAGGGAATGGGATTGGGTCTGGCAGTGGTCAACGGAATTGTTCAACAGTCAGGTGGTTTTATAAAATGTGACAGTCGATTAGGCCGGGGAACAGAAGTCCAGGTTCACTTTCCTCAAATCGAAAAGGCTGCGATCGATGAGAAGCTGCTTCCTCATACGGGTGTGACCACGGGAACTGAGACTATTCTCGTGGTAGAGGATGTTTCGGTAGTTGCAGATCTGGAAAAAGCTTTCCTTGAACATGCGGGTTACAGTGTTTTGCTGGCCTCCAACGGACTCGAAGCGGTATACCTTTATAACGAAAGAAAGAATGACATTGCTTTGGTTCTCATGGATTTGATGATGCCGGTGATGTCCGGAAAAGAATGTCTGATGGAACTTCTGAAAATCAACCCGTCTGTTAAAACACTTATTTTTAGTGGTTACTCACCAGAGGATGAATTGAGTAAAGAAGTGGCCCCTTTTGTAAAGGGGTTTATCCCTAAACCCTGTCGCAAGGACGAACTACTCCTGGCTCTTCGTAGAGCTATTGATAGCTAGATATAACTCTTGGCCATTTTTTGAACGCCGAGTGAAAATTTGCGCCCTTTCAATCTAGCCGGTTCATGCACACATGGGGTATGTCCGGAACTGCGTCATCACGTTTTTTCTGGAAAATCATACGATAATTCTTGACTCTTTTTCATAGGGGCTTATAGTACGGTTCAATTTGGGTGAATTTGATTTCTTCTTGGTCTTTGATTTGCTGTTGTGGAACCCAAGTTGGATTTCTGATTTATCTTAAACCTTTGACGCAATTCACAGTTACGCTCATTTCATCGTGCTTTTTGTAATGACCCGCTGTTACGCGGCTATTTTATTTCGACACAACTCTCCTTCAGGCTTGAAAACTAAATTCTACGTGATTGGTTGAAAAGTTATCGATTTTATTCGGCTCTGCCGTTGTCCCCTTTTGGTTTGTGAAACTCTGTGATTCAAAAATTCTTTTTCCAGAAACTGTTTGAAGCTGTTTTCCAATGAAACCACTTAAGGAGGCTCATGATGAAAAGGCGCAATTTTCTAAAATCGATGGCCGCTGCTGGAATGGCTGCAACTGTTGGTGGCGCTGGGATGGCTATTCCGGGTCGGGCAAATGCTGCGGGGAAGGTAAAATTTGGTGAGGTAAAGAGTGTCAAGGTTGACGTTCTCTCTGAAACAAGTTGGTTTAACAACGACATATTAAAGAAAAACATGATGGACTACGGTGGGGCCATGACCAACCAGTATACGGTCCCATGGGATTGGGAGAATGCCGGCGGGTACGCAGCTCTGATTACAGTTACCAACATGGATGGTTCTGAGAAAAAAATCCTTCTGGACAGTGGATGGAACACGCAGTGGATGGATTATATATTTCAGGAAAAAAGCAACGTGGCCGATATGCTCAAAAAAGGTGAGATTGACACCATGGTCATATCCCATTTTCATCTCGATCACTACTGGGGAATTGAGTCAACGTTGAAACATAAGCCGGACATAACCATTTTTGCCCCGAATACCTATTATCCCGAGGACATGGCTCTATTGAAAGAAAAAGCCCATCTAAAAGCCAAGGACAAGGATGGTAAGGAAATCGCCATCTGTTCGAATGACCATCCTCACACAGGTAAACTTCAACTCTGCAAGCCGGAAGGTGAAAAGGGAGATGGCATCTATGAGATGATGCCTGGGGTGGCCTACAAGGTGTTTGATGTGCCGATACTGTTGAGAGTCAGAGGAGAGGGGGTTCTCTACTTCAACGTTAAGGACCAGGGAATAGTGACCGTGACTGGGTGTTGCCATCCGGGTCTTCTATCTATTTTCTCCTTTGCCAGGCAGAATTTCGATGGCTTTAAACCCTATGGTTGTTATGGGGGGCTCCACGTAAGTCTGTTTGAGAACTGGGACCCAAAATTTGATGATCTAATCAAAGGCGTAAAAGCGTTCAAAATAGAAAAAGTGGCCTGCAATCATTGCACGGGATGGATTTGGGCAGAAAAGGCAGCACAAGAAGGAATTCCGATTGTAAAAGGGACCGACAAATTCAAGACTTACAAGAAGCAGTCTACCGTGGCCAAGGCCAGCAATGTGTTTTTGACAAACGGTGATTCAATTATGTTTTGACCTTCATTGCATGGTGGCGGCCAATAGAATTGAGCTAGCGCCAACATACGAATCCGGCTGGCGGGGACGGCGCAGGAAATCCCCGCCAAAAAAAACGGCAGTCATTTGTTGATCGCACGGTTGTTACTGTGCGCCTGGGGGACGCATAAGCTAAAAGCCCGTGTATATGTGCCACTTATTCAACAGTAATGACGTTAATCACCCCGTGTTGACACACCGTTCGTGAGGACTGGGAGGTTTTTACAAATGCCGAACACTGATCAACCGTCTAAAAAATACGGTTTTGCAATTGGGATAATTCCGTTCGCAAGCATCACGTTATTAGTTTTTGTCCTCTGGTATCTATTCATGCATGCCAATGGAATAATGAAGCTATATACGCCAATGTACGGTTTTTCGTTGGTTGCGATGTTGATGGTGTCAGTTGTTCTAATCAGCAAGGTTTTGGATTTTTATCCATTTGGTCCATCTTCAATTGAGGGAAATTCAAGGCTGATTCGAGGATTGGCATTCAGCGCTATCGCAGTGGCTTTGGCAATATTCCTGGTTTATGTTGTGTTCTGGAATTTCATCGGGAAATACGGTGTAGCATATTTCAGTCCGGATTCGATTGTTATGTCAGGTGGAACTGGAGCCGAACCTTTCAATGCCAGGGAGAATGCGTCAACGGCCATAATATACTTTTGCACGGCATTTTTGTGGTGGGCTCTCGTGTGGCGTCTGGGTTTTCTGGACTGGCCGTGGACAGGAAGCTCGAAAGGAGTCATAGCCTGGTCCCGAGCCTGTTCAATTCTGATTCTGTCCATAATTACTTACGTGATATGCTTTCATCCACATGTTTGCTTTCTTTTTTATCCGCCTCAAAACAAGGCTGGGGTCGAGCCGTGGTGGTCAGCGTTTACCGGAACAGGCAGCGCGTTTTTCAGTTTGGGCATCATCCTTTGTAGCCTGGCCTGGGTGGTCATCTCGGATCTGCTATGGGATTCTTATCCCTGGAAATTATTTTCAAGAAATGAGAAAGGTAACTTTTTTAGAGGTCTGATAACTACGTTGGGGTGTTTGGCTCTTGGGCTGGGATTGTTTGTTATTCTTCTCAGGATAATGAATTTTTTCTGGATGGAACCTTTCGAGGGCGGACAATACACAGACGCTCCATATTTCAGATACCTTCATGCAGGAGAGGTAGCAGGCTTTGCAGTTTTGGCAGCTTTCATTTTGAGAAATTATTTCGACAACTGGCCTAACTGGTCCAATCCGCTTGTTAGAGCCTTGCTGAGGACCGTAATTTCATTCGTGATTGCCGGCTTAGTCTACCTGTTTTATTATTCACCCCTGTCCACGCTCATATTGGGGAAAGTTCCCGGCATAGCGCAGCCCGATGACACTCCTCTGGTGTGGACAATGCTTTACATTACGATAATAATAATTCATGCGGATTTTTTTATGCTGTGGCCGATGAATCGTAAGGCGCCTTAACAGTCCATGATAACCTCAAGTCGGGATGGAATCCAAATGGTAGATCATCATAAGCGAGGCTTCTTTAAACGTCTTTTCGTTCAAACATTAGGAAGCGCCGTGTCCGAATTTGAGAAGGGTGTCAGGGAAGCCAAGAGCCAGGAAGAATTCAACAAGTTCTTTGAATCTTATGAATCAAGTTACTCCCTCACGATGAACTATCCTGATGACATATTGATCGAAAGCGCCAGGATGGAAGGTATCAAGACAGAAGGCAGGGACAAACTTGAGATTGCCAGGGAGCTGTTCGAGAAAAAGGGGAATTTCTTATAAACCCGGATTCTTTTTTACGAGAATGTTTCGAGAATGCGCTCAGAAGCGCTTTTCAGTTTGCGGGACTGAAGAAAGCTTCAGGTTTGTCCGCTATGAGTCAGGTATGGGTGGAGCGACCAGCCTATTATTTCTGGATCGCAAATGCGCCGTGCTCATATTTCATGGGCTTGGAAAGCTCATTTTCCGAAGAATCTGATGGCGAGCGCCGAATAGTTGGCGTTTATAATCTGAAAGTCTATCCGTACAGAAATACACCCCTTTTTCATCAGTTTTCAAAAGAGGAGCAGCTACTGTTACAAAGTGACTGTTTTGATGGAACCAACACTCCAAAATTTGAAAGACTGGACGATATCCCGCGTCACTATTTCACTGTAGGGTCCATGGAGCTTGCCTACAGGGCTGGACCCTCAGTTGAATGTTTCGAAATAATTGCGGAAAGTCTGGACTTGATTACAACTCTAAAAAGTGGCTACTCAAAATCTGGACCTTTCATGCCGGATCACTGTTCACGCAGTGTCCTGCGCGCCATCCAGGGCTGGGAAATAACTTACAGAATATTTGATACCCTTGCTCTGGTCCATTCCTTTCACTTCAGAAAGAAACCTGCGGAGATAGTGCTTTGTGAGTCTAAAGGATTTCACTATGTTTACGACGATCGGACTGAAGCCGTGTTGGGAGTTGATGACGAGACGTCGAGACTGATGTCCATCGCAATCAATTATTGCGGCCAAAGGAAAACCTCGTGTGATTGCGCCCCCAATAATGAAAAGGAAACCGGTGAAGCGGGAAATGTTAATCTAATCATAGACGGAAACGCTTGTCCTGAAGATTTGAAACGACCGCAATCAGGAGCATTCGGAGGACGGGATGTGATTAATCCGCGATGGTGGACAATTGCCGATGCTGATTTTGAATGTGAGCTGAATACACCATGTGGATGTTGCTGAGAGCCATAAAGTAATCAGCTCACTTAGTATCCGGTTCTATTAAAGTTCTTGAATGTCAAGAAGTTTTGCCGGGTGTGTCCGGATTCACGTTCCGGCGCTTTTTTTATTTTCCCTTGAAGTTAGCTGGACGGCGTTCAACGAAGGACATGACACCTTCAGCGGCGTCTTCCGTTTTCATGATTTCATGGAGTTGCTTCATGATGTTTTGGGTTCCTGCCTGGAATCCTTCATTAATGGCCGATCTGGCCAACGAAATGGTCGCCTTTATGGCCAAAGGAGCCTGATCAGCTATCCTTGTTGCAATTTCCAATGCCCTCTCGAGCTGGCGCCCTGGCTCAGTAATTTCCTGAACTAATCCGAACCTGTAGGCGTCATGAGCGTTAAATTCATCTCCTGTTAGAAGATAGCGCATGGCGTTTCCCCATCCTGCCGCTCTGGGCAGTCGGATGGTCGCTCCGCCGAATGGGAATATCCCGCGCTTGACTTCCAGTTGAGCAAAACGTGTGTTTTCAGCTGCCACCACAATGTCCGCTGCGAGGGAAAGTTCTGTCCCCAGGGTGTAGCATCGTCCCTGAACGGCCACCAGGAGTGGCTTGGAAAGTATTGGGCCATTGACACCCCACGGGTCTACGCCACCCTCAGCAAAAAAAGCCTCGCCCTTTGCGACATGTGGCGCCACATCCGCCAGGTCCAGGCCCGAGGAGAAATGCTCTCCGGCGGCATAGACTACAGCGCAGCGTGAATCGTCGTCTGCCTCATATTCTCCGAATGCCCGTGACAGGTCGCACAACATGTCCCATGTAAACGCATTCATTTTGGAAGCTCTGTGGATACCGATGAGAAACACGTGTCCTTTAGTTTCCCGGGTAATGGTTCCTTCTGGTATATCGCTCATGATGAATCCCCATTGTTGGATTGTGTGCCTTTTTTTGGTTCTGCAAAGGAGACAGCCTGGAAAAAACCACTATGATCCTCTCATAGCAAAATGGAATTTTCCGGCCCCCAAAATCAGCACGATTTGTCCCTTTTTGTCAAGTTCATGTTACTGAATTGATTGTAGTCTGAAGGAGTCGTTTAGCAACGATATAGCATTTACTTCGAACATTCCAACAACCGTTTAAAAAAATTCAGAATCACATTTTTTATCAATCCTGACTCAAAACCGCTTTTTCAATCAGTTCCGGCGCTATTTGTCTGTTAACCTTGGCTCCGAGTCGCTTCAGTTCTTCTACTCGTCCTATAATATTGCCCCTGCCTTCAGTCAGCCTGTTCATCGCCACAGAGAAACAGTTCGAAACTCCGATGAGCTTTTTCTGAGCATCCAGCATGGCGTCGGCGATTGATTTCACCTGGTCGTACAGTTTGCCAGCCTTGTCCGCTATTATTTCGGCGTTGCGATTTTCGTTTTCGCGTCGCCATATCTGGGCTATCATTTTGAGAGTGATCATGAAGGTAGCCGGTCCCGTGATGACAACGGTGGAACCCGCAAGGTCGTAAATCAGTTTTTCATCGGCCTGTAACGCTGCCTGGTATGCCGGTTCTAGTGGAACGCACATGATCACGAAGTCAAGGGTCCTGTTTCCCAAGATGCTGCTGTAATCCTTGGAACGAAGGCTCTCCAGATGTTTTCGGACAGACGAGACGTGGTCCGTCAATGCGGTTTTTCTTCCATCATCGTCTTCAAGGCTGCAGAATTTCTCAAATGCCGTCAAGGAAACTTTTGAGTCGCATATGACAGCCTTGTTACCAGGAAGATTTATGATAAAATCCGGTCTCATGATTGTTCCGTCATCAGATCGAAAGGTGACCTGGGTGTCAAAGTTTATTCCACGTTCCAGGCCGGACGCCTCCAACAATCTCTCGATGATCAGCTCTCCCCAATCACCCTGCTTCTTAGCGCCACCTTTTATGGCGTGCGCCAGGTTATTGGCCTCATCGCTGACTTTGTTGCTGAGTTCCTGAAGTTGTCGAACCTGCTCAATAAGCCTGGCAGACTGTTCGACCTCGTTCTGATGGATATCGTCCACCCTTTTGCGAAAGGACTCCAACTGATCCTTGAATGGTTGGATCACGTTGGTGATTCGGGTTCTATTTTCTTCGGTCATGGATCTGCCTCTCACCTCAAAAATTCGGTTGGCAAGATTCTCAAATTCCGTCTTTAAACGCTCTTCCGACTCCTGGAGAATAAGCAGTTTCTCGGCAGATCTTGTTTTCTCATTTTCGAGGTTGGCTTCAAGGCGTGCCACCTCAGTCTTGAGGTATTCGCATTCCAGAATCTTATTGTTTAAACTTTCTCTCGCGTTCTGAAAATCTAGATCTCTTGTCTGCAACCTGGCCAGCTCCGCACGATCCGGAGCGTCTTTGACAAGCCTAAAGACGGCAAACACAACAAGTACGGCTATAATAATCAGTATTGCCAATATTGCCTCAGTCATGCCGGTGTTCACCTCACCATTCGTTTGTCATTGCTTCTATGTAATGACCATAATAATTTTTGCCAGTCCTAAGTGTATATTATGTTAATTGTTAGAACCATTTTATACAAAAATCACGTATCTGTCTATTGTAACTCAAGGCCAGCCTTCCTGTCCTCTGTTATCACTTTACTGAAGCAATGTATAGCTAACTCGGGGTTGAAATCGCATGGGAAAATTGAAGCGCCAGATTTAGCATTGTCTTTTTTAGTTTTCCTTCATGGTCAGGCAAATACCTGGTGGATTTGTTAAATTGCTTTAATTGGGCTAGACTTAAGTGTCATTGAATAATTATTCTCTTTGTGGAAAATAAAAATCAGTTTTTACTTCAGAGGGTCTGTTGGGGTATCTTCCCTGATTGAAACCAAGACAGGCCCGGACCTGGAGGCTTCAATGCCGGATATGCTAACCAACCTGAGGGATTGGGCGCCTATACTGATAGGGCTTTTCGCCATTTGGGCGTGCCTTGAGGCCGCCATCAGATTCAGCAAGCCCGGTGACAGATCCAGACTGCTATCAATGGCTCAACTCATTCTCATAAAAAAGAAGTGTCCGAAATGTGAACAGATTGTCAGACTGGACGCATCCAGTTGTAAACACTGCGGATCCGAGATACCTCCCGGTAAATGATCTGTTGTTAAATGTATTCCGGCCTGGCTTCTTGGCAGGGGCAAGTCAGTGTTTGGGACAGAGTGGAAAGAGAGCCGACGTTCTTCTGGTTTTCACTATTGGGATGTGCGATTAGTCAGGAAGGACAGCCCCGGGATGTATATTTCCGGGGCTGTTTGAAAAATCGCTGCGCGGGTTCTTTAAAGCATCAAGTCAAATTTCAAGGTGCTCTATTCGTCTCTGAAGTCCTTAATTTTTCTCGCCAAAGATTCATCCATTTTCAGAATCTGCGCGCCGACCTCATCGAGCTTGCCTCTGCATTCTGACAACTGGTTTTCATTTGCTGAAAGGGATGCCACCCATTTTCCCCTTAATTCGAGTTCTTTCGGTTGATTGGAGGTTAGGCTCTGCAAATTGGACCTTATCCTGGCCTGTTCGTCTGAAAGTCGCTTTGTTTGCTGATTCAATTCAGTCGTCTCCCTTTGCAGGGAAGCCCGTTTGGCCATCATATCTCCGATTTCCTTCATGAAAGCCTTGGCTGCTTTGGAAAGGGCAGGCTGCGAAATATAAAACCGGATTTGCTCTTCGTTACACTTTGCCAGACTTACGGTTTCAGAAATATCCCGTTTTTCCTCCACTGCAAAATCAACTGTCTCACCTGCCTTCAACGGAATTTCGAACCGATAGTGTCTATCCACTTCTTTGAGAGGTTTCTCCGGCCTGGAGAGTCGGTAGGCTGAATTCTTGGGCTGATGCAGCCATAAAATGTAAGGATCCTTTCCGCGGTTAATTATTTTCCAGCTGTTTGTAAGAGTCTCCCCCGATGTCAGGGTTAGGATTCCATCCACCAGTCGAGCCCTCACGTAAGGGTCTTTACGGGATTTTTCCTGTGAGACTATATCGACGGTGACGTCTACAGCGTATGGGATCACTTCCTGGCTTCCAGGGGGCAGGGCGCTGGTGAGAATTCCCTTACCGAGAGACGCGCTTCCATCAAAAAAAGTAACAGGCCCTGCCTCCAGTGTGAGGTTGGAAGAATTCTGCAGTACGAAAGCGTTCAATGGTTTGGGGGAAAAGTCTGCTTTATAGTAGATGACTCTTTTACCTGAAAGTGGCTGGGACAGAATGGACACCATTGCCGCCTGCCCACGCGGTATCGAAATTCTTTCTTTAGGCTCATAACTAAACAGTTCGCCAAGTTTGGCCGTATCGACTTGAGCTGTGTATCCTGTCGAAAGTATGTCGCCCAATGACCGGGAAGTGTCCTCCTCTAGTTTTCCAACGGATTGCGCCCCAGTGGATGGAATGCGCCTATTAGACTGATCCTTTGATCGTGCGGCCCCAGGTCTATCCATCGCCATCATTGGCGCAGCCGCTCTTTTTTCCTTTTTTATGGCCATATGTGGCGGTTCGCCTGTCATATCGGGGAAAGATAATTTTTCCCAATCGAGTCCCGTTTCCTGCAGACCCGGAATTGGAACCAGAGGTCGCTTTATATAATAGGGAGAGTACAGGTCCATCATGAAAGAAATCGGGTTACCGGCTACAAAAGTAATCTTGACATTCTTCCAGTCTTCTTCGGTATTGTTTTCGGCCAAGGCCCAACCCTGAAGCAGAGCGTCGGCCCCTTTTGCC
>CAZVOU010000040.1:0-14968 GCA_964628605.1 uncultured Syntrophaceae bacterium
GCCTGAAACTGTTTCGACATCCCGCTTCGGGAGTCCTGCCAGGTGTTGATCAGGAGGAGTTTTGTCGCTGACCGGAACATAAACTCCACCGTGACTGAGAGCCCATTTTCCGTAAAGAAGATCCTTGCGTATTGAGTGAACCGCTGACGATCTGGCTGATGAAATCGCATTCCGTTGTTCATTCTGGTAATTAATGACGAATAGCCCAGACATAAGAAGAGTCCAGGCTATTGAGATGATAACGAAAACATACCTTGTTCTTTTTCTTGCGTTATATTTGCGCAAAACCGGGGCTGACATATTCGGATTCTCCAAGTGAGAAATATGCTAGAGCAATTTACCGAAGGAGGCCTACCCGGGAATGGGGCCCAAGCTACATTAACCCGAGCTTAATCTGTTGATTTAACATACCAACTTTTGTTTGATACCATTGGTCATACAAGAATTGTATTTTTCTTTTACTTACTTCGCAAGGTAAATAATGAACAGGCGCCAGTTCTAAGATTCAGAACGTGGATTACAAGCAATTTCCGTAAATAAAACATGGGGCAAATTAAATACGGTGGCTATCTCTGTCATTTTCCAGACAACACACTATTTTAGGGACATGATCATTGGTCACAAACTTGTCACATCCCCCCAGATTTGAGTCAATACATGAAAATCGGCCCGGTCATTCAAAACAAATTTGATTACCCACCATATTTAGGCTAATACATGGCCTTAAAGATGAAGGTGTGGATCACGTTTCATAGCCTCTAGCGGCCATGATGAAGCAGCGACAAAGGATATAAGGGATATGCTGCCCACAGGAACGAGACCAAGCCCGGAAAAAATGTTTGAACCGGGGACCAAACGCCAGTGGATCGGTATACTGGCGTCATACTTCATGATTCGGTAGTAGGCGCTCTGTTTATGCCTACATATGTTACCGTCGATGAAGAGGAGAATATTGATTTGAAAGGTAATAACACGGAAGTTGACTCGTCAGTGCTGGCTGAGCAGGCGCTTGTGCAGATAGACAAACTTGCCAAGACCTTGGCAAAATTGCTGGCAAGCGCACGGCCAGATGAAGCAATAATTGCAAAAAAGGAACAACTCGCAGATATCTCCAAGATTGTAAAACAGTGGGAAGCCAAGAAGTTGCCTTTGTCTGATGAGTTCAGGGTGATACAACTCAGCCTCAGTTCCGAACTTGATTGCCTTCACGATAAAATGGCGAACGTGGAACGAGTTAGAGATCGATTGACTCAGCTTTTGGAATCGTTTCCCAAAAAAGGGATGGACCTTCTATCGACAAAAAAAGAGCGCAAACCCCGGAGGCCTAGGGAAGTCCACAATCCCAAAACCAAAGGAGCGGTTTTCCGCGAACTGATCATCGAAATCCTAAGAGAATTTGGAGGAAAGGCCAGAGCTTCGCGAGTCATGGCTGAAATCGAGCGGAGACTTGGCGATTCATTCACCCAAGGTGACCTTGAATTCGAATCAGACGGCAAAACACTTGCATGGTGGAAGACTGCACAGTGGGAACGCAACAGGCTTGTGCTGAAAAAAGTAATTAGAAGTGATTCCTCTAAAGGAATGTGGGAACTCGTAAAGAAATAGACCGGCTCATACATCAATTTCTATAAAGAAGGGGGTGGCAATGACCAATCTGCCGTATGATTATGATTCTTTACCACTGGCTGAACAGGCTTCTTATCACATCCGGATGCTTGGGGACATCATCGAAAAGATTTCCGGTCTTTCTGGGGACAATGAAGCCATGGCAGCCAAGAAACAGCAACACGCCGATCTTAGCAAGATGATCAGGCAGTGGGAGAGCTTGGGCATTCCTGTGTCCGAAGAACTCAGGATGATGAATTTGGGTTTAGGCGCCGACCTGAGCCATGTGCATGAGATGGCCGCATCGACAGAGTCAATAAAACGTTTGTTGCAAGAGCTGTTGGGCAAAATACCTGACCCCGGAACTGATGGAGGGGTCTCCCATAGACGTCGCACGAGGAGAAAGCGTTCCGAAACAGGGACGAAGACTCCGTTATCGGCATTTAGACACCAGATTCTCGAAATACTTACCGAAGCCGGTGGAAAGGCTGCCTCAGCGGAGGTAAAAATTCAGTTAGAAAAGAGAATTGGGCATACCTTCACAGAGAGAGACCTGGAATTCTGTAATGACGGGCGCAAGACGGTCTGGTGGGATACGGCCCAATGGGAACGGGTTCACATGGTAAATGAAGGGCTGTTGCGAAAGGGCTCACCCAGAGGGGTCTGGGAAGTGGCCTAGAGGACCGCTCCCCCGTCGCCTGTCCCATCCGTAAACAATGCCGGCAAATTACACAGTTTTCACAGTAATCTCCGGCATACTGTCCGGATACTCTTGGTCCATTATGTTAAGCTGCTTTCGGATAGTCGCTCGCATCTTCATGGCCCGGTTGAGGCAATACTCTTCGAATTGGGCATTATCGACTTCCTCTATTTTTGTCCAGTGCGGGAATAAAAGCTTCATATATGCGGTCGTTATTCTCTTTACAGCCTCAGTGTCACGAGTATCGGACCCGGAGGGAACTTGCAGCATTTGATCCACAATTGATCTGTAGCGTAGGTCGGTTCGTAAAGCGTGCAGTATTTCGGAAAAGAATTCCACGTTCAGGCCCCAGCCCTCAGCTTTCATGTTCTCGGTCATCCTGGGAATGTCCCATCCCTTAATGAAGCCGTGGAACCGATCCAGCAGCGCAGACTCATGAAACATCTGGGGAAGTTCCCTGAACATGTTGCGGTTCTCGTTCATCAGGCTCTGGTCTATGTTACCAAGAAGGATCAGACCGGCCTCCCCCCTGCCCTTGTAATCGCCTACGGCATAGTCACCACTCTCAAGATATCCTTTCAGAGCGCCCCTTATCTCTTCTATGTCAGGAAAACTGATACTCTGGATTTCGTCAAGCGCCACATAGTCATGGCGACCGACAAGACCAACGGCGCTCTTGCTGAGGTCGTAGAAAAGCCTGGCCCTGGATACACTGCCGCCGCTTACAAGCCAGCCGTGTTTACTTATCTGGGAGAAAAGATAAGACTTTCCAGTGCCTTTTGGGGCCAACTCCACGAGATTCAAATTCTTTTCCACCAGCGGAGTCAGCCTCGTCAGCACTGCGAGTTTTTCATCGTTGGAAAGATAGCCACGTGGATTGTAGTCGATGGCCATAATCAGAATATCTATCCATTCATCCAGGGAAAAGTCACGTCGGGCTTCCTGATAATAGTCCAGTTCCACCTCATAGGGGCAGAACGGTTTGAATTCTGATATGAAAACACGTCCTTCTTCCTTCTGGCCCTGTATCTCAAGGCGATCCCATTGCATATCAATAACGCCCCAAGTTTCAGGAGATTTCACCAAGGACTCCCGTTTGTCTTTGGATAGTGTTTTCGGAATGATCGCCTGGTATTTCCTGGATGGAAAGCCAAGGTCCGGAAGTGAGAAAAGGCCCTCTCCGGTTTTCACATCGACCTCCGCTCTTATTTTGACCAGAAGCTTTATTGTCTGTCCATCATTTACCATTCGGCTCTTCAGCGCTTCCCAATCCTTCCGCCGAGGAATGTGGCTTTTGACAAACTGGTTCACTTCATCAATGTCTATATTCCCATTTTCATCAGAAAAGCGTTTCACAAGCCAGTCTCGCAAGTATGAAGGAATACCCAGCGCTTGCAGTGTTTTGTTTTTATGGGCGCTCTTGTAAACCAGGTGCTCTGAAAATACTCTTCGAAGCTTTTCGAGAAAGCCGGGTTCTTGGGCCAAGACACCAGCCACGGCAGGGGTCTGTTGCTGTACTTTTTCAATGGCGTTGTTTGCTTCTTCGGTATATTTTGTCACGACTTAATCCCCCTAGAAACCAAGATCTATTTCCTTGATTCCTTTTGTGGCTTCGAAATTGATGGATCCTGCGTAAGAGCCGTCCTGTTCTATGTGTCCTTCCATAGGACCGGCATTAAAACCGCCTAGTTTCACTTCCCATGTCTCATCCCCCGCAGGAGTAGCATGCAGCCGTCTGTTTGCTATGCGAACATGCACGGTTTTGGGGTCACCGAAGACCTTGAACCGCAATACCCCATCGCCATGCCTGTCCAGTCTGATTTTAGATTCAATAATTTCAGGTGGCTGTGCCACGACGCCGGTTCTGGTTTCAGCTATCCTGGTCAAGCGAATTATCGGCACGAGAGCCTCTTCCAGGGTGGCGCCACCATGAATCTGGCCACGAACCCCAGCCCCGCCGAATAATCTCCCGTGGGTCGCCAGGAACAATCTGTTTCCATCACTTATGAAATGATCTTTGCTGAGTTCTGATCCGGACCATGAATTTTCGAACTCAGCGTCTCTCCCCCAGTGCTGAGGCTTGACGTCAGAAAGACCCTTGATTGTTTCATTGTTGAAGCCGGCAAGTGTCAACCCGTGGTCCGAGGTTACGAGGAGGCTCTGCTTCGGGCCCAGACCCTCGATGATGGTTCTGAAAGATGAACTAACGTATTCAATCTCTTTCAGGAAATTGTCCGGGAAAGTATAATCGTAACTGTGAGCCATCTGATCCAGTTGGCGGAACTTTTGCGTCCCCTCGTCATCCGTCATGTTGGTCGAAGTAACACTTGGCAGGTTTACCCTCACCGGCTGAAAATCCATCCGGACGTCTTTATATTCTGAAACTATCCCTTTGATTAAACCCATCCATTCAAGCCCAAGACCATCAAACCAGATGACTGGTTCATTAGGCCGGACTAGTTTCTCAAAAGAACCAAGTCTGGTTTCAAACGAAAAGAAATGCTTTTTGCGAGCGGCCTTTTGAGTGAGTTCCATCAACATTTTTGATACCTTGTTGACAACCCTGGACGACGTGTAACCGGCAAAATACGACATCAGGAATTGGTCTTCGTGAAGAACCTGCTGAAGGTAGTAGGACAACTCGGGGAAAACTATGTCAAGATACGTCATCCATCCCGACGGCTCACAGTTTTGAGCCAGTAGATGAGAGACACATTCAATGGCTATTAGCTTTTCCTCCCTGGTCAAGCCCGTCAGGCATGCCAGTTTCCTGTCGTGGAACTTGATCTGCGAGAGGCTTTCCAGGAATGTTTTTGGCGAAACATGGACCCCGGCTGTTTCCAGAAGCTCCCGGCGCTCTGCTAATTCAGTCACCGATAGGTCTCGCCTGAAAACTATGTTATGTAAGTCCTCCAATAGCGATCCGTACCTAGCGGATTGGTGAATCAGTGATAGAACCAGCTCATTGTCTTTTGGGACTGTGCGGCCCCACAGCCAGACAAGCCATCTGGTGTTGTCATCAATCCTGTTCCATTCCTGCAATAGCCTGGCCCCCTTAAACTCGAGCACATTTAAACGGCGTGCAGCAAACTTTTCCAGCGAGGTGTAATTCCCGATGTGTTCCAATAACCATGTCCACTGAATCGGGGTCCCCCAGCTTTCATCAAGCACTGTGTCCAGCTTGCGGGTCAATATCTCGTAAGCTCCTCGATAAACCGAAATTTCAAAGCGTCCAACGGCTGGCCGGCAAACTCCGACAAGCTGCGTACGCAAACTGATGTTACTCGCCCCTCCAGCTTGCCATTTCTCCAGGTAAGCCTTGAAACCGTCAATAATCACAGCGCCACTCTGGTAAAACTTCAACGGACTGACATCAAGCCTTACCTGCTCATCGCCATCGACACGCCACACAGGCGGCAGTTCACCGGCAGAGTAACGGGCCAGAGACTTGACGGCTGTATAAAACAGGTCTTCCACCTCGAAAAGTGGAGCATATAGACGTGATTTGCTACTGCCTTCTAGTTGGGCAAGTTGCGCTATCAAAAGAGAACCATCTTTCGAAAAGCGTAGATATTCGGAGATCGGATAAATGAGAACCTTCTGGTCGGGATATTTCTTCAGTAGAGCCTTGATTTTCTCGAGGTTAAGATAGGGGGCGGTGTCCTCGCTTGAACATAACTCCGACAGCTTGATGCGACTGTGTATCTCAGTAGTCAGAAAGGACAAGGTTGCCTTCCAGGCCTCCAGCCCTCGGATCAGCACAAAACGTGTTGCAAACCTGTGAGGTTGGTAAGCGTCTTCGTTAAATGCCACGGACAATTGCCTGACATCGTTGAATGGAGTCACCACTTTTGCCCCCTCGTCAGATTTCCTTCTCTGACTGTTTCAATATCCTGAAGCCGGTTACCGGGTCCTCAGCCAGGCTTCTTAACAGAAGCTTTGCGTCGCTCTCCGGCATTTGGTCAATCTTATTAACCACATGAATGTAAGAGTCTGATTTATAGGTGTCTTCAAACCATTTTTTGGCTAGTCGTCTTAATTCATTGGGATATACCGGCCATTCATGGATTGGATATTTCATTTCTTTTATGAGATAGTCCCTGTATCGCTCAAATGTCCCGTCTGTGGATAGTAAATCCTTGTATTCAAAGGCGGTATTATTCAGAAAATAGTCTCTGTTGAGAGTCTGGTTGTTCAAAATTTTAAATTTGGGTTTTTTATCGTTCATGAACTTTAGCGCTTCTTCAAGTTCTAATGTGCCTTTTTTGTCGGCATTTTCTACAACTCGAAATAACTCCGCATAGTCGTTGCCATTTCTCACCCACGTGATGGGGATGAGATACTTCTCGCTCCATTTTGATGGAGATGACGTGCCCGTTAACTCCTGCCAGACTTCACAGAGTTCATGAGAAAGCCTTTTTCTCTCCAGGCCGTCAAGCGCTTTCTCTATTTCCTCTTTGAAAGCCACTATTGTGGATTGATGAGAAACCCCATAAAGCTGTTTTCGCAATTCAGCCGCTTCAGGTACTGTGACATCCCTGTCCAGGTGCTGGCCAATCCATTTGGAAAGAACGGTGTCCTGATCGTCCAGCAATTTCTTAATGTCGGCCTTATGTTGGGCTATTCTTTCAAAAAGATGTTCCTGACCTCTAAAGCGGCGGGAACTGTCGTATATAAGCTCGTGCAGACCGTTGATGGTTTCACGAACCTCCTCTGATCCATTCTCCAGAAAAATACCCAGTGGGAGTGAAATCCTCTTGGGAAGCCAGACGTTTTTGTAGTGCTGAATGGCTGCCAAAGCGCTCAAGCTAGGCTTGGAACATAACAGGTTCATTGACTCGAGAAATTTGATTTCAGAGCTTACTTCAGGCAACTTTTCTGCAACAGCCTCGCTTTTCCAGAGCCAGACCGATTCGTTCATCGATTCCTTGATTCGCTCAATCAGTTGTTCAAAACTCCAGCCGACCCTATTTATCGAGGCCAATAGTCCAGGCTGAACAGTATCCAGGAATTTTTCCATTCCGGATATGAAATTCGGCTTCTTGGCTATGGCCGTCAAAGCGGTGTGGCATGAAGCAACCGCATCGTAGAGTTCGTTGAGCTGGGCAGAACCGCCGTTGCTTTCGGAATCGTCGCCTGCGTGAATAAAATGCGCCAGTCGTTGCAGCGCCTCCTCCAGACGCTGAGGAGCCTTGGCGCTATGGTTCACATGCGCTAGGGACCACAGAGGGTAGCCGATCTGCTGAATTTTGTTTCTCAGGGTCTTACGGGCCTCATCAGGATAGCCCGCTTTCTCGGGATCCAGTTGGAATATGTGAACAAGTAATTGGCATAGCTGTTCCTCCTCCATGGACATCTTCCTGATCTCGTAGGCGTCATATTTACCCTTCCCTTTCATGACTGCCTCAATCAGGTCCGCCATCTTGTCAGCGCTGAGAGAATGGCAGTTCGTGCAGTCAGACCAGTAATAGCCGACAGAGAATCTCTTCAGCGCGAAACCCATGGTTGCTGCGCTGACGCTCGACGGCATAAACCCGTAAGGGGAGGCCTGAACGGTATCCCAAAACTCGCTTATGTTGATTTGCCCGCCTGCCTGCATGAGCCGGTCTAGTTCGTAGGAGAGCCTGGCCAGAGCCCCACTAATATCGCCTCCAGCCATTTGGGCTTTCTCAAATGTTTCGAACATCTCATGCAGTTTTGAAAACTGTCCTTTTTTCTGCAATCCAAGGCCCTGTTCGATAGCCGCTTTACCCCAACCACTCTCCTTATATAAGGTGCCGGTTTTGTCCAGGGTCTCCGGACCATAAGGAAAAAGCCTCTTTACAATTCGAGACAGAAACGTTTCATAGCCGGCCTCGTCTTTTATTTCTGACTTGAGATCCTGGAAATAAGCAGTGGAGTTTGAGTTGCGAGTCTGTCGTATCCATTGATCCTGGAGTTCCGTGGCCCGTTTGGAGTGGAACTCAACATTTTTGTGATCATGCTCCTGGGAGTAGTAAATCTCCTGAACCTTCTGATCAACCCAATCTTTCCACCGTGTCTCGGTAAAAGCAGTGTTGATGACAAAATAGGAACAGTTCTTTGATGAAGCTGCAAGTTCAACGGCCAGTCTTTGCGCATGGTGCAGATCAGAATCGTCCAGGGCCATTATGAATACAGAGCCAAATTCATAAGGCTTCAGCTTTTGAGGATCAGCCTTCGATCTTAACCTTTGAAGCTCTGTAGCCGAGATTACTGATCGCTTTTGGCGCCAGACAGCAAGATTGTTTGGCCTTGATCCATTATGCACTGCCTTGCCCAATTCTCCGATTTTCCCCAACGAGTCAAAACGCGAATAGGTTTCAAATGCATTTTCCGGGAAATGGTTTCTGCGTATGTTGGCTATCTTTTCATCGTCTATGTTCTTTTCCCAAACGAAGAATTCCCAATTATCCTCACCGAGCCTCACTGCTCGAAGAATTTCATTTTGCGCCAGGTAGGCCATTGATTTACTGATCTGTTCGGCGTCAATTGCGCCATAAAATGCCAGCCTCAAATTGGCCGAGGTTGATTTCAGCAACTGATCATTCGTCTGTCGCCACACCGACATAAACAACATTATTGTCTTGAATATCTGTAGTGTCACGGGATCTTCTATTCGGTCAGTGGAAGAACTGTAGTGATGGACAATAGTTCTCACAGCATCGACGAGGTCGGAATCCATTGTGAAAAAGTAATCCCACAGGCGATCCGGGGTGAACCAGTATTCATTCTCCCTCGGATAATTAGCAAGGAAATCAGAGAAAGATGCATCATCTCCACCTTGCAGAAATTTGAACAAAGTCCTTTGACTCGAAGTGAATTGGGTGGATATTCTCGCCAATGCGTAGGCTGTGTAAGGATGGATCGGAGCAAGGTCTTTGAATTGGTCCGGCTTCCAGTCCCTCTCCCGTAGAGCGCTCACCGAACCCAATGCCTTTATTCTCTGCCATAAAGACTCCTTCCTTTCAGACCAGTCAGAAACCATCCCGGCCTTTGGCCGCAATGCATGAGCTATCAGGTGGAACGCTGTGACCTCATTCATGTCAAAGTAACAGTCATGGAAACGTTCAAGTATTTTCCGTTGCGACTGATCATCGATTTTCTTGAATTGCCCCAACGCCTTATGTGTTATCAGAAACAGGTAAAAAGGACTGGACGACGTCAGATGCGCTATTTCCTGCAATCCGGAGACCTGTTCCGTGTTAGCAAAAAAATCCGTGAACTCATCCCATATCAAAACTATGGCCCCGAGACCGTTGACCTTTATCACCTGCTGGATCCAATCCTTGACCTCCTGAGGGTTGGTCGCTATTACCAGATGCTCTTTCTCCAGAATTTCAAGAACCGTTTCAGTAACCGACGTGTCTCCTGAACTGATCGCGTCAACAACCTCCTGTGCCCGGGAAAACTGGGGAAACTCACCCCTATACTTGTTGAACGCATTGTCCCAGGAAAACGTTCCATTCTCATCTGTCAACTTATTCTGCAACTTTTCCTGAATAGACGCAGATACCCCAGCTGTCATGCCCCTTTGTGACAATGCCAACTTTACCGCTTTTTGTATCTCGGCTAGAAACTTGAATGTGGAATTGATGTGAGATGAAGACGACAGGTAGGGTACCAAAATAGGCCCTCGATCACGTATGGACGAAAACTGCCTCCAGATGGTTCGCATCTTCTCAGATGACGAACCGGTGAAATAGTCCACTATCTGCTCTTTGGGGTCCTCCAGCAAATGCTTAATGACAAAAGATGCGTACGTCTTTCCCGTGCCATACGCCCCCCTCATCCATAGCGATCGCTTGTCTTCTACACGCCCTCGTTCCAGAGCCCTATTCAGGTGATGAATGACCTCCTCAAGCCCTTTGTGCGGTATGAATGACTTCCACGCGTTAGGGTTGGCCTTGTCCGCCTCCTCCGTAAATACCGGTATAAAATCCTTACGTACCTCTATGTAATCCGAGTAAACCCATGACATCAGATGCCCCCTTTTCAATATCTTTGCATATTATCCTGTCTGATGTTATCTCAAGCCAGTCAAAGCTATTAGCTATAAGCTGGCCAATCGCATATTCCTTCTCACAACCATATACCGTCCAAGGCCAGGGAAGGTAATCATTCAGTCGTAAAACGTCTGTTCGTAAACTGTGAACCATCTGAAACACACTGTATATTATGGACGACAACGATGGAGCGACTAACCCGATTCGGCGGACGCTGCGAGGATTTTTTCCGGTGATCAGGCCTTGGCCAATAATTGGTCCGACTGGAGACCTCTCAAAAAGTCCGACCAGCTCCATTATGGCATTAGATGCTGACCTGGCGGACAAAGGCATGGCATGTTCGGCCAACAATTTTTTTAGGTCCCGAGAGGACCATTCGCCAAGTCCCATGACTGAAACCAGCCACCAGGCGGTGGCAAACGAGGTAACCACATGAAACCACATAATTTCCCACCCTACGTCTGACATTTTGTCATTCTCTTTTCGTAGACGACATAACAGAGTGGGGTGTCCGCGTAAATCATTCAGTCCCGATGTCTTTAGCCATACAGACAAAGATTGCTTCTGATTGGGACCGAGCATTCCACATTTGTCAACATCAAAGCCATTGTAAAAATAGCTCTGCAGCCACTCAGTTCGGAGCCCGAAGCCTTGATGCTTGACCCAAGCCCTGGGTGGAAACCTTTTAATTACAGGCCAAGGTAATGACATCGGTAGATCTTTTATCACGTTTAAGGTTGATGTTATCTAGCCCCTTCACCAGCTCAATGGTCAAGAAAGTTGAATGATCGGAACTGAGCTGTCTCAGGCTCCGAGTTAGTGTGGACTCGTCTAGGCCAAACAAAGCATACGGTCCATTTTCAGCGTCTTCCAAGATTCCAGATAGTGTTAAATCATAACTTTCATTATGTTCAGCCGCACGGTAGAGCGAATAGAGAATCGCAAGGCTGTTTGGATCATTCCAAGGTTTTTTTTCTATATTTGAGGTTACTTTTCCACGAGTATGCACCACGCCTATGCCTATTTGTTCCCCGATTGGAGTGTCTCTTAAAGTGGCCACCAAAGCACCTACGGCGTTCATTTCAGTTCTCTTGGGGCTTCCGTCTGAAATTCTTTCGACAAGCTCTTTTTTCTCAAAAGATGAATTCCATGGAACGTTTTTCACGTACCAGGAGGCCACCTTGGAATTTCTTGACAAATTGGCCCAAATGACAGCCCAAGTGAGCAAATTACGCACTCCCAATTTTTTTAACTTTTTGCCTAAAGGTGTTATTTCGGCTCCTTGCAGTATTTCGGCTTCTGTGAGCCAAACTTTCATGGCCTCGTATTGTTTCTTGCCAAGTGTGCTGTCATGCCACCACTCTTGAGGATTGCGGAAGAATCCTTCAAGCCATCCAGTCCTGATTCCAAAAGTATTATACCGATCCAAGCCCTTCATTTTGGGACCACCTTCCCTACATTTTAATGATTTAGCTAATACACATCCTTTTTCGGTGAATGTCAGACAGTTGTGGCAGTGGATGCAGACATCGGCTTCGACATTAATCGAATCACCGATTTTCAAGGCTCCTACAGGGCACTCCACTGTACAGGCGCCACACGCATTACAATAGGCTGACTTGTTAGCCACCGATCGGAACAGCGCTCTAAAAGTTGGGTTGACTCCCTGGAATCCGGTCACTACAACTTTTTGTGCATTAGCCAAGATTGTTTGCTCGAATTGAAACTCATGCTTTCCCACGCCGACTGAGCCTGAGTTAGAGCTTTCCCAGGTGATAACTCCTAAAACAACGGCCCAATTCAGCCAATTGGACTTGGGATCCACAATATGAAATGTCAACTTGTCGGGCTCTTCATTTGTTATGACCTTGGTCAAGGCGTGATCCAGATTGTGTCCGCCGCTTCGACTTTTCCAGTTACCGGACTTCAGATATGAGTGTTGTATAGCAGTTTCTTCCTGATCCAGCCTGTTCATAGATAGAACCAAATCACAGAATGGCTTCAATTCTTGGTAATATCCGTGAGTGTTAACAAAGTCACCTGATTGGGAACTAAAGGGGCACAAGGAGCATCCTACCCTAGCGTGCCCTGCCTTGTAAGCCGCATTCCAGTCAAGATTCCGCCAAAACATGTATGTAAAAACTTCGGTGGCAAACCAATTCAGAATTGGTCTGGCATTTGTTTGTTGCTTGTGCTTTCCGCCATTTGAGATTTGTTCATGGCGCGATCGGCTAGCGCTCTCCGACCATCTCACCCCATCAAACACAAGCGCCTTAACCGAGGGTTTGTTGCACAATTTGCGCAGCAGTAAGAGAGTGGGCGCTGACTTATGCACGGAGCAACACCATCTGAGGATGCGGCTTGGTGGTCCGAATTCTTTCCATGTTGTCTGAGCGTCTTTATGACATCTGGCTGTCTGGAAGTTGAGATTGGGCCACCTGAGTTTGGCTTTTTCGACGGCCTCGTAGGTAGGCGAGAGTTCCATGGTTGTATCGGCGAACACTACGACAAATTCATTTGGCGACAGCGCTCTCTGGACCAGGTCGAGCAGGACGAGGGAATCCTTTCCTCCACTGAAAGCCACGGCTGTTACATCGACTTTTCTGGAATATTTCCTGTTGGTGTTGTAGATGAACTCAATTGCTTTTTGCTCAAGTCCTTGCATCAGGCCGATGTTCTTTTGGACCATGAGGCCCGTATCTATTGGGGTGAGTGACAGGCCGTCTTCGTAAACTATTACCTCGGGCTTTTCGAAGAAGCCGCCGCCCCTGGTCTCTGCCACAAGTTTTCCCCTGTAGAAATATCGTCTTCCGGAGGTTGCCCAGAGAAGAGGCGCTTCTGTCTTGGGATACGACCAATTTTTATCGAGTTCAAGAAGGTCAAGCTCCTCGAAAAATACCGGCCGTACCTCGATACGAATATTTTCAGGCGATAAACTGGAGGTTAACAAAACCCCGCCCGTTTCATTATCCCATGTGGCCTCGTACATTACGATACAGTATCCTTGAGCCTGGCTTCAACAGCCTGTAAGTTTGATCATCATCCATAAATTGATATCTATTCAACTTGCACCAAGTTGACATCTCTGTCAAATCTTCACAGGCCTACTTATGACTTCCTTCTGGCACTCATCGTCCTTTGTTGTGGACTGAATCATACTGTAAGTTCCTGAATGAAGTTGTCAGTCGATGAAGTAAGCACTGGCGAATGGCGCATCTTGTACTTCTCTGGCTGAATCTCCAAGCCAATGATTAATGGCATGTTTTTCTCCACTTGGCATTCTCCCAGCCTTTGCAAAAGGCCTCAACAGACATTAGCAGAGATGCGTGCCAACTAAGGACAAACCAGAATTTGCTTTTTAAATTTTTACAAAAAAACTTTAAAACGGCTGAATTATGCCACAAATGAAAACGCATGCTCGGAGCAATATCTTGGAATCACAAGCTATTTGATAACGCGCCTGTGGGTGGGGCCGGATCCACTGTTAGTGTCTCAGCGATTAGTTTTGGAACGGATCAGAATCGTGGCGGCCACGGCCGCCGTATCGGCTCCTCGGGACCGGACTCCCGGGCTTCATTCGATGCAATGTGTCCTGGGGGTGTCCGGTCCTCAGAAAAGCCGTCGTTACACCCATCAGCCTCTCTTTTTCATAGCAGCAAGGACCGTTTCGGGCGTCATTGGGAGTTTTCTGACCCTTACTCCGATGGCGGAGCAGACTGCATTGGCGACTGCCGGAGCTGTTGGAGGCACTGGTGGTTCACCTATACCGCCGATCTTGTCGCCCATGGCTATCAGGTGAGATTCAATTTTTGGAGTTTCGGACATGGTGAGGATCGGGTAAGCGCTGAAGCTGGAAGTTGCGACTCCCCCTTTGGCAAACGCCACCCTTTCCTTAAGGGCGACGGAGAGAGCAATGATCACACCGCCTTCGATCTGGGCGATGACGCTGTCGGGATTGACAACCTGTCCGGGATCGAGAGCCACCACAATACGGTGAACCTTTACGGCGCCGGTGTTCTTGTCCACAGACACTTCGGCGACCTGTGCGCAATAAGATCCGAAGCAGAAACGCTGGGCAATTCCTCGTCCCATCCCCTCCGGTAACGGCTTACCCCATCCTGCCGCTTCGGCAGCCTTTTTGAGGACACGAGCCGACCTTGGATCATCTTTCAGCATTTGCAAACGGAATTCCAGAGGGTCCCTGTTGGCAAGGCGGGCCATCTCATCGATGAAAGACTCCACCACAAACGTGTTGCCCGTGTTCCCGACGGCCCTCCAGAAACCGTTGAGTATGGGAGTCTGTAATCTCACATATTCGTTCTGAAGGTTTGGAATGGAATATGTCATGTTCGCTATGCCATCGACAGCGGAGGGATCAATTCCGTCCTTGACCCTGGAAGGCATTATCCGCTCCATTATTGGAGGAGTGACCACCTTGTGCTTCCAGGAGTCGAGGTTCCCTTGGGCGTCGAGTCCGGCCTCCACTCGATGGAGGCTTCCCGGACGGAAACAATCGTTCTGGAAGTCCTCGGCCCTCGTCCACATATGCTTGACTATATGCCCGGAGGCCCTAGAAATTCTCACGGCCTCGGCCACTTCGTAGACCTCTATCTTTCCACCGAACCCGCCTCCAGCCAAC
>CAZVOU010000041.1:0-3178 GCA_964628605.1 uncultured Syntrophaceae bacterium
TGGTCAAGGTAGATGGCTATATTTATGCCCTTCAACTCAACATGGTGAGCGAAACCATGCTGATAGAGGCGGACAGGATCAGCACGGTTGAAAAGAATGAAGTCGTTTTTGTTCGTGGCAAGGTCTACCCGTTGAAGAGACTGGGGAAGATTTTAAAGCGCTCTTCTTCATCACCGAAGGTGGATAATCTCATACCTGTGGTGATAGTAAGAGTCTCACAAAAAAAAAT
Source organism: uncultured Syntrophaceae bacterium (assembly GCA_964628605.1). Classification (GTDB taxonomy): domain Bacteria; phylum Desulfobacterota; class Desulfomonilia; order Desulfomonilales; family Desulfomonilaceae; genus CAITZA01. The sequence goes on from CAZVOU010000041.1 coordinate 230, forward strand.
AGCCCTGGCGGTTGACGGGCTTGTGGGGAAACAGGAAGTGGTTATGAAAACTACAGGCGAGTACCTGGGGCATGTTGAAGGAATATTGGGGGCGTCCATCCTCGCTGATGGCACAGTCTCACTCATTGTAGACATAGAAACGGCGCTAACATCGGAAATCATCGCATAGAATGTGATAAATTTGAAAGGAACCACATAGATGACCTTTTTCAGAAACCTCACGGTCGGAAATAAAATCCTTTCTGGTTACGCAACAATATTTGTCCTCATGATCTTGACCACGGTCTATTTGATTGTGGCCAACAATACGGCAGTGGAAAAATATGTCACACTGGTCGATAGAAATCTCCCGGTCATCCAGAATGCAGAGAAGATTCGTACTGTCGTTCTGGACATGCAGAGCAGTTTCAGGGGTTTTTTGCTGACGGGCAGGAGCAATTTTATTTCTCATTACACCGAAGGTAAAACCAGATTTGATGACCTCATGGGAATTCAAAAAAAGTTGGTTAGCGACAATCCAAAGCAGATTGCTCTGCTCGATGAAGTCAAGCGGTTGCACGTCAACTGGTTGCAGACAGTCTCTGAACCTTCAATTGCAAAGCGTCGGGAATTTGACAGGTCGGGGATTGATCCCCAGATGCTGATCAACGAAATGGCTTCCATGCTGACCACGGGTAAATCCACAATAGAAGAGATTCGGGCCAAGATGGAAGTATTCATCATGATTGAGAATGAGACCACAGACAAACTGGCTCGGGAGGCGGCAGGCGAGAATTACAAACTGAATTATCTGACCAGCGGTTTGAACATAGCTCTTATAGTCATTGCGCTGACAATCGCCATGCTCACATCCAGGAGCATCCAGAAGCCACTGAGAGAAGTTTCGGACCAAATGTCATTGTTGGCAAGCGGGGGAGCGGACCTTTCATTCCGAATTGCAGCCGAAAGAAAAGATGAGATAGGAGAACTGGGAAAGAATTTCAACAAGTTCATGGAAAGCCTCGGGAGTATAATGTCCAAACTGGCTGATGGGTCAGTCAAGCTGGCTTCAGCGTCGGCCCAGATAAAGGCGTCCGGCCAGGAAATGACTCGCGGCGCCGAAAACCAGCTCAGCCAGGTCCTAAAAACATCCTCCGCCATGGAAGAAATGTCCAGTTCCATACAGGAGGTGTCAAAAAACGCCCGAGTGACGGCCGACTCAGCCGTAGCCGCATCCAATCTGGCCAGAGAGGGATCCGAGAAACTTCGTACGACCCTGGTAGGAATAGAGGCAGTTGATGAATCCATCAGGAAACTCAATTTGCGGACTCAAGAGATAGGCAGGGTGGTTCAGCTCATCGGCGGAATAGCGGCGCAGACCAACATACTGGCGCTCAACGCCGCCATCGAAGCGGCACGGGCAGGTGAGCACGGTAGAGGATTTGACGTGGTGGCCGAGGAAATTCGAAAACTGTCTCTACGGACGACAGAGTCTACCGCTGAGATCTCGGCGGTGATCGAGGAAATTCAGCAGGAAACGGGTCATGCCGCAAAAATGATGGAAACCGGGGCGCACATGGCACGGGAAGCAGGGCAAACGCTGAGCGACATAGTTGAGGGAATTGTTTCCACTACGGACATGGTAGGCATGATTTCCGGCGCGGCCGGACAACAGGCCAAGACTGCGGAAGAGATAGCTGACGCATTCCAAACAATTGCGCAGGTCAGCGAGCAGTCGACACAAACACTTAAAGAGTCGTCCAAAGCCATGGTTGACGTGGTTGACCTGTCAAATCAATTGAAGTCAATCACATCTCAATTCAAGATTTAGGCCTTAATTACAATCCATGTCTAATTGTGACTCCGAAAATATCTCAAAAAAGGTTCTTGATTCCAGGATACTGTGAAATGCCTCAACAAAAGGGATTCCAAAATCACTCAACTCCAGCCGATGCTTCTGCGCCGGTAAATAAAGGGGGCATGTCGCAAACCGACCCTGCGGAGAGCGCAATGTCTTCGGGACATAACTTTTCATGGCCTCAGAGGCCGGAAAGACAGGTCTCAATTTCTTCCATGAAAGAAAATGATCCAGTCGGGGGCGCCTCTGGAAAACAGCCTCTAAGGGTGGTGGTTATACGTCTGTTAGGGCTTGAGCAGGCTATAGAGGTGGACCTGGTTGAAGAAATAATCATGGCCCCTCACGTGTCGCCATTGATTAAAGCGCCTTTTTTTGTCGAAGGTGTCATCAGGCTCAGGGGAAGAATCGTTCCTCTGGTTGATCTAAAAAAGGCCATGAAACTCGAAGGTCCTTTTGAAACCTCTAAGGAGTCGGTGGTTGTCATTGCAAAATTGTGGGGCCAACGTATAGGATTCAGGGTAGATTCCGTCTTGGAGCTGTTAAGCGTCCCGTTCGATTCTATAAAGCCGCCGGGCAGCCTTTTGGGCGCCGGGGTCGATTCAAGGTTCATGAAGGGTATGACATACCTTGGTGATCGTTTCCTCGGCATTCTTGATATTGAAGCCATGTTTTCGGAAAATTGGGAGATGGATTTTAGAGACGAGGAATCTCTCGATGTCGCCAAGGGGTTGGAGCAACTCCATTCTTCCGACAAACATTCGACCAGACGTATTATCAGTTTTGCGCTTGACGCCGAGATATTTGGAGTTGACATGGGAAGCGTGGCGGAGATCATGGAATTGACGGAGATCATGCCTGTCCCCAATGTTCCGGAGATGGTCCTCGGCCTGATAAATCTTCGTGGCTCAATCGTTCCGGTTATTGATCTGAGGTTTTTTTTCGGACTGAATCGGAGACCCTGGACCAAGGGCAGCCGAATTGTGATCATGAAAGAAAAAACTCTGCTGGTTGGGGTTGTAGTGGACAGCATGTGGGAGTCGCTCAGACTCTCATCGGATGACTTTCAACCGGCGCCGCATAATTCGTCTAAAGTTGATTCCACTTATTTTAAA
>CAZVOU010000042.1:0-9425 GCA_964628605.1 uncultured Syntrophaceae bacterium
GCCACATCGAACAGATCCTTCACCACGAAATCCAGTCCATGCAGTGGTCCCTGTTCGGTAAGGCAAATGGGTGGATCAATGGTGGTGATTACGGCGTTGTATTTGTCTTTCATTCAGCCTCGTTCAGCTGCGCTAGTGTAGTTTTTTCCAACAGCATCGGATGTCCTGAAAAAGCACCTTATACATGATTGAGAGAATTTGTGTAAAAAATTTGGACAGTCCGCACATGACGTTAGTATGATACAAATATTGTTTGGAAAAATTGGGTAAGTTCGGTTAGCATGTGCAATGGGAAAAGTGTTCGCTTGATAGTTTTGTTATGTCACGGGGGCGCTTTATGACGAAAAATAATGTTTCCATAGTGACAGCATGCGATTTGAATTACCTTTGGGGGGTGTTTCTTCTGGTCGCATCCATTCAAAAGGCCCATGATCCAGTCGATGTGGTTGTTTTTGGAACGGGATTCGATTCGAACGCCGAAAAAATGATTTCGCAGTTTCCTGTGGCAACTGTAGTGCGAGACGATTCGGACAACAAATTCAGTCTCAACAATCGTAAACCGACCTACATGTTGCAGTCCGACTCAGACTACATAGCCTGGGTGGACGCTGATTGTATTATTACTGGTCCTTCCATTGACCTTCTCATTCCTGCCAACCAGCAATTTCAGGTCAGATTGCGTTCGGAGGAGGAGAACGCCTCCGTTTTCTTGAGATATTACCGCCCCGAAGACAAATGGGGGGCTGTCCCCAACTGGGTGAAGGAACGCTGGCGAGATGACGTTGGTGGAAGACGATTGCCCAGAGTTGACACAACATGTCCTTCAAACTGTTTTGTAATCCATAACCGTCATTTGCCTTTTATTAAGGAATGGGAGGACTTGATAAACAGGGTTCTGGACCCTGGTAATGATGGGCCTATCGATAAAGGCAACCCCGCTTACTGGATGACGGATGAATCAACTCTAAACGCATTGCTTCTCTTTTCGGAAAAATGTCCTGATCCCGGCAGATACCAACTCGACAATCTGCAAGGGACTCACTTGGTTCATTTCATCGGATCCCCTAAACCGTGGATCGGCTGGAACAGGCGCTTTCTCTACTGCATACCAAAAGTAATCGATTTACTGGATTGGCTGCAGAAGGAGGGATTCGCCATTCCTCCGGTTCCGTCCTCATTCAGGAGATGGAGAATTCCGTATTCTTACGCCGAGGCCCATGCCAGGGGCGCCATCGCCGATGTCAAGAGCGCTATGGCCCGTAAGATTTTCATGACACCAGGCAGGCTTAGATAATATTATTCCTTTGGTCTGCGGGTCTCGTGGGGCCGATCAACCGGCATGCTATCTGATCCTGATCCATACGGATATTGTCAATCCAGGTCCAATTTCTATGAATATTCGGTTGATAAATTAAACTTAGAGAGGATCTCCCCAAAATGTCCAGGATACTTGTTACCAACTTTCATCCAAGGGGCGGAGGAGGGCATGTTCCCTACATAATGTCGTTAATAAACAATTTTAATGGAAAAGGACATGTTGTAGGTGTTGCAGTCCCTGAAGAGTCGCAGTTATTCCGTTTGCTCGATGACACGGGATATCCTCATTTGTTCAAATGCGATTTTCCATCGGTATCCTACGGGGACCTTTCAAACTTGATTGGGGGCTTGCCCAGGTTTCGAACGATAGTAAGAGAGTTCAAACCAGACATAGTTCATACCAACGGCGTAGATTTATACACGGTGTTATGGAGCCATCCCTTAATCAGACCGTTCAGGGTCATTAGAACCCATCACGCAGTGAAGCCAATCAGGAACAGCGCTTACCACCGCTATGTATACGGTCGATCTGTTGATTCCAACATATTTGTTTCAGATACATCCAGACAGATGTGTCTTAGCGAAGGAGTCGAACTTCTCAACTCAATCGTGATTGAAAACGGGATCGACACGGAATTGTACAAGCCTGTCCTGAAAGACAACGCCTTGGCCAAAGCGCTAGGCCTGGATGATGAGACGTTTGTTTTCGGTTCTTGCGCCGGCACAATGCCTTACAAAAGAGTCGATACAATTGTTCAGGCGGCCGCTCGACTCAATGGAACCCGAAAGTTTGCAATAATGGCGCTTGGAGATGAGAGTTTCGGGAGAAGACTGGAAAATCTTGCTGAAGAATTGGGTGTTCAGAGATTCATCTACCCAGGGTTTCATAGAAATGTCGTCCCTTACATCTCTCTTTTTGACGTGGGGTTTGTACTGAGCGACTCTGTTGAGACGGTTTCATTTGCCGCCAGGGAAATGATGTCTATGGGAAAGCCCCTGATCTCATCATCATACTCTGGTCTGGTCGAAAATATCTCAGACCAAGTGGATGGAATCCTGGTGGAGCCAGGAAACATAGAACAAATCTCTAGGGCCATGGAACGGTTTTTGTCCATGGACTACCCGGAGTTGAACAAATACTCTGTGAAGGCAAGGGAGAAGGCGGTTGCGAGGTTCGGAATAGCTCACATGATCCAGCTGCACGCCAGGGTCTATCAAGAATTATCAAAATGATTTGTACACTATAAATCAAACGCCAAACTTTATCAGTTATCTGGTGACAGAATACGATCCAGATGCTGTTTGAGAGTATCAAGCCCGTAAGGTTTATGCAGTATGCCGTCAGGTTTGCGATCAACAAACATTTTACCGAGAGTTTCTTCGGTGTAACCGCTGCTGAGTATGACCTTCACATTCGGGTCGATTTTGAGAAGCTGTTCAAAAGCCTCCACCCCGTTCATCCTGGGCATCATGAAGTCCATGAGCACCATATCTATTTCATTGATGCGGCGTTTGTAAATTTCGACGCCTTGTTCGCCATCAACAGCGGCCAGTGACTCGTATCCAAGAATGTCCAGGCGCGCCATCACCATGTCACGGACGAGGTCTTCGTCATCTATGACCAGAATGGTCTTTTTATCGGATGACGACTGTGCCCTAAGATCCTCATGCGCTTCAACGCCCTTTTTGGCAGGAATGGGTCTGACATGCTCCGCTGCTGCAGGCAACAGAACCCTTACAGTTGTTCCTCGTCCGACCGAACTTTCTACATGGATGGTTCCTCCATGACCCTTGACCATCCCCAAAACTTCAGACATCCCCAATCCGCGGCCCCAAAATTTTGTAGTGAAGAAAGGATCAAAAATCTTCTCAACTGCCTCATCTTCCATACCGCAGCCGTCGTCGCTGACCTGAATATACACATATTTACCCGGGATAGGGGTCGCCTTGAAGCTGCTCTGGCTCAGGTAGGACTCGTCGCAATCCATGTATGAAGCTGTGACGGTAATATGCCCTGGCAAATCTCCCAAAGCTTCCCAGGCGTTAGTAACGAGATTTGTTATGAGTCGCTTTATGTGGCCCGCTTCTCCCCGTACTGACGGTAAGTCATTGTCAATATTCATGTGTAGAGTTGCGGACCCGGTAAGCGACTGTTCCAGATCAGGCTTCATTTCGGAGAGTAACTTCTTCAAATCGATGTCGGCTGGGATGTGAGCGCCACTACCAGAATAGATGAGCATTTTTGTCGAAAGTTCAGCGGAGCGTTCCGAGGCCGTCAAAGCGCTTTCCAGACGCTGCCTGATCACTGGATCAATGTTTGGATCTGATATGACCAGTTCAAGGTTCCCCATGATTCCCATCAGCAGATTGTTGAAGTCATGCGCTATGCCGCCGGCCATTACCACCAGGCTCTCCAGTTTTTGAGCATGAAGTAACTTTTGTTGGACATCAAGCTTCTCTAATTCAAGTTGTTTGCGCTCCGTGATGTCACGGGCGATTCCTCTAAATCCGGTAACTCTATTGTTCTCATCCAGAAGCGGAACTCCGCCGGCTTCGAGAACCCGTATCGTGCCATCCTTGTGAATCCAGTAGCCTATGTGACCGTGCCATCCGGAACGGGTCCTGATACACTTGCTGATCAGGGTTTTCAGGTCGCCGATGCTGTCCGAGTGAATGAACTCCGGGGCCATCTTGTTAATCAAGTCTTCCGCTTTGTAGCCGGTGACCTGCTCCACAGCCGGATTGCTATAGAGAACTTTACCGTCAAGATCCATTTCCCAAATCCAGTCCGGGGCCGTTTCGGTGAGTTTGCGGAATTTCTCCTCACTTCGTCTTAACTCCTCCTGCAGACGTTTGATTTTCGTTATTCCCAGCATGGCGGACAGCAAGTAAGTTTTGCCTTTAATTTTGATTGTTTCTCCGGAAAAAAGGCCGTAGAGGACATCACCCTTCTTTGAGCGGACGCTCATTTCCATTTTTTTGACTGATCCGTTCGTTCTTAACTGACCTACCATCCTCTTTACAGCATCTTCATCTACGAACAGGCCGAGTTCAGCCGAGGTCTTACCTATGACCTCGTTTCTTGTATATCCTACAGAATTCAGAAAGGCTTCATTGACATCGACGAATATCCGTTCCGGAAGTATTGTTACCGTCATGGGGCATGGATTTTGATAAAAGAAGCTGTTGAACTTTTTTAGAGATTCTTTTTCCTCGGTGACGTCCTGAAGAATGCAATGGGTCTGCTGGAAGGAGCCTGCGTCATCGTACCCGCTGATGCCCATTAGGCTCATGTTAAGACTATTTCCGTCTTTCCTCACTAACTCAAATTCGACCCCCCTAACTTTTCCTGAAGACTTTAGTTTTGGAAAGTTTCTCAAAAAGTTTTTAGCGGAGTCCGGCGCCAGAAAATAATCAAATCTTTTTCCGATCACCTCTTCCCGCGAATAGCCGACCTTTTCCAACCAAGTCTGGTTTACATTCAGAAAGCAGCCACTTTTATCCAGGGACTGGTAGCAGAAAGGCCCATAGTCAAACATTAACCGGTGAATTCTTTCCAGATCGGCCCTGGTTATGCGCTGGCCAGCGAGCTTGACTTCAACGGCCTCCAGTTGTGCGAGTCTTTGCTTCAAAGACTCATTTTCAGCCTCAAGTTTTTCTAGGAGGTTCCCGCGCTCAACCATTTGTAAGTCTCCAATTGAGAATGTGTTCGGAAGTTCAATTAAGGCTAAGTAATTCCCAAAGTTTCTTCAGCGTCCTATAATTTTGTTGGTCATGAAAATTACACTGAGAACGTAACTACAAGTAGTAAGACAACCGGACTTAAACCAGGGAATGGATAATAGCCCACAATAGCGTTTAATTGGCCGTAAAATAAATTCGCGTTTTACAATTTGACCGTCATAAATTCCGAAAAAACAACATAGTCAGCTTTTCTTGACAGTATACTACTATTTCTATCAGAATAGAATTTTTTTGTCGCAACCAGCAGCTTCTGAGGGATGCTCATGACTTCAATTCAGGAGGAGTCCTTCAGACAATGGTAAAGAGGTCCTTTAGGCTAATTCCTGAGACCAGATCATGATCCTATCCTCATAACCTATCAACAACTGTTGATAAATCTCAATTGGGTGGAATTTGGGGTAGAAACTGGTATTCCCTTGTTGTCATCGAATGTTATCTGTATAATAATATTGGATAAAGTCTTTGTGTTCAACTATGTGGCAGAAAGTGTAACACCATGAAAATTCATAAACAAACCGGTTTACCAACAGGCTTGTCAACCAGTTATCAACAGGTTTTGTTGATTAGCCGACTGAGGCTGTCCAAAGCATCCGTCATATCAGTTGACTAGAGAATAGATAGAAGGAACGATGACATGAAATGCGAAAAATGTGGAAAATCTATCAACCCGGGGCAAGAGTACGATCATTTTGACAAGCTACTGTGCGAGGACTGTTACATGGATGCTCTGTCGCCTGCCAGGACATGCGATCCATGGGCCGTGCATTCCGCAAAATCTCTGGCAAAGGCCGGAGACGGTCTCTCCCACCAGGTAACCCGAATTCAGGAAGAAATTCTCGGCATACTAAAGGAAACGGGTGGTCTGGAGCCCCAATCGCTATTGCGCAGGCTTAAATTAAGTGAATCCGAGTTTCAGAGAGAATTCGCAGCGCTCAGACACATGGAAATGGTCAGGGCTGAAATGCGGGATGGGAAAAAGATCTTCCGTCTATGGTAGTCTCTGTGTTGGAGCCTGTTATCAGTGTATGGAGCCTATGAACTGAAATAGACGCCTGTGACCTGATGTCCGCAGACGCGTCCATATTGGGAGTCCTGTTTTTCAACGCTGATGAAGCTGAACTTGGAATCATCCGTGCGGCCTTGAATCCGGTATTTTTGTGGGTGGGGTGAACTCTTGAGGGAATCAATACGTCTGGAAGCGACCGGCAGCGCCTTTTCAATTATGCTTCATGATCGCAGGCAGCGCCTGAGGTATGATGGGCCGGGAACAACTTGCGTTTCAGCTCCAACCAAAATACCAGATTAAAAGGGCAGGCGCCCCCAACATGCAAATTAGCGCTGTAATACAACCGGCGCCGTCGTCTGTTTCCAAGGCGTCATTTGCGTCAAAAACGTAAACAGTAGAATCTGTATTTTCTTCTTCGTCATCGACTGGAGTCTTTTCCCCGCTCTCAACTATTTCAGGTTCGTTCTCTATAGTTTCCATGTTAATTGCCTTTTCAATGCCAACAGATCATTGTCGCAAGCCTGACCGGTAACACTCAACTAACCAGGCGCCCGATTTTGAAAAAACCGGTGTGTTGTGCACGGTCAACATTCACTGATTTTTAACCAAAGTCTCAAGTTTTTCAGTAGCTATCGCTCTGGCCAAGATACCTGGAAACGCCTCAGGCTTGGCTGCGTCCTCTACCAAATGAGTAAATATCACATTACGATCACCTTTGTTGATCCATCCGATGAACCAGCCTACCGGTCTTTCCAAGTCCCTTGAACCGTCAGCGTTGAGTTGGTGACCGCTGCCTGTTTTTCCATATAGTTTCCAGCCATCACCAATTTCCTGAAGATACAGCAATTGTTTGGTCATTTGCATCGCCTTGCGACTTACCGGCAGATTCAGACCCAGTAACCTTCTCAGGAAGTCTACTTGTTCAAAACCAGAAATTTGAAGCGAGCTGGACAGCCAGCAATTTGTAAGTCCATTGTCCTTGCCCCTGTCTCCGGAGACGTCGCAGTTGCCGTAATTGAAACCGGTAACGTAATCAGCAAATTTTTTCATCCCTATTTTCTGGGTCAGAATTTGTGAATACCAGACACAACTGTTTTTCATCCACATCCTTGGAGTTTGCGGCTGTTTCCATGAATCCAGCAAGTCGTAGTATCCCGGTTCAAATGGTAGTTCCGGCTCCGTTTCGCTGTCAAGGATGCCTTCGTTAAACCCCATGAGGCTAATGGCTGTCTTGAACGTAGAGCAGCACGGGCGCCGAGATTTACAGTCTCCCTCTTCCCTAATTACCAGGCCATTTTCCGCAGCCACAAAACACAGCGTCTCAGCTACTGCGTAGTCGATTAAAACCAGCGAGATAACCGCCATAAGAAAGGCTTTTTTTGCCTTGGGCAGGTTACGGGTATCTTTCATCTGATTGTGTCCTGTTTAATGCTTGATTGACCGATTCTTACCGGAAGTCCGCTAGCGATCAAGAAAAAAATGCGAATGTCTTAAGGCGTCGTAACAATATGAGCAAAAATTAGGAGCAAATTAATTCTCAGTTCACTTGGAAGAAAAGCGCCATTAAGACCCAATGAGCAAACCGGCGAACCCGTGTGAATCCGATCAGGTTTGAGAATCCCCGGAAACACGATGCATTGTTTTTGTTTATTCATATGTAAAATCAGTAGACTAAAACAAATACTTTATGTTATACTTTACTTAATAAGAGTGAGTCTCTGAAATAAAAGAATGTTGATTTTTTATTGCACTAAGTAGTGAGGTGTGTGATGAAGCGCATTTTCTCGTTGTCGCTAATCGTTGCAATGGGTATGCTGATTTTTGGCAGTACAGATGCAATATCCCAGGAACAATTTCCGATGGACCCACAGGCGGGGTATGCTATGAGAAAGCGTCCTGCTCTGCCGTCGGTCTCGCGGGGATTGCCTTCGAGTTCGCGTACTCCTGGCCACGAGATAACGAAATGTCAACCGCCTATGCCACCGGGGCCTCCGCCAATGCTCATGCCGATGCCTTGCTGTCCGCCTCCTGTGTGCGCTACCCCTGCGGGCATTGAGCCCTCAGCGTATCTTGGCTATCTTTATAAGGATCGAGGCGCTGGTTTCAGTGTTCAGTATAGTGATGGAAACCGGACCCAGTCTTCTTTCAGGTCAACGAGAAACGATTTCGACCTGCAGGGTATATGGCTGGAATTAGCTTTTCCGGTGACAATCTCGAAGGAACTTACTGCGACCTTGAGTGGCGCACATCTCTTTTCACTTCAACCGAAATCAAACCAGTCGTACATGCTTGTTGGGATGCCGTCAGCGGCAAGGTGGTGGAATCCGGACGTCTACTGGTGGGAAGTCGATGGAAAGGGGTCCTACAAGCTGAACCAGTATTTGAGCGCCGTGGTCGGATTCAGGTGGACATCGCTGGGGGCAGATTTTGGGACTCCGTATGATGAACGTGGCTTCGTAATACCCAACACTGACACCGAAACTCTCAGAACCAACACCTATATACCATATTCCGGGGTCATGCTTGAGAACGGCGCCGATTGCCAGGGCGGGCTTAAGATAGCGGCCTACGGCAGTCCAGTGGTTCCTGCCGATTTCAATTACCGTGAAACAATGACCTTTAATGGAGCGACGGCGCTGACGCTCAATCCCCAGATCAATCTCGGAATGGGCTATTTTGTCGAGGGCTACAGTGAATACTGGATGAAACGGCAGTCTGCCATCTTTGGCGGTTTCGTAAAATTTACAGCAGTTCACGCCGAGAGGACTGTTGGGTTCAATTCGGGAAACGCCAACATTCCGATAGATGTCACGATTGACAGAAAGAACTGGATTTTTGGCGGAAAAATCGGATACGTTTTCTGAAAAATAAGGGTATAAACAGGAAAGGGCTTACGGTAACGGCTCATACCACACGCTCTGACAAAAAATGACCGCACCCATTGAGGGGGTCACCCATGGCCATTGATGATGACACTCGAGTCCCGACAACGGATGACGGAGGGACAGGTCTTTTTAGGAAATATGCCGGCCTGTTGAACCTTCGTTTCGAAGACAGAAATCTGGAACAAGCCTTTGGAGAAGACTACCACAGGAAGTCCGTGTTCACCGTTAGGGTGAGTCTTCTGTTTGCCATAGCGCTTTACGCGGCTTTCGGCATCCTGGATAGTCAAATAGTTCCGGACATATTGTATGAGGCCTGGATAATAAGATTTGCTATCTTTTGTCCATTGACCCTGGTTCTTTTTTTTCTGACGTACAGCGAAAAGTTCCAAAAGCATGTCAAGACGGGACTGATATTAATGGGTCTGGTCGGAGGGGTAGGGATTCTGGCCATGATAGTGTTGGCCCGTCCCCCT
>CAZVOU010000043.1:0-8864 GCA_964628605.1 uncultured Syntrophaceae bacterium
ATCTTAAGCACGCTAAAGAAACAGGGTTATCGCCCCACACAATTCTCGCCAGAACGAAAAGACCCTTTCGATCTCGATGAATCTGTCGGAGTACGGCTTGGATTGATTTTCCATGCGCTCAAGCCTCTTAAAAAGCCATCACGCATGGAAGAAATTATCGATGAGATTAATCGCATGAGCGACGAAGAAACATACTACTGGTTCTCGAAATGCTCCAAGGCCAAGCACAGCAGGAGAGCCCAAAAATCTCTAAGAATATTATTGTCTGATGAATGAGTTTTGCTAGCGACCTGAAAAGAAAAAGGTTGAAAAGGAGCAACACGTCATGGTGAAGAGGGAATTGATTAAACTGGGTGAGAAAGCAATTCAGAAATATGACGAATGGACAAAGAACGCTGATAAAGCAGCCTTAATAAGACAGGCAAATATACTACTTGAAGCCTATGCCCCAAAAACTAACAAAGCTCTCGTAGCGACAATTGAAAACCTGACCACATGGATAACGGATAGCCGCAGACAAGATTTGCACGCGTTTCTTGATGCGTATATTGAATTACTTGCATTCCTTCAAACCCTGGCATGTGGTTCAGTATTTTCTGATCAAGTTACCATTCAAGATTTACAGAAATGCTTTGACGAAAAAGTGACTGCCGTCGTTCACGCTGGTGTCAATATTGAATGGGAATCTCTTCCTTTAGAGAAAGAAGAAGTTTCTAATCTGTACAACTCTCTGGCCGAAGTCATGACCGAGTTAGCAAACCAACCAGACAACAAAAAACTCCATCAAGTATTAGAAATCAAGAAGTTAAAGAATTAGATGTTTATTACAATGGCCACGACAGGGGAGATTATATATGACTGATCGGAAAACGCTAATTGAAGATTGGTTACCAGTCGCAGCCATCGGCGCTGAAAGCATGCGTGAGCGTGGAGCGTCCAGTGCACTACCACCGCTCTATTTCCTGCATGTTTGGTTCGCCAGACGACCTCTTACTGCAAGCAGAGCCACTATCCTGGCCAGCCTTCTCCCAGCCTATTCCGACGATTGGCCTACTGAACTGAAGAAGCTGTTCACTTCTGAAAAGGAATACCGGAACTGGTTTTTAAGACTGATCGGGATTCACGGAGATCCTGTTGCGGCTAAGAAACTTATCAACTTGGCGAATCAAAGAGGAATCAAGTTAAAGGGGAGCCCTTTTGGTTATCCCAGAGCGTTTACCACTAATCCTGATCAATCACATCTTGATATATTTGGGAAACTGTTAAAATGTGTGTGGGGCGATGAGACCCCAACAGTGCTTGACCCAACTTCCGGCGGAGGATCCATCCCTTTTGAGTCTCTTAGATATGGATTCAAAACCATTGCGAATGAACTTAATCCTGTGGCGTCAGTTATCCTTAAAGCAACGTTGGAATATCCTTTCAGTCTAGGTTCGTCTCTAATTCCACTGATTTCAAAATACGGCAAGCTGATGAATGAGTTGGTTGAGAAGAGACTGGAAGCTTATTATCCCCTGGTTTACGGCGAAAAAATTTATGCCTATATATGGGCACGCACGGTTAAGTGTCCCTCAACGGGCAAAATTGTGCCCTTGTCGCCCAACTGGTGGCTTCAGAAAGGTTCAGATCCGGTAGCTGCCAAAATGGTAGTCAAGAAGGATTCTGATGCATGTGAGTTCATAATTCTGAAGGGCGAAGAAGCTGTCAACTCAAATCCCGATAAGGGGACTATAGCTAAGGGTGTCGCCATTTCGCCATGGACTGGTGAAACAATTTCGGGTGATTACATCAAACAGGAAGCCCAGGCTGGCCGCATGTGCCAACAGCTATACGTTATTCGAACAAAAATTGCAGGTAAAGGTTATGAGTTCCGAATACCTTCCCAAGATGACCTAAATGGAGTGATAGAGGCCGAAAGGGAATTGGGAGCAAAGCTCTCTGATTGGGAAGCCAAAGGACTTGTCCCAAGAGAACCGTTCCCTGAAGTCTCAAACGATCCGCGGCCACTTCATTATGGTATGAACACATGGGCTGATTTCTTTTCCCCCCGTCAACTTCTGGCTCTCGGAACCTACGTGGAAACGCTTGACGATGTCATAAAAGAAGCTAGGAAAGAGTTGTCAGAGGAGCAGGTCAAGGCCCTGCAAACCTATCTAGCTCTAGCAATTGATAAAGCATGTGACCACAATTCACGGATGGCCAGGTGGGAAAACAGTCGTGGTGTTATAAAAGGCACATTTGACCGGCATGATTTCAGTTTCAAATGGAGTCACGCGGAGTATGATGCAGCTCACAACATGTTTCCATGGGTGCTGAGTCAGATCAACGATTCATACCAAGACATCACCAATCTTGTTCAGACGCGTCAAACAAATATTAGACAATTGTCAATTAATCGCTCGGATCGTCTGGATCTGGTCAGGGGCGACGCTACAAACTTGACAAAAATCGCTGACAACTCGGTAAATCTGGTTTGCATCGACCCGCCATATTACGACAATGTGATGTATGCTGAATGCAGTGATTTTTTCTACGTGTGGTTAAAGAGAACCGTTGGTGACATCTATCCTGAATTCTTTGTGGATGAGCTTACGGACAAGGATAACGAAGCTGTAGCGAATGTGGCGCGATTCGCCGCAATGGGGAAAGGCAAGAAGAAAGAGCTTGCCACACGTGATTATGAACTGAAGATGGCCGCAATCTTCAGGGAATGTTATCGGGTCTTAAAGCCTGACGGTGTTATGACCGTCATGTTTAACCACAAGAAGGTAGAAGCCTGGGATACACTCGCGACTGCCTTGATAGACGCTGGATTTTCAATCAAGTCATCATGGCCGGTCCATACAGAGAGTGAACACAGCCTCCATCAAGCCAAGAAGAACGCGGCAGCGTCAACCATTCTACTTGCGTGCAGGAAAAGGGAAAAATCAGCGGAGCCTGTTTGGTGGGACGATATTTCAAACAGGGTAAGGGTTGTCGCCAGAGAGAAAGCGGAAGAGTTTTCAGAAGCGGGCATAACTGGCGTTGACCTCTACATCTCAACATTTGGCCCCACTCTGTCAGTCATATCGGAGCGCTGGCCGGTTCTGACAAGCGACACTGATCCCAAAACAGGCAAGCCGATTCCACTGCGGCCCGAAAAAGCCCTAGAGATTGCAAGAGAAGAAGTAATAAGTTTGCGGAAGAAGGGTTTATTGCTCGGGCGAACCATTCAGTTTGATCCTGTGACGGATTGGGTTTTGTTAGCCTGGGACGCTTTCAAGGCTGAACAGTTCCCCGCCGATGAAGGCCGCAAACTGGCGCTTGCGCTAGGACTTGATGTTGAAGCCGACCTCGTCCGGCAAAAGAAAGTTGTTTCCAAGAAGACAAACTTTCTGATCTTGCAACAGCCTAAACTCCGCAGGGGCAAAGGGCTCGTAGATCCTGACGCAAAGTCTTTTTCCACGCTCTTGGATGCCATTCACACTGCCATGCTGGTCTATGAGGAAGACGGAGCTAAAGCCTGCGAAGCCTTCCTAAAAACCGCCGGATTCTTAAACGATCCAACATTCAAGTCAGCTATCCAGGCCTTTGTGAACGCAGTCCCATTCACAAAGGAAAAGGGAAAGTTCAAACGACCCGAAGCCAAGACTCTCCAGAAGCTATGTCTGGCTTTCTTTGAAGATATTGCATTGCCTAAAGAGGAAGAATCGCCTGTTTTTGCAAAAGACGTCAGTTTCGTTGGGCAAATGACCTCAACCGACGAAACTGAAAACGACACTGACGAGTCTGAAGATGAAGAGGACGAAGAATAGAATGTGAGATGATATAAACTCCCTGTCAGAGACGCCCTCATTGGGTCTACACATTATAGCGTGACATTGGAGATATTTCTCATGCCGGAATCAACTAATATTCAAGAAATTGTTGTTAGTAAACGCGACGATATGCTCAAGATCGCCAAACTGCGTGGCGCCAAGAATCTCCGCATTTTCGGATCAGTCGCCCGTGGCGATAGTGGCCAGGATAGCGATATAGATCTCCTTGTCGAAATGGAAGAGTCGCGAACCCTTTTTGACATGGCTGAATTAACCCTGGATCTCGAAGAGTTATTTGGCCGTAAGGTCCACGTCTGCACTCCTGATTCAATATATTGGCTGCTCCGAAAAAAGATCCTTCGGGAGGCCAAGCCAATATGAAAGACTTCCGGATCTACCTGGCGCACATACTTGAATGCTGTTATCGCATATCAACCTATACTGAAAATGGTCATGATGATTTCATGACCAAGCCAATGATTCAGGACGCGGTGATACGAAACCTTGAGATAATTGGAGAAGCGACCAAAAGGATAAGCCATGAATTCAGGGCAAAATATCCTGAAGTCCCATGGAGAGCCATGGCTGCAATGAGGGACATCCTGATCCATCAATATGAAGGGGTAGATTTGAAAAAGATATGGGGGGTCGTAGCGAAAGACATACCGGCCCTCATTAAGGCTATTGAATCGATAATACCGCCGTTAAATGTTTTGGAAGCTGAAATAAATAAAACTGAAAAATGACAAAAGGCTACACAGTGTGTAGCTATTTCAGGAACACTCGGGCTAACGATTAGCTCGAACTGACAACACCTACCTCTAGGAAAATGGCTGAACCATCTTTCAAGGATTATCCGTTTCAGATAAATTACGGTCCCTCTGATGATCGGGTCAGGGATTTCTACATCCCGGCGCTTTCTCGAAGTGTGCTTTACGACAGGAGTTCGGGGTTTTTTTCATCATCTTCTCTTGCCATAGCCGCCAGGGGTGTAGCCCACCTCATCAGAAATAAAGGCCACATGAGATTGCTGGTAGGGGCTAAGCTCAATGAGCAGGATGTAAAGGCCATAGAAAAGGGTCATGAGATTGCTGGTCGAATAACCCAATCTATGCTCTCCGAGATAGCGAACCTCGATACATTTATCCAGAATAAAATTCAGGCGCTAACATGGATGGTCGCCGAAAAGGCCCTGGATATAAAAGTTGTCTTGCCTTCGAGAAACGGCGTTCCGTTATCCTCGCGTGAATCGCAGGACTACTATCACCCGAAGGAAGCCTTATTCACCGACTTCAACGGGGACCAGATCGGATTTTCAGGAAGTGTAAATGAGTCTATGCAAGGATGGGAAAACAACTACGAGACCTTCATGACCTACCGGTCCTGGGACGATACAGCGGCATACCTGAAACAGATCAAATACAGATTCGAAAACTTGTGGACAGCGAAAGAAAAAGAATGGATAGCCCTGGACATACCCGCGGCCGTTAGACAGCGACTTCTCGATTACGCTCCAAGCAGACCACCCGAACCTGACGAAAAAAAGCCCGCTGAACCAACAGCGACTGCAACTACCGAAAAACGCGAACGCATAATATTTCAGTTCCTTCGGGACGCTCCCAATTTGCCAAATGGCGATCTTGTGGGACAGGAGACGGCCACGGTTGATCTCTGGCCCCACCAGAAAAAGACGGTTAATGATGTCGTGAGCGCCTACCCATCCAGCTTCATGTTTTGCTCAGAGGTCGGTCTCGGAAAAACCATTGAAGCGGGAATGTCCTTACGAAAGCTGATCATTTCCGGTAAAGTTAAACGCTGTCTGATACTTACGCCAAAGAGTGTGTCACGGCAATGGCAGGAAGAACTCTACGAAAAGATGTGTCTCAATGTTCCGTTATATGACAGGGGGACATTCACGGACTATTTCAGGAATCCACTGCCTTTGAACACAGAAAACTTCTGGGATGAATATCCGGTCTTCATAGCTTCATCCCAACTTGCAAAGCGCAAGGAACAGCATGAAAGAGTCCTGGCAGCCAAACCATGGGACCTGGTAATTGTTGACGAAGCCCATCACGCGAGGCGAAAGGATTTTCTCGACGAAAGACGTCGATCTAACCGGTTACTGGAACTGATAGAAGGCACAAAAGACCTTGAAGGCCTCGTGAAAAAAGCCAAATGTCTCTTCCTGCTTACGGCCACTCCCATGCAGGTCCATCCGGTGGAAGTTTGGGATCTGACAAAATCGCTCCGGATCGGCGGCAGTTGGGAAGCCTCTGAAAATAACTATCTGCATTTTTTTTCAGAGCTAAAAAAACCGTTCGAGAAGATTGACTGGGATTTTGTAATCAAAATGTTCAGGGATTCGCTCGCTGGAGGGGTTAGGGTAGATGATCACTTCAATGCTCTTGTCCATCAGGAACTCGGGCCTGTGGTGGCTGAGAGATTGCTAAACATCCAGACTTCATCGAACCCGGGGAACATTCTGAGACAACTTTCCACCAAGGCTCAGCAACTCCTCATTGCAATGGTCAAACAGTTTACTCCGCTTAAACGACTAATGAAGAGAAGCACCAGACGGCTTTTGAGGGCTTACAAGGAAAAGGGGCTGCTAACCGGTAACGTCCCTCAGAGGGAACCGAGACCGGAATGGATCCAAATGGACCGGGATGAGCGTGAACTTTATGAACGTATTGAAGAATACATAAGCGATTTCTACCAGAAATACGAAGAAAAGCGTAAAGGGCTTGGCTTCATAATGACGGTTTACAGGCGGCGTCTGACAAGCTCATTTTACGCTGTGGAGAAAAGTCTCGAACGCAGATTGGAATTTCTCAACTCAAAGCTGAACGCAAATGCCAAAGCTGATCAATTAAGCGGTAAATGGTTAGCGGATGAAGATGTGGAACAGGAGGACCTCGATCAGGATATTTCAGAAGAACTTGATCTGGATCCTGCCATGTTCGAGGAAGAAATACTGTATGTTACTGATTTTCTTCATGAAATAAGTCTTCTTAAAAGCAACTCAAAATGGAAAACACTGCAACGGGATGTTAAGGATTACCTCAACAGTCAGGAATCGCTCGTAATATTCACTCAATACACTGACACCATGGATTACCTTCGGGAACAGTTACGCCAGGTTTATGGCGCTGGCGTGGCCTGTTATTCAGGCCGGGGTGGAGAGTTGTGGAACGGTGTTGACTGGACCACGGTCAGTAAGGAAGAAATAAAGAACCTCTTTCGCAAGGCTCAGAAAATCAAGATTCTGTTATGCACGGAAGCCGCAAGTGAAGGTCTCAACCTCCAGACCAGCGGTGTTCTTATCAACTATGACATGCCGTGGAACCCGATGCGGGCCGAACAGCGGATTGGTCGTATAGACCGTATTGGCGGACATGAAAAGGTGTTCATATCCAACTATTTTTATGCCGATACTGTTGAGGCCAAAATATATCAGGCTTTAAGCACGCGGATAAACTGGTTTGAATGGGTTGTGGGTGAGTTGCAACCGATACTGTCGAGCGTGGCCAAGACCATCCAGGAAGTGGCGTTAACTCAGAGAGACACCAGAGAGGAGCGCCTTCAACAGGCCATAGCCGATCTCAACAAAAAGTATGATCAGTTGTCTGCTCAAGGATTAAACATCGATGAATACCTGATTGAGGATGTCTCTGAGGTCAGCGGTCAAAGCCCGGTAACGCTCAAAGACCTCGAAACTACGTTTACACAGAGCCCAATTTTAAAATCATTGTGGTCGCCACATCCGAAATATCCCAACGCCTGGGATCTTTATCTTGGCGACACTCCTGTCTCTGTGACCTTTGACCGTGAGCTTTTTGATGAACATCCGGAGACGGTTCGTCTTGTTACCTATGGATCCGAAATATTGGATAAAATGGTGTCGAAGGTGGATAAAATAGACCTTTACTCCGACTTGAACGCCCCGTTGATCAGATGTTCTTCATCTGGGGCTTTTGCGCTAGTTTGTTATTACAGGGTTACAGCAGACTCGTTCACCCCGATCTCGTCCCTGGAAGCCTTGAAAGGTACCGTGGCTCCATTAGATTTCTCGCCGAAACCTGAAGTGATTGCGTCGGTCCGTCTGGACTTTACAAACCAATTAAAAGAAATTCAGTCGAAAGAAATTGAAAAGTCCAAAACCGCTCTTGAATCAAAACGTCTGGCTTTGGAAGAAACCGGCAGGATACTACTCGCTAAAGCGGCTTATATACATCTTGCCAGGACCCATGAGTTACTGGGCGCTTCAGATCAACAGCTCAATCTGAGTTTGTTTGGCGATCCGGGAAACATGATTGACATTCTAAGGGCCGGGAAATTCCCATACTCGGCTTTGCTTACCTTCCCGACTTTGAACCAGATCCGACTGGATCCTGAAGACCGTTTTTTCCAATTAATCAAGAATAAACAGGAACGGGAACTGAGAGTAATTGATGAAAACATTAGATCCCAGGCTAGGACAGTCGTGAAAGAATTAGCTGAGATTGCAAACACCAAAATTGAATTTGGGGCTACGGTCCCGATAGTGGTTGACTGCTTCTTTCCAACCCAGGATCAATTTAAAGCCGCGAAAATGCAGGCAATACCATTTATTGGCCATGAACATTGTACCTCTGAATTGAAAAGTTGTGATCAGTCCGGGATAATGACAGCCATCTGTTTCATGACGGAATTGGAAACCTCTGGGGAGTGAATTGGGCTCGTGAAAACTTCTAAAATTATTCTTATGGCAATTATTCTGTTCTGTTTTTATCCTTGGGTATTGCAGGCGGATCAGTCTCGCTACCCTTTGGAACCGCCGGACAATTCCAGTCCTCGGGCAACTTTACAGACTTTTCTGGACACCATGAACAAAGCCGCAGAGACATACAGAATGGGTAAACGAGATGAGGCCGGAGGCATGGCCCGAAGGGCGTCTCTAAGCCTGGATTTGGAATCAAAACCACAGGCAATCAAGAATACCCTAAGTGTAGAGTCTGTAATTTACCTCAAGGAGATACTGGACCGGATAGAATTACCTCCATGGGAAAAAATTCCCGATCAAGT
>CAZVOU010000044.1:0-32882 GCA_964628605.1 uncultured Syntrophaceae bacterium
GATTGTCCTGAATTCCTGATCCGACGGATCATACCAGATGGATTCGGCTGTATACTTGTTCGTTTCGTTCCTCGGGACAAAAAACAGGTTTACCGTCTCATGCACATTGTGGTCAAAACTGTCCTTAGCCGCGGCAGAAGATCCGGGTGTGAGGAAGACATCCTTGAGTAAGTAATATTGTTCATCTTTCGATGTTGTTTCTATGCCTTTCCATTTTCCGGGATTGATGGCCCCACATCCGGAAAAAACCAGAAACATCCCTGCAACAAGGCTCATTCCGGCCATGAATTTCAAAAAAGCTGAATATCTTTTCATGAACATCCTGATTCTATATCTGAATAAAGATAGGTTTTGTCATTTGTACAATCACAGTCAGTTCCTGTCTCTTACCAGAGCGATTTCATCGCATTCCGGAAACTTGGGGCAATTGATACAATCTGCCCATATCTTGTGTGGAAGCATGTTCTTGTCCATTTGTTGGAATCCGAGTCGTTCAAAAAGTCTCACTCGATACGTTAAGACAAAAACCCTGTTGATACCCATCGAGTCGGCTTCATCAATCAAAGCGCCAATTAACTTACTCCCGAGACCGGACTTCTGAAATGAAGACCTCAATGCAACCGACCGGATTTCAGCCAGATCCTCCCAAACGATTCTCAATGCTCCGCAACCGATGATTTCGCCCGTGCTGTCGTCGGTGAGGACGGTGAAATCCCTAACTTGAGCATAAAGATCGGTCATTGCTCGCGCCAGCACATGACCATATCTGGCTTGCCCGGATATTATTTTGTGTATTGACTTGACATCGTTTAAAGAAGCTTTTCGGATCAATATATCAGACTCCACCAACTGGATTTTTCATAATTTTCTTTACGTGCTCACGCGCCGGTTGAGCGTCCGAAGTCGCCCCAAGCATTCTGGTAAGTTCGTCTACTCTGCCTTCACCGGTCAACTCAGAAACTTCCAGGTATGTTCTACCATCCTTTACGATTTTTCGCACGGCCAGATGGTGATCCGCAAGCGCAGCAATCTGGTGCAAATGGGTGATACATAGTGTTTGCCTACGTCCGGATATTTTTGAAAGCCGTTCAGCCACCGCTACTGCTGTGTGGCCTCCGATTCCAGCGTCCACCTCGTCGAAAACCAGGGTATGGTCTTCTCCCGATCCAATTTCAAGAGTTTTTAGAGCCAGCATAAGCCTTGAAAGCTCTCCTCCTGACGCTATTTTGGACAGCGGCTTGGCAATTTCTCCAGGATTGGACTGTAAATAGAATTCAACGGTCTCCAATCCACTGGAAGACATTTGACCTGGCTCAAGGTCGTGTGAGACAACTTCAAATTTTGCATCAGGCATCGATAACGCCTTTAGCTCTCCATGCATCGCCTGCTCCAACTTCCTGGAAGCTGATTTACGGGATTGCGACAGTGTTGATGCGTGACGCATGTAGGTTTTGATTTTTTCATCAACCTCTATCTTTTTAGATTTTATGGATTTTTCCAGGTCGTAAAGGTCTCCGGCCTCATCAGAGAGTTCCGTCAGCATTTTGAGCAGTCCCGGAACATCTGAAGAATACTTTTTCTTCAGTTTTCTTATCAGAGCCAATCTTTCTTCAATTCGGTCCAGCATACCGGGATCACTTCTAACGTTTTCGGAGAGTCTCCTCAGTTCATGGGCAACATCTTCTAAACGGTATGAAGCCTCATCAAAATTGTTCTTGAGTTCCTCCAGCTTTGGATTAGCTCCAGCCAGAAAACTCAATGACTTCTTGATGTCCGATAACGACTCAATCACACTTCCGGATTTTCCGTACAGCGCCTGGTATGCTTCGTAAGAGCGTTCTCTTATCTGAACAGATTTCTTGAGAATGTCACGCTCGAGGATAAGATCGTCTTCCTCCGACTCCTTCAGGTCGGCATTGGTTAATTCTTCGACCGTTTGAGTCTCTTCACGGGTTTTCTGGGCGGCTTGCGCATATTTTTTTTCTAACTTTGTGTATTCCTGGCGGCATTCCCTGTAGTCTTTGTAACTCTCCTCTACAAGTGATCTCAGAGGTAACAGGTTCTGGCATCTGTCCAGTATCTCCGTGTGCTCATCCGGGTTAAGCAGCACATGACTTTCATGCTGCCCGAAAATATTGACTAAATGAGGCGCAAGTTTTTGTAGTGTAGCCAAAGATGTCAGATGTTCATTTACTGTGACCCTGGAACGCCCCGACGTGTTGATCCTACGAGTGACGACCAGTTCGCGTGTGTCATGAAAATCTTCGAGCATTTCGTCGGGCCATATGAAACCGTCCGGCAGTTCAAACAGCCCTTGAACTCTGGCCTCCTCCGAACCTGCCCTGATGATTTCAGCCGAGCATTTTACGCCCAGTAATATACTTAGAGCCCCGATCAATATTGACTTTCCTGCCCCGGTTTCTCCGGTTAGCGCATTAAAGCCTTCCCGAAACTCAACCTCAACATTGTCGATAATGGCAAAATTGGAAATTTTAAGGTATCTGAGCATGAAAAATTCAACAGCGAGTCAACAGGCGTTATTGTTTAATAAATTGAATTTTGCCGAAAGTTTTCATCTGTCCGGCAAATTTCCTGATCACCTAACGCACCAGCCCTAATTTGGCGTCAAGGACGTCAAAGTAATCCCTTTTTCGTGACTTGACAATGATGAAAGGAAACAGAGCCTTTTCCAGTTTGATGGATGAGCCCTGGGCCATGGTGATATGGGTGTGACCATCTATGGTCATGGTAAAGTTTTCACCTTTACTGAGAAAAAGACTTATAGGTATGTCGGGCGGTAGCAACAAAGGCCTTCTGAGTCCTGAATACGGGCAGATAGGAGTGAGCAGAATTCCTTCGACATCAGGGTGAACAAGTGGTCCACCCGCAGCGTAGGAATAAGCGCTGGAGCCAATTGGAGTAGATATTATCAATCCATCCGCCCTCAGTTCCATTTCCCTGCCGTTTCCTACAGTAATTCCCATGTCTATTATACGGGCGATGCCGGTCCAATGTATGACTACTTCATTCAGTGATTTGCGAACCTTACCATCAGGGGCCGTAACAGCCAGCATCATTCTTTTTGCTAATGAAGAGCGTCCTTCCAGGGCTGATTCAATCTCATCCAAAGCTTCTTCAGGAGCTATTTCGGCCATGAATCCGACCCTGCCGAGGTTTACGCCGAGCACCGGAACAGGTCTCGAATTTAGTTGGGCCGCAGCCTGTAGGAGAGTTCCGTCTCCGCCCAAAGAAATGATGAGGTTTGCTTCATCGGCCAAATTGTCCGAGGACTCCGCTCCCCACGTACCGGCCAGATCGGAGCATGATTTCTCAACTATGACTCTGGTTCCCCGTCGTTTGAGAAAACCGCAAATCTGTTCAGCAAGGTCCAAAGCCTGATCGGCGCTTCTTTTGATTACAAGACCGACACCCCGCATGATTGCTCCGTCTCGAAAAGTAATGAAGCCGTCTCCTCAAGTACCATGAATCGGGTGTAAAATCCATCAAATTTAGCCTCAAGCGTCTGTTCGAGAGGAAACGATCTTGCCCGATGTTTTTTCTTGATGTAGGCTTCTTGTTGAATATTCAGATACGGTAAAGACTGCTCCATGGAACTATTTACAAATGCCATAAATGTTGATGCCGGCAAACCGCTGGCGGACAGGATGAGACCTCACACACTGGGCTCTTTTGTGGGGCAGGAGTCCATCATAGGTAAGGATAAGCCCCTCAGGACCGCTATAGAGAAAGATCAACTGTTCTCGATGCTGTTTTGGGGACCGCCCGGCACAGGTAAAACTACATTAGCTCAAATCATAGCTGAAACTTCAAATTCTAAGTTTTTGCCTTTTTCCGCAGTTACAGTAGGAGTCAAGGAAATCCGTGAGGCTGCGAACGAGGCGGCTTTTGAGGCTAAGACCTCGGGAATCCGGACCATTCTATTCCTGGATGAGATACACAGATTCAACAAAGCTCAGCAGGATTACCTGCTGCCTCATGTGGAAAGAGGCACAATCATTCTGATCGGAGCAACTACTGAAAATCCCAGTTTTGAAGTTAATTCCGCGCTTCTCTCACGGCTGAGAGTTTTTATTCTGCAGCCGCTAAGCCGTGAGAATCTTCTCAAGATATTGAATAACGCGATGAATGATTCCAAAAAAGGATTAGGCTCTTCCAATCTCATCCTGGAAGAAAATGCAGCCGATTACATAGCCTCTATAAGTGATGGAGACGCCAGGATGGCGCTTAATATCCTGGAAGTCTCTGCATCTCATGCAAGTCTTCAAGGCCGGAATATGATTGATCTTGATTGCGTACGGGAATCGGCTCAATCCAGAAACATCCGATACGACCATGCCGGAGAAGAGCACTTTAACCTGATAAGCGCTTTGCACAAATCATTGAGGGACAGTGACCCGGATGGAGGTCTATACTGGATGGCCAGGATGCTCGAGGGCGGGGAGGACCCACTTTACATCGCTCGTCGCCTGGTCCGTTTTGCCAGTGAGGACGTCGGCCTGGCAGCGCCTCAGGGACTGAACATGGCTGTGGCCGCTTTTCAGGCATGTCAATTCGTGGGGATGCCTGAATGCGCGCTTGCTTTGGCCCAAACTGTCGTCTATCTGGCT
Organism: uncultured Syntrophaceae bacterium; assembly: GCA_964628605.1. Lineage (GTDB taxonomy): Bacteria > Desulfobacterota > Desulfomonilia > Desulfomonilales > Desulfomonilaceae > CAITZA01. Next base: position 4,629 of record CAZVOU010000044.1, read on the forward strand.
TGCTCTCCCAAATCAAATAGCCTTGAAGCGGCTTATTTGAGCCTGAAGGCTGAGATAAAGAAATCTGGAGCGCTTCCAGTTCCAATGTGTATCAGGAATGCGCCCACGAAGTTCATGAAAGAAATCGGTTACGGAAAAGGTTATAAATACGCCCACGATTATCCTGATGCGGAGGTTGAACAGCAACATCTCCCTGACCAACTCGTTGGGAAAAGGTTTTACTTTCCAACCGACCGCGGGTTTGAAAAGACGATAAAAGAACGAGTGGATAAAAAAGGTTGAGAAGTTGTATCCTGATGGTAGTTCAGTCATGATTGACCGAATTTAGTTTCTTATTCGAGATGAAAACCCTCATAAGATTTTTTTATGTCCAGATTTGAAAACCTTACTGACGAACAGATTCTTGAAGAGGCTCTGAAAGGCTCTGAAAGACATTTTGACGCTCTGGTAGATAGATATACGCCGTTGATATACCGGTTAGCCAGGGGAATAACCGGTTCTCACGCCGAGGCTGAGGATGTTGTTCAGGAAACTTTCCTAAGGATTTTTAAAAACCTGGACAGCTTTTCCTCTGAAAAGGCCAATTTCAAGACCTGGGCCCTCACAATCGCAAGAAATCAGAGTATCAACACCCTGGCTTCAATTAAAAGAAAAGCCCTCCAATTTTTTGGAGATCGTGATGAGGATGAGCCGGAGTTGGAATTCAGTTTCAATCCAATGTCCGCTGGGCCACAGGATGCGGAAACACTAATGTCCATAAAACAAAAATTCAGCCAGTTGGAAAAAGCCTTAAAAAAAATTCCGGAGAGACAAAAAACCGCGCTGCTTTTAAAAAGCCAGGAAAATCTTAGCTATGAGGAAATATCAAAAATAATGTCCGTTTCTGTTTCTTCAGTTGAATCGTTAATTTTCAGAGGTAGAAAAAAATTACTTGACCTGATGGAAAACTGAGAGATTCCCGCGAGTTTTGCATTTTATGGTGGTATTCACAGTACGGAGGGAAAGAAGATGAAATGTGAAGAAATCCAAAAACAGTTATCGGTAATGGTCGATGGGGAATCATCGCCTGAATCTTCCGAAAAATTGTTGGCGCACCTCCAGACGTGTCAGGAATGCTCGGCCTTTTACGAAAATGCCCGGCAAATGAATCGGATAATGAATTCAGCTCAGATGGCCCTTCCCAATTCTGCTCTTGCCAATGTTGTAAAGGAGAGAATTGCCCGCAAACGCGAAGGAGAGAGTGTTTGGAAGCCGGTATCATTCTGGAAGAGCGCGCCGGTCTACGCCATGGTAATTTTGCTGGCCCTCGGTGTGGGAAATTTGGCCGGAAATTCTCTGACCAAGGCAATCATGAATTCAGGTGAAGAGAACTCTTTGGAGCTTATTGTCCCGAATGGAACAGAGTACCTGTCCGATATTTTCACTGAAATCGCTCAAGGGGATCAGTTAAAATGAAAAAGATGGTTTTCCTCGGAATATTCATTTTCTCTTTGCTCCTCAATTTGACGGTAGCCGGAGTTCTTGGCTGGCATTACCTTGTGGAACGGCGCGGTCCAAAACTCCCAGTGGCTGACTGTCCTATGCTAACTGAAAGCGATTACAGACAAATATCAAAAGTTTGGTCTAAACAAGCGCGCTCCGGCGTTAGGGAAACTCGACAGTTAATCAATGCAAAACAGGCAGAACTGATTGACCAGATCGCAAAGACTCCCGGTGATTTGACAGCAGCCGAAAATACTATCAAGGAATTGATGGCGCTCAGGGAACAGATGGAGAGAGAAGCCCTGGTTCGTCTGAGTAATGCTTTGGTTCAACTGCCTGACGACAAGAAAAGCGCCTTAATCAGTTATGTCAAAAACAGATCCTGTACGGGGCCCGGCATGAGATTCGGAAACAGAATGGGCAAAGGAAGAATGTCTCAGGAAGGACCTCAGGAAAACTCACCTTACTCAAGATGATCAGCGCTGTTCATATCTGTCTTCCACGGGACAGCGCTTTCCCCAAACCAATCCCATAAAAAATACAAGTAAATCTATCAACAATTAATGGGCTAGCCCTGTTGCTGCTGGCGGAAACGTTCACATGTAATCGGACTGGTCGGCCTTTTCAAAGAACTGATCTTGTTGGCGTTTCGATGCGTAAATCCTGATTCTGAAAACGCTCAAAGATGCTCAGAGACAGAACTCCCTTCAGCGCGCTTAGCTCAAAAAAAAGACGAAAACAGGATCATGACTTCTGGGGGGGTAAGCAAAAGAACGCGATTTTAGGCTTTAAAAGATAATTTCATGAATGTTTTCAGAAAGTAAAAAAGTTGCGCGGGTTTTATCCACCTGATGGGTAATACATACCAGAGACAAAAAGGACGATGAGTCCACTAAAGAAAAGGAGAAATACAGATGAGTTTCACGAAGACGATCGTTGGCTTGGTAGCGGTAGTAGCGATGTTGGGCGCCACCACAGTATTTGCATGGGGACCCGGTGGCGGTTGTGGAGCTTGCCCGATGTCAGGCGGAGGCGCTGGCGCCTGCCCGGCCCTTGGCAATATCCAGTTGAGCGACCAGCAGAAAGACCAGATGAATACCATGCGCGCCGAATTCCTGAAAAAACAGGAAGCCCTCAGAGCTGAAAAGGCTCAGAAGAGCATTGAAATGCTGGAATTGTCATCCAAAAAACCTCTGGATGAGGCGGCCCTAGAGAAAAAGAGACAGGAAATATGGGCCATCCAGGACAAGATGAGAGCGGAAGGTCGCACCATGGGAACTAAATTTCGGTCCATCCTTACTCCTGAGCAGAAAGAGAAAGTGGGCTCCGGCGGCTTTGGATTCGGCCCTGGCGGATGTGGCGGAAAAGGCTTTGGTGGTGGTCCTGGCGCAGGCAGGGGAGCAGGTTTTGGCAAAATGGCTTTGAATCAGTACTAAAAAACAAGAATAAGCGCCACCGCAGAAACCCGGGAAAGCCGGGTTTTTGTTTTTCTAAAAGAATTATTGATCAGGAAGCGCCTTTTTGGGGGCTTAGAGAGAGACGGTATCAAACTCTAACTGGCAGTGCTTGTCAGGAACCTCAGCTATATTTCTCCATGTCCAGCGTAATGTGCTTGAAGCCAAGCGACTTCAACAGAATCACTAATCGTTTTCGTAGAGCTTCATCAGCTAGCATAGACTGCAGGCCTTCAGAATCTGTGACGATTCTGGCGAGGTCACCGTGATGTCTTAGACGGCAAAATCTGATGCCGTTATTTCTCAGATGTTCTTCCGCGGTTTTCACCGTTTCAAGTTCAGATACTATTAAAGGCCGACCAAAAGGTATCCTGGTGGCAAGACAAGGCTCTGCCTGTTTATCGGCTAAATCCCGGAAATCGAGTTTCAGGAGTTCGTTACGAATTTCCTGCTTGTTTATCCCTGCAGTAGCCAAGGGCGTCATAACGCCTAATTCGTCTATAGCTTTGGAGCCAGGTCTGTCATTTGGGTCATCGTCCGCTTGAGAACCGTCGAAAACAGAGACCTCGGAGGGATTGCCCGACAGTCGTAGAATGGCTTCGTAACGTGATAATTTACAATGATAACATCTGGACGGACTGTTTTCCAGGAACGAAGGGTTTTCAAACTCCGGAGCGTTAAGGACCAGATGAGCCACTCCCAGTTTGTTGGCGAAGTCTACGGCGCCCTGGGCATCCTCATGCGCGCAAGTGGGGCCCAAGACGGTGACCGCAACCACTTTTTCGACTCCTGCTATTGCGGCAGTTTTTAAAAGTAGGTAACTTGAATCGACCCCTCCTGAAAAGCCTACAAAAATTTTTACCTTATGGGTCGCCACATCCTGAATGATATCCTCCAGGCGCTTTTGCTTGCTTGGCCATGAAACAAATTTTGATTGATTAACCACAATTTGCCTCAGTTTGAAGTGCAGAATCGATCCAGCCGCCCATAACCACTGTGTCTTGCAGGTAAAAAACAGCGGCCTGTCCGGGAGCTACGGAAGATTGAGGATCAATGAACCTGAGTTCAAGTTGTTGGTTTTCCAGTTTTGTGATGACGCATTCAACCGGTCTTGCGGTAGATCGTATTTTTACCAGAAAAGTATGATTTGAGCCTACGAGGTCAGGGTGAATGATATTTAGTTCAGAAATCCTGGCGCCAGTTGAAAAAGTCTCTTCCCTCAATCCTATGACCACGGAATTCGTATCACGATCAATGCTGACAACATATCTGGGGAATGGGCCACAGACACCCAGGCCACGTCTCTGGCCGACCGTGTAATTGATTATTCCTTTGTGGCGACCTAGAACATTTCCGTGAGTGTCGAGGATGGGACCCGGTAGTGATTCAACGCCAAATTTTCTAAGGAACTCCGGATAGTCATTGTTTTCTATGAAGCACAATTCCTGGGACTCTTGTCCCTCTGACAAAACAGGATCAATGTCTTTGAGAAATTTTCTCACCTGCAACTTTCCCCAAGGCCCTAGGGGAAGCAGAAGGTTTTCCATAATTTCCGGAGTTAGCATGAACAGAAAATATGATTGATCCTTGATTTTGTCATGTCCCCTTTTGAGCGTCACGCGCCCGAAATCATCTGAAATATTTGCATAGTGTCCTGTAGCTATTTTTTCACAGCCCAAGCTCCATGCATGTTCGGCCAATATCCCAAACTTGATGAAACGATTGCATCGAGGGCACGGTGAAGGGGTGCGCCCGAGAGTGTATTCACGGATGAAATGATCCAGAACTATGGACCTGAACTCCGACACCAGATCGATGACGTGTAACGGCGCCCCAATCAGACTCGCCACCTGCCTGGCTTTGGATTCGGATTTTCCTGAATCGTCAAATAGTCTCATGTGCAAGGCCACTATTTCATGACCTTCATTCTTTAACATCAGACCTGTTGCGGCGCTGTCCATGCCTCCGCTGATTGCGACTCCAACGCGCATTCTTTTTCCTGAATGACTATCCGGACTTCAACAACTTCCTAACGAGCCCTTGGGTCCGTCTTGGAGTCACCCGGAATTGGTTTTTGACGATTAGTGGCGTCAGGATTCTGAACTGGCCCCCTGGTGGGCCCTATGGTCGGTTTTACCAGATTCATAGGGGCTTTGGCGCTGTTTCCAGGGTCCTGCTGCAGAAAATCCTGCAACGGATTGACGTTTTGTTGGACCGGGGGAGCCGCTGGATTGAGAGACGAACTGGAGGTGTTCGGGAAGAAACCAAAAACAGGCCCCCCCAGAATTGACTGGTTGCCGGACAGGGCCTGGGCGACTCCTCCAGCGCTTGAAGCCAGAGATTCAGGCATGTCCATCGGCGCCATGATTAGCGTTAATCCCTCAAACGGTGTATAGATCGGTTCCCTCACCAATCTTGGAGTATTGTTTTCTTTCTGGTCAGCCGGAAATGTGAGCATGTCCCTGAAAGTAATTTGCGGTGGAATGGTGAATTCTCTCTCCGGCTTATTAAGCAATATGTCTCTCATGAAATAGGCCCAGACTGGCAACGCTGCTCGAGCCCCTTCTTCTCGTCGGCCTAATGGTCTCTTCTCATCGAAGCCGACCCACACACCTGTTGTGAAGTCGGGATTAAATCCGATGAACCAGGTGTCTTCAGCGTTGTTGGTAGTTCCGGTTTTACCGGCGAGATCCTTTCGTTTCAGATACTGTCCCACTCTGGCGCCGGTCCCTTGACGTACCCCTCCCTGGAGCAGAGAAGTCATTATGTACGCTGTCTGGGGAGAGAGGACTGCCCTGGCTCGAGAGGGCTCCGTCAACATGTCGTCTTCCTCAGCTTCCGTTTGGGACATGAGTTTGGTCTGTGAAGTGGCTCCAGTCGGCGCTGGGGAGTTGGCGGAAGCTTGCCTGGCCACCGGTTTCGCAGACTGGGACAGGCGACCTGCCGTCTGCATAAACATTTCCTTGAATTCATCACGGGGGACAGGCGAGGGTATTTCGGATTCGTCCAGAACCGGTGTTTCGGAATGGTCTTCAAGGACATTACCGAATCTGTCTTCTATCCTGCGAACAAGAATCGGCTCAACGTGAATGCCGCTATTGGGAAAAACCGTGTAAGCGCTGGTTAGTTCCATCAGGGTTAGTTCCGATGTTCCCAGGCTGAGAGACAAATTTCTGCCTAATGGGGAATTGATTCCCATGTTCTTGGCAAGGTCCATTACCGACCCCAGCCCCACATCCATAAGAATTTTTATGGTGCAAATATTTCTGGACAGCTCCAAAGCTCTTCGTAGACTCAAAGGCCCCAAAAAATTTCCGCTGGAGTTCCTTGGCTCCCACTCCTCGTCTGCGCCCTCCAGGTCCACAACTATCGGCTCATCCACAATGACGGTGGCCGGGCTGTAGCTTTTTTGTTCGAGCGCCAGTGAGTAAATTATCGGCTTGAACGCGCTACCGGGCTGACGCTTGGCCTGCACTGCCCGGTTGAACTGGAAATGCTCGCCTGTAGCCCCGCCAACCAGCGCCCGAACGTTTCCGTTCTTGTTCTCGACGCATACCAAAGCTCCCTGAAGTCGCGGGTTGTCATCAGGCAAGAATTCTGGAACATCATCCACGAATTTGTCGAACTTGAGAGCCAGCACCTGACCAATTTTATACACTGGAACCGAGGGCTTATCGATTTTGACTTTGCCCCTCAGCTTCTTGCTGACAGCCACCTCCAGGATGGCGTCCCCGTTTTTTTGGGGGATCAGGCGCGTAACCACTCCCTGATATATTCTGTTTTCGGTCAGGGTTGGGGTTACACGGCGCTGGAGCAAGTCCGCAATTTCATTTTGGGGAATGGTCCGCAATATTGCCAGGTGTTTCTGCCGTCCCTTGATTTCTTCGAGACCCTTTTCCATGGCTTCCAATGCCCGGCGCTGGAAGTCCAGTTTGCATGTGGTGAAAACTTTCAAGCCGTCATTGTATAACTTCTCTTCGCCGTATTTTCTGATTACGTACCTTCTGACAACCTCAGTAAAATCGGGCGCAATGTCGAAAGGCCTCACTACTGCTTTTCTGAAAACCAGAGGTTCATTTTTTGCTTCTTCATATTCTGTCTCGGTTATAAATCCGGCGCGCAGCATACGTCCCAGAACAGTGATCTGTCGCTGGCGCGCCAACTCCTCACTCTTGAAAGGGTTGAATCTTGCTGGGCTTGCGACAAGGCCGGCAATAAGCGCCGCCTGGGCAGTCGTGAGATGTTCGACCGGTTTATCGAAGTAACCTCTGGCTGCAGCTTCTACACCGTAACATCCTTCACCAAGGTAGATTTCGTTCAAATATACATGGAGTATTTTTTCCTTACCCCAAACATTCTCTAAACGGGACGCCAGTATCATCTCCTTGAATTTCCGTGAAAATGTCCTTTCCCGGCTCAACAGGAAATTCCTGGTTACTTGCATTGTGATAGTGCTGCCACCCTGTGTGATCCTCCCAGCCGCTACGTTTCTCCCCATCGCCCTCAGGATGCCGTAGTAATCAACTCCGTTATGTTCGAAAAATCGGGAGTCTTCAGCTGCCAGAAAAGCGTTAATGACATTGGACGGAATTTGATTAAGATCGACTACAAACCTTTTTTGTCTGTAGAAAATACCTATTACTGTGCCATCGTCTGAATAGAATGTCGAAACGGTCTTGGGTTTATAAGATACCAGCTCAGGAATTTCAGGTAGTTGTTTGGATATAGCCAGGTATGAGCCGGCTGCGGCTCCGAGCAGGAAAATAGGTATTTGCACAAGCGCCAGCAAAGGAATTACAAAGAATACCGTGAAAAAACCCTTTGCTAACAGGCGGTTTAATCTGTTTTTCATTCTTGGGTCCCGTTACGAATTATCGGGAGTGTCATTCTGGCCCTGTAATTTCCCGACTGCAAAGTCATGCAGATATACCTGTCCGTTTTTTGTTCATATTCTTATGTTTAACAAATCTTCCGATTTGACAATAGGTCCGGAATAAAAAACCGAAGCCTGAGCCACCACGTCGATTTCATCGCAGGGTGGATAGAAGTGAGTTAGAACCAGCTTTTTTACTCCGGCGACCGATGCCATTTTCGCAGCTACAGACGGCGTCGAGTGCCCTGAAAAAGGTTTCTCATCCGGCATGGAGCACTCACATACAAAAACATCCGTGTCACATGCCAACATCACCAGGGAATCAGAATAACCGGTGTCACCCGATATTGTCACACTCTTTCCATTCTCGTTGATTCTCAGGGAAATGCACGGCCTGGAATGCACGGCGGGAACGGAAACGATTTCCAGTCCCTGCCTCGAAAATTGGTCCATGCCGTCTGCGTTAAGTTCGACAATTCGTAGCCTGTCACCACTGGGGATTATCCATGAACCATATATTTTGACTAATCCCTGGTAAAGTTGTTCCAATCCCTGCGGACCCACCAAGAAAAAAGGCTTCGACCTGATCTCGCCGTAAGCATAGTTGTGGGCGAACAGGAATGGGGCTAAATCTGAAACATGGTCAGGGTGGTAATGGGTGATGACAACAACGTCAATTTCTTTGTAGTCGACTCCCGCCTCACACAACCGTCTCAAGACGCCCGGACCCATGTCAACCAACACTGTGCCCCCTGATCCTGTGACAAGAGTCCCGGAGGCGTTGCGTCTCAACTGGGGGGTGGCTGTCCCGCTACCTAGTATGACAATCTCCATTGGGCCTCCGATGCCATAATGTGAAACAGAAAAATTCTAAAATTCATAGACGTTCAAGAATTTGGCACAATCTTTGTATAAACTGTATTAACGGTTCGCCATACGAGCCACATAACCGCTCTACACAAAAGCCTCGGGTTTCCAATGTCCCATCTTCAAACGCTGCCCCCCGAGGCTTTACTTTCTCTGGCGCTAAAGCCATGAGTTGTGAGATAAGAAATAATTAATACTTATCCCCTCATAATTTGTAACACGATGCAGGAAGCAAGGCAAAAGACCATCGAATAGCAGGGCAGTCAGTAAATAATTTGTCGAAAACTTTTAAACACAAAATCCCATCAAAGGACCAAAAATAGTAATCTCATGTATATTATGGCTTTTTATACTATCAAGTATGGTATAAATTCTATGGAAAAGATTCCATAGAATTAGTGAGAATTGATGGGACCAGGCATGAAGAACGTTCCAGAAACGATCCCAGGGAAGAGAAAGTTAATTTATTTTCCCATCGTACACACTGCATCCGACATGGGTGGATTGAGTGATGCGGTAAAGAGTATTTATCTGTCCAAGGTAGGACGAACTGGGTGGAAGCGTAAGGAAGACATGGTCAACAGGTTTTGGGACCATATAGAGGATACTATTTCAGGACTGGATGTTGAACCCGGCAAAATCAGAATATATCAGGACGGTCTTCCGGCTGAACTTCAGGGGAGAGAGTTGGGGATTGTGGAACGTCTTGCGGCGGATGGCAGCCGTAATCACAGGTTAGTCCTGGAACTGGTGAAAAAAGGCGCCAAATTGATGGGGACTGAATCAACCGAGCTACTAATGGCTGAATACGATTTAACAAAAAAGTTACTCGAACCACAGTCTCCTGTTAAGAAAAATGAAAGAAAGCAAATCCTTCAACAGCAGGATGAAATCCTTCAAAAGAGGGATAAATTCATCTCAGCGCGCATTAATGACACATTGCGAGACGGAGAGTTGGGCATAATCTTTTTGGGAATGCTTCACAACATCAGGCCATGGCTGATGCCAGAGATAGAAGTGATGTTTCCGGTAAAGCTGTAACAAGTCGTGACCTAGCACAGGGGAAAGCCGGCAAGCATCTTTCTGGCGTTAGATACTGCACGGAGAACGCAATGGCCATTAGAAACTATTTTTACTAGGGGAAGAAATGACGCCTGGAGCGGCAAAAATCCTGATTGTGGATGACGAGAAGGATTTCTGTGACATTTTGTTCAGGGTTCTGAAGCGTGAGGGGTTTACTTCACTGGTAGCGCATGACGCTGAAATGGCCCTGGATATGGTTCGTTTAGGTCTGCCTGACGTGGTTTTACTCGACGTCCGGATGCCTGGGATGGATGGCATGGAAGCTTTGCGCAAGGCCAAGCAAATCAACGCCGAGTTGCCAATCATAATGGTGACAGCATATTCAGGGGTGAATGGCGCGGTTGAGGCGATCAAGGACGGCGCGTTCGATTATCTCTCCAAGCCTTTGGACAACAAGGTTTTGATAGAAAAGATCAAGAGGGCCTTAGCCAACAGATCCCTGTCGTCCAAAAGGAAGCCCTCCGGACTCAACAAGAAAGATCTTTCTCTGGTTCAACTTGAGGACATGATGGGACCCAGCAGTCAGGTGTCTAGGATAATTTCTGATCTCAGACTGGTGTCATCATCGGAATTTTCGGTTGTAATAGAGGGAGAGACCGGCACGGGGAAGGAGTTGATAGCTCAAGCGATCCACCAGGCCAGCAGACGTTCGTCCTCCCCGATGATTCCTGTTGACTGTGGAGCAATACCGGAAACGCTATTCGAATCTGAGCTTTTTGGACACGAAAAAGGCGCCTTCACAGGAGCTGTCGGAACTCGACCGGGAAAGTTCGAGATGGCCCAGGGAGGCATACTGTTTCTTGATGAAATTGGAAACATGCCATTAAGTTGCCAGACCAAACTTTTGAGGGCCATTCAGGAGAAGACAGTCTTTAAGGTTGGGGGCAGGGAGCCTGTTGAAGTTGATGTCCGTCTTCTTGTGGCCACCAACAAGGACCTCAATCTTGAGGTTGTAGCGGGTCGGTTCAGCCGGGACTTGTTTTACAGGCTCAGCGAATTCACAATTGTGATTCCACCTATAAGAGAACGAATCGACGATATAATGCACATGGCAGAGAGGTTCCTGCACTCGACAAATGTCGAATTGGGCAAAAGCGTTCTTGGTTTTTCACCTGAGTGTGTCAAGGCCATTGCAGCTCATAACTGGCCTGGAAATGTCCGTCAGCTCAGATCGGCCGTTAGGAGGTCAGTGCTAAAAGCAACGGATTACATCCAGCCTGACCATCTCTCCTTGCGCGATGCGGAAATTCCTGCGCCCAAACCTCCCCAGGAGATGAAAACTGTCGAAAATGTGAACAATGCCTCCGATTGGGAAGGTTTATCTCTGAAAGAAATAGTCCAAAAATCGGTAACTGAGGTCGAGAAAAAAATTTTACTGAAAGCTTTGAAAAAGACAGGGGGTAACAAGGCCAAGGCGGCGCGTTTATTGCAAATTGATTATAAGACGATGCATTCCAAGATCAAGCAATACAACATTCGTCTGTACTCGGAGGACAATGATGGCTAAAAAAATTAAGGATGTTCCAGGTGACGAAGGCCAGCCTTTTGGAGGAATTCTCGGTGGACTGGCCGATCTGGTGCATAAGCTGGGAGAACTCGCCGAAAAAGGTCAGGCTTTGAAAAAATCAGGGGAACTGGGCAATTTGGGTGGAGAAAAAGATCTCAAGGCGGTTTATGGATTCAACGTCAAATTCGGGGCCGGCAAACAGGGGGAAGACAAGATCAAGGTGGAGCCTTTCGGCAACGTGACTCGAGACAAGGAATCCGGACGCACGTTTGTTCAGGAGGTCCGAGAGCCCTTGGTGGACATCTTCGAAGAGGACGACCATACCCTGGTGGTGGCTGAAATGCCTGGAATCAGCAAAGGGGACGTCAAGCTTGAACTAAATGATGACGTCCTGTCAATTTCGGCGGAGCGCGGAGACAAAAAATACAGCAAGGAAGTGCTTTTGTCGAAAGCATACACCAAGAGCAAAATGTCCTATTCCTGCAACAATGGGATGGTCGAGATCAAGCTGAAAAATTGATGTGGGAGACGCGCATGGCAAAGACAGACAAAACAGAGATAAAACTGAAAGTCTCAGAAGCTCTGGGCAAGGACATAGGACGGGCTTTTGCCCGTATGGGGCCCGAGGATCTTGAAAAACTCAACGCCGGTGTAGGGGACATCCTGGAGGTGTCGGGCAAACGCAAAACCGTTTGCAAGGCAATGCCAGCCTATAAGGAAATGCGGGGACAGTCCAGGATTCAACTGGATGGAATTTCCAGACAGAATGCCAAAGCCGGCATTGATGAGAGTGTTACGGTCAGGAAAGTAGCCTGCAAACCTGCTGAAAAAATAACCTTGGCCCCAATAAATGTAACTACCTCCGAAAGGGACCTTGCTTACATAGGTAGTCTTCTGGACGGCCTTCCCGTAATGGTAGGCGACACGATCAGGGCGACACTTTTTGGGAGCCGATCGGCTGATTTTACTGTAGAAAGTGTTTCTCCGGGCGAACCTGCCATCATCAATCCCACCACCCAACTGGTGATCAGCAAGACGACGGCGGAGCGCTCATCTGCTCCCGGATCCATGTCATACGAGGATATCGGCGGCCTGAAACCACAAGTTCATCGAATTCGGGAAATGATTGAACTGCCTCTAAGATACCCTGAAGTTTTCGAAAAGCTCGGTATCGACGCGCCTAAAGGAGTTTTGTTGCATGGACCTCCAGGGTGCGGAAAAACACTCATAGCCAGATCGATTGCAAATGAAACGGAAGCCAATTTCTACTCCGTAAGCGGTCCGGAGATAGTTCACAAGTTTTACGGGGAGAGTGAGGCCCATCTCAGGAAAATTTTTGCGGAGGCGTCCGCCAAGGGTCCCAGCATAGTTTTCCTGGATGAAATCGACGCTATTGCGCCTCAACGCGAAAAAGTTGTCGGTGATGTTGAAAAAAGAGTTGTCGCCCAGCTCCTTGCCCTCATGGATGGCTTGAACAGGCGTCAGAACCTTATAGTAATAGCAGCTACAAACATTCCAAACGCTTTGGATCCTGCGCTGAGAAGACCCGGTAGGTTTGACCGGGAGATAGCCATACCCATACCTGACAAAAACGGGCGACTCGAGATACTAGAAATTCATAGCCGTGGAATGCCATTGGCTTCCGATGTCGATATGCCGCATGTGGCTGAAATAACACACGGCTTTGTGGGGGCCGACCTGGAGGCGCTATGCAGGGAAGCCGCAATGATTTGCCTGCGCAGAATACTTCCTGACATTGATTTCGCCATGGCAGGCATCCCATACGAGCAACTCGCAAGGCTTGAAGTCCGTATGGACGACTTCATGACTGCTTTGAAAGAGGTCGAACCTTCGGCTATCCGAGAGGTCTTTGTTGAGGTGCCGGATGTAAAATGGGAGGATGTGGGAGGCCATGCCGAACTGAAAAGCCGCCTTATTGAAGCCGTGGAATGGCCCCTAAAATTTCCTGAGGTGTTTATCGATGCAGGCGCAAAACCTCCAAAAGGAATTCTGCTTGCCGGTCCTCCGGGTTGTGGCAAGACGCTTTTGGCAAAAGCCATTGCGAACGAGAGTAAAGTAAACTTTATATCGGTAAAGGGTCCTTCGTTGCTTTCAAAATATGTCGGGGAGTCAGAGCAGGGAGTTCGTGAAGTTTTTAGGAAAGCCAGGCAGGCTTCTCCGTGCATAATGTTTTTTGACGAAATAGACGCTTTGGTTCCGGCTCGAGGCGGTGGCTCAAGCGATGCTCACGTTTCTGAAAGAGTGCTCAGCCAGTTTCTTGCGGAAATGGACGGGATAGAGGAGCTTAAAGGAGTTTTAGTCCTGGGAGCAACTAACCGTTTGGATATGCTGGATCCGGCAATTCTGCGGGCAGGTCGTTTTGATGAAATATTTGAAATACCTATGCCCACAGAGCAAGACAGGGTTGAGATTTTTAAAGTCCATCTGGGCAACAAGCCCGTTGAAAAATCTGTCAAGCCGGAATGGTTGGCTGCCCAGACAGATGGTTTTGGAGGAGCCGATATTGCTGGAATATGTCAGAAGGCAGCTCTGAAAGCCGTCAGAAGAGCAGTCGATGCGTTGAAAAAGAACCCTGAATCTAAAATTAAGGCAAAAATTACCAAGGACGACCTTACAAAAACTCTTGATGAAGTTAGTGAATAATTTTTCCGGACTATGTTGAAGGGTGGTCTCTAAAAGAGGCCATCCTTTTTTTAAACTACTTGTTAGCGCTTATATCGATCAACACCATATCTTGGTGAGACATTTTTTCAAGAGGTGGCAAATTGTCTGAAGCGTATTACCTGTTCTGTATTACCAGTAATGATCTCATAGATGGTGACTCTTTGGGTTGCGGATTGACTGACGGCCAACCCCTCATCAAGGTTACGGTGGGCGATCTCGCAGCTATAGTCAGCATGGTTTCACTGGAAGACTATGCCGGCCCGGGGGCAGAGGAACGCCTAAACAATGTTGAGTGGATCACTCCAAGGGCGTTGCGTCATGGGCAGGTCATTCAGGAGATCACTGAATTGGCTCCGACTCTCCCCACTAGTTTTGGGGTTCTTTTTTCAAGCCGGCAGAAAGTGATTTCCCTTTTAGAAAGCAATTATAAGGCTATAGCCGGTTTTCTGGAAATGATCAGGGATAAGGAAGAATGGGCCATTAAAGCCTACCTGGACAGAAATAAATTGAAAAATCTGCTGTTTCAACAAAGGGTTGAAAAGGCTGGGGCCACATTATCGGAGCTATCTCCTGGGGTTAAATATTTCAAGGAGAAACAGATTCTGGCGGAAGTAGAAAAGGAAATAGCCTCCTGGCTAGATGGAAAGATTGACCGAATTGCCGGAGGGCTGACCGCTATCTCCGCCCAGTTGTTGGCCAGAAAAAATGTCAAGCTTGCCTTTGATGAAAATGAGAACGAACTGGTGGCAAACTGGGCTATCCTAACGGAAATAGCCGATTTTGAAAAAATGTCGGAACAGATTTCAAAAATGAACATGGACCCTGATCTTGATGGGCTTGAACTCAAATTATCCGGTCCATGGCCTCCGTACTCGTTTGCCCCCTCTCTCGAGATGGAAATAGAGAAATGAAACTCTTACTCTACTGTGTTTCAGGGGCTCAATCAGTCCAGGATTCAATTACCATAAAAGGTGTTCAGGGCAGCGACATCAGATTTGTGCGCAGTGGAAAACTGGCTGCTGTCGTCTCTGAATTCGATTCAAGCCAAGGAGCCATGGATGTTCAGAGTCTAATGATTTATCACGACGTAATTGACAATTGTTTCAAATTTGGAGCGTTGATCCCGTTTAGGTTCCGGACCGTCCTGAAAGACGACGACGAGGTGAGACGACACCTTGAAGAGCGTGGCACGGAATATGAAAGCAAATTAGAATATTTGACGGGCAAAACGGAAATGGGAGTGAGACTGATTGTCGAAAAAAGCCCAAAAGAGAGTTTAAATTTGGAAATTGTTGAAAATGACATTTCCAGTTCGGAAAATCCGGGCAAGTCATACTTGGCGAAACGCAAGGCGCTTTATGGAGTTCAGGAATCTTTTGACGCCAAGTGTGAGAGCTGCATTGAGGCTTTAAAAATGACTCTGAAAGGCTTGTTTGTAGATTTAAAGATCGAACCGTCAACAAAGACGGCTACGGGCGCCCAGGAAAAAGAAACTCTCATTTCTGTGTACTGTCTCATTCAAAAGGATTCGGTTGATCGTTTCAGGATGGCAATCGAAGAGCTTAAGCCGTCCTTGGATGCAAAAATTCTCATGAGCGGTCCTTGGGCGCCATACAATTTCGTGTGAGCGTAAATTTTCCCTAGGTTCTTTTTTTCCAAACTCCCAAGAAAAGAAGTCACAATGTCTCCCTTGGATATCCTAAAATCGCAGCAACCCGGAGTTTCCAGGCCGGGATCAGCAGGAAATGAAGGTTCGGAGAGGTTCGAGAAACTTTTCGAGATGTTACTCGAAGCCATTCCTTCGTCCTTGTTGTTGATTGACGATGAGATACGGATAGTGGCTGCCAACAAGAACTTTCTGACCAAGAACCGAAAAACGCGTAATGAAACGATTGGTAAAAAACTTGAAGAGCTTTTGCCCGAACCGTTGATTGAGAACATGGATATCACAGGAAAGGTTCGCCAGACATTCAAGTACAATCAAGCCATACGAGGGGGCCGAATGACTTATCGTGCCCCTGGTGTCCCGCTCAGGATATATTATTACAGCATCTTACCGTTTGTGTGGCACAATCAGGTCGAGCACGTGATGTTGCTCATGGATGACGTGACAGAGCAAATAAGATTGAGTGATGAAGTGCTCAGGGCCCAACGTCGCTACGCCAGCGTCGTAGAAAGCGCAGAAGACATTGTTTTATCGACGGATTCATCTGGCGCAATCCTTACGTGGAACACTGCGGCTGAAAAAATCACGGGGTTTCGGCCTCACGAGGTGCAGGGCGCTCTCTTTTTTGACTGGCTTCCTAAAGAGAACAGGTCAGAACTGGTCCAGGTGTTTAAAAACGTGAGGCTAGGCGGGAAATCTGAAACAGGGGAATGGGATATCCGCACCAAGGGCAACCTGAGGCTTCCAATTGGATGGATCTTTTCGGGGATGCAGGACGAAACCGGGGCAACAATAGGCATAGTGGCCATAGGCCGTGACTTACGGGAACGTCGCGAACTGGAGATGCAGTTGCTTAAGTCCCAGAAACTTGCCGCATTGGGGGTGATGGCCGGGGGAATCGCCCATGAAATACGCAACCCTCTGGCAGTAAGCTATTCCGCAGCACAGTTTCTTATGGAAGAAGATTTGTCCAAGGATTTCCAAATGGTTTGCGCTCAAAAGATCCTGTCCGGAATAGAAAAAGCCTCCACGATCATTCAGGATCTGCTGCGTTTCGCCAGGCCTTCGTCTAATACCGACATGGCTAGTCTCAATCTTCTCACCGTTATTCAGGACACAATAAAACTCGTTGTCAATCAGGCCAAAATTCAGAAGGTGGCTATTGCTCTCGATTCGTCTGTAGGAAAAGCCTCAGTTCTAGGCCACGCAAATCTTTTGCAGCAGGCTTTTCTAAATTTGTTTCTCAACGGGATTAATTCAATGCCCGAAGGGGGGCTTCTGAACGTCCAGCTAAACAAGTCTGATTCCGAAATTACGGTAACAATCAGTGATACCGGACTGGGGATAGCCAAGGAAAATCTGGAGAAAATTTTTGATCCTTTCTACACACTGCCTCCAGTAGGCAAAGGAACCGGATTAGGGCTTTCCATTTGCCACACAATAGTAGTAAAACAACACTTGGGAAAGATAGAAGTCACCAGCGCGCAGGGCGAAGGCTCCACTTTTACGGTTAAATTGCCTGTGTTTTAAAGAGGATCGTTATGGCGCCGTCTGAACCAGGATGGATAATAATAATTGATGATGAGCCGGATATGCTGTGGGCTCTGGAGAACATGCTCCTCAAACATGGACATGTGGTGCGAAAGGCCGATCGAGCTTCCGAAGCCCTTTCCGCAATGACGAAGGATCAATTTGATATTGCCCTGCTGGACGCAAAGTTGCCCGACATGGAAGGTCTGGAGTTAGCGGCCAAAATCAAGGAAATAAACCCCACCATATCCATCATAATGATCTCCGGTTACTACTACAGGGACGATGACCACATGAAGAAAGCCATGGATTCGGGTCTCATTCTCAATTTTGTGGCTAAGCCCTTTGACCACACGCTTTTGTTGGAGCTGGTCGAGTCAGCGCGCACCCATTCCTTATAAATCGCCACAGGGACTGTCAATCCCGAAAACCACTCATCTGATGCAGTGAACCACCTCCGGAATCTCAGTTTCTGTATTGTGAGCCTTTAAATCCGGCGCCCACCATGCCTACAACCCTTCTCAATGTCCTCTATAGCAAGTCACAACTTTCACGCCACAATCGAGTAAAGTACAAAGCCGTCAATACGCGTACGCGTTCGTTGAAACGAATCAACTGTCTATGGAGAGCATTCCATAGAAAACATTCCATGAAGTATTTCCCGTTCCCTACACTGCCGGCCAGCGAGGTTGAATCTCTGGTCGAAGATGCGACGATGAAAAATGATCCGTTCAATGTGCATAGAGTATAAGTCAATTGTATTAATTGGTTAGTATTGCAATATCACTTTAAATTTTTGTTTTGGAGTCTGAGAAGCCTTTTGTGAAGCTGGTGGGACGATGATGGCACGATATTGGCAATGACAATGGCCGGCATGCCAAACAACAAAAAAGCCCGAACGGGCAACAAAAAAAATCATTAGGAGGGTGACATGGCCAAGATAGCGAAATCAACAGATTCATCCAGCCTCGCAGAGGTTGTCGATAGGATCCTGGACAAAGGTATTGTGATCGACGCTTGGGCGAAGGTCTCATTGGTTGGTATCGAATTGCTGTCAGTCGAGGCGAGGGTAGTAATCGCATCGGTTGAGACATACCTGAAATACGCCGAAGCTATCGGTCTCACCGCCAGCGCCGCCGCTCCTGCATAAGGCTAAAACCTCTTGGGACTCCTGATGCGCAGGGGGCGACAAATATGAGCGCCCCCTAAGCGCCGAGTCCGCCAGGTTAGCCCGATTCTAGAAAGGCGAATAGACAATTTGAGCTATCGTCCAGAACATCGGGCGCTTTAGAGAAGGAGGACTAATGGGCAATCTGACCGACGACATAACCAGACTATGCGACGAAATAGTCGCTCTGCGGGACTCTCGCAAGGTTTTTTCCGATCAATTGGATCAAGAGACCAAAGAGATGAAGTCAGAGGTTGCCACGATTATGGCCGGCTTCCACAAGGCCAATGCAGATATGGCCAAGCGCACTAAAGCCGAGCGGGTCAAATTCGTGTCCAGTCTCGACGCCGAAGTAGTAGGTATGCTCAAGTCTTTTGACAAGGCTCATGCCCAGATGGCCGAAAGAACCAAGAAAGCGAATGTGGAATTCGTTTCTAATGTAGCGAATAACGTATCCAATTTGTTGACTGGTTTTCACAAAGATCGTGTGGATATGGCTGTCAAGACGAAGAAAGAGAACGTGGCGTTCGTTAAGGATGTCGCAAAATTCGTAACAGCCAAGGCCAAGGACACTGCGGTGATGATGGACGGCTTCAAGGTGGAGCACGCCAAGAAGTCCAAAGCCGAGAAAGCTGATCGCAAAAAGTTCGTGTCTGTTCTTGGAACAGAGGTCAGCGCCATGAGGCATGTAAACGCCGATGATTTGGCTGGAGCGCGAAAAGCCTGGAAGACTCTTTCGCCGGGCGCGCAAAAAGCCAAGCTGGCTGCAGAGCAGAAAGCCAAAGCAGAAGCCGAAATGAAGGCTAAATTAGCGGCGGAAGCTCGAGCCAAGGCGCTTGCGGAGATGAAACCTGCGGAACCCGAAAAACTTTCACCTGCTCCAGTAGATGCCGGAGCCAAAAAGAAAGACAAGAAGTAGTAGATAACGAGAAGAGCCATGGAACGGCAAGACAAAAACAAAAAAGCTGATCATGGCGTCGATGAACTAAACATGACTGAAATTACTTGCGCATTTTGTGGTGGCACTGGAACCGACCCGTTTGGGGTAATGTCGTGGCTTTCCACATGCTGCATATGCGGTGGTAGAGGCGTCGTCACCATTGAGGCGCCCTACAGATTCTGTCCGCATTGCAATGGAACCGGAGCCGTGAAGACGCTCACCTGCACGACGTGTCGTGGCAAGGGTCATGTGCCGTTACCTTCGGCGCCCATTGTAAAATGCCCTGTATGCGCAGGATCTGGTGATGATGGATCGGCCCCTTCGTTGGCCTGCATCAGATGCCAAGGTAAAGGTTTTATTTTAGCTTAAGCTAGCGCCGGCAAGAACACCAAGCCGGCCTAGCCGATTTTAGTTCAGGTTTAGCATTAACCTGATGAGCAAATATTAGGCGCAATAGAAAGTGAGATGTCATGATAAATCCGGACACACAATTAGAAGCGCTAAACGCCGAAATAATCTCCCCTGAAGAGGACAATGTTCTCCCGGAGGCAAGTGATCAGTTCGTAAACACTCTTTATGTCAAAGAGTTAACCGAGAGGGCCTTGGCCTACCTCGCCGTAGGATACTCAGTGCATTTTGCAGGTCCAGCGGGCACAGGCAAGACTACCTTGGCTTTTCACATTGCCGCAAGACTCAGTCGTCCGGTTATTCTTGTTCATGGCGACGATGAATTTGGAAGTTCCGACCTGGTAGGTCGTGACGCAGGATATAAAAAATCTAAGCTGGTTGACAATTTTATCCATTCGGTTGTCAGGACTGAAGAGGAAATGAGAAGTCTGTGGGTGGACAACAGGCTTACCACGGCCTGCAGAGACGGATACACCCTGATTTATGACGAATTCACCAGATCAAGACCGGAAGCCAACAATGTGCTGCTGAGCATATTGGAGGAAAAAATACTCAATCTCCCAAGTTTACGAAGAACGGGCGAGGGTTATATGGAAGTCCACCCTGACTTCAGGGCCATATTCACCTCAAATCCGGAGGAATACGCCGGGGTCCACAAGACTCAGGACGCCTTGATGGACAGGTTGATCACCATAAACGTAAACCATTATGACAGAGAGACCGAAATCCAGATCACCATGGCGAAATCCGGCGTTTGTAGAGATGATGCTGAAGTAATCGTAGACATCATACGAGAACTGCGACAAGTTGGTGTCAACAACCACCGGCCCACTATCAGAGCCTGTATCGCCATTAGCCGAGTTTTACAGCATCTGGGCGCCAGAGCCCTCGAGTCGGACAAGACCTTCCAGTGGATATGCCGTGATGTTTTGAACACAGACACAGTCAAGGTTACTCGAGGCGGCGAATCACTGATGAAACAGAAAGTGGATGAAATCATCACCAAGGTTTGCCGGCAGCACAAAGCCGCAAAGAAAGCCGCTCCAAAAATAGCCGGACATTAGAGGGAGTGTTGACGATGGAAATCAAGAAGACGGCTGACATCAGGGGAGTTCGTGAGATCAGGACTTACGCCGGTCGCGTAGACGCAGTAGGGCTGCCTTACCTGGCGTTTATGAAGATCAGTTGCCTTGAGATGGAGAAGGCGCGAAGGGAAAAGGAAAAGAGCAGCGCTTTGGCCAGGATCAGGAACATTGACGCACGCATACGTGACATCGAGAATGAAAAGAGATCCATTCTCGAGGGGTTAGGCATAAAAGACCGCGAGGCTCCCCAGCTGTCTGGGAACAGCAGGCCTGTGTGCGCAGTGTCCAAAAATCAGTTCAACGTTTCGGGCAAAGGGGCCATTAGGGATAAGGACGGTTTCAAAATCAGGTATTAGAGTTGGAGATGGCATCCCGATTCTCCGGCGATTGGCCTTGAAACAGAGCCCGAGCTTAACCATCAGGGGGTAAGTGAATGATACCCATAAAAACCTACAGACAGATAATATCTTGCGCCGAAATAAAGGGGTACAAGACGGTCAAAAAGTCCACAGCGGCCCCACAGGACAAGTTGGACGCCGGACGCGTCAATAACGCCAAAAACTGCAGACGCGCTTACGGTGATTGGAAAATCTGGTTCGGCGGACAGTGCCGGGCGAGCGCACGGAAGGGGTAAAATATGAAAGTCAACTGCATTACTTGCGGGCATAGTCTGAACATGGATGACGCTTATGATGATTTTGACGGACTAGTAAGGTGTTATGTGTGTTCAGGGCTGTTTGAGCTGAAAACAGCCGATGGAAAAGTAAAATCGGTAAAATTTGCCCATATACCTGCGCCAAGGACTGCTCAACCTTCTAAGGAGTCAAACGATCCAAAGCCGATGTAAGTCGCGCTTGTAAATATCGCTTCAGCAGTTATAATGCCGATGATGGCTCGGACTATCAGAATTTGTCCCATGCTTTGTCTCTGGATGCCGAACTCTCAATCGGCTTTATTTTTTATGACTATAATCACTTGTTCGACAAGTTTTAAAATCTCTTACGGTCGCTGGTGCAAAAAATGGAAAAGAGAACCAAGAAAATTCCAGGTCAAAGTGGGCGCTACATTTACGCCCTGATACCGGGAGCAGAAGACAGATCTTTTGGCACGGTGGGAATTAATGGCGCCAACGTTTATACAATATCCTCGGGAACTGTTTCTGCAGTTGTGAGTGACGCTCCAAACGGGAAAATTCGTCCGGAAAGACGCAACTTTGCCGCGCATCAGGCGGTGCTGAAAAAGCTCCTCGAAGTCAGTGATCTCCTACCCATGTCTTTTGGAAATGTTTCCGATGGAGCGGGGGCCGTGCGTAGCTTCCTGACGAGACACCAGAAGTCTATAAAGGAAGGGCTTGAGCGAGTAAGTGGAAAATTCGAAATGGGACTGAAAGTTAACCTTGATGTCACAAATATCTTCGAGTTTCTCGTCAACAGGAATGAAGAACTCAGGTTGGCGCGCGACGAACTCCTTGGTAGAAGCCGTGAAGCGACTCAGGATGAGAAAATTGAGCTTGGCAGACTGTTTGCCAACATACTCGAGTCAGAAAGAGAAGACCAGACCGATTTTGTGGAGAAAATTTTACTGAAGGCCTGTCACGAGGTCAAAAGGAACAAGTGTCGGGAAGAACGGGAAGTGATGAACCTGGCATGCCTTGTGGAACGTGAGGGAATTCAAAAATTCGAGGCCGTGGTTTTTGAGGCGGCGAACAATTTTGACGACAATTTTGCTTTCGACTACAACGGCCCATGGGCTCCTCATAACTTCGTTGAGGTGGACATCAATTCATAGGACTGGCCGACAGCCGGAGTGATGAGCATGTTCCTTGTCGATGACATTTTAATGGCGCCATTCAAAGGAGTGTTGTGGATATTCGAAGAGATCCACAAAGCTGCCAAACAGGAGCGTCAGGGGGAGTCGGAATCTATCACGGCAGAATTGCAAAAGTTGTATATGCTCCTGGAATCTGGCTCTATTAGCGAGGAAGAGTTTGACCAGAGAGAGTCTCACCTGCTAGACAGGCTTGATAGCATTCAGGAGACGGGCGCTGTAATCGACGAAGACTCTGAAGAAGATGACGACGAGTATGACGAAGACGAATACGAGGATGAGGATGATGAGGAATTTGAGAGTGGAAGCAGTATAGAGATACTGGATTCTGACTCTGAAGAAGACGATTAACAGGCGGCCATTTGAAATTTGGCCCTCGCTTATGGAATACGGACTGACATGAAAGACGAGAACAGGGAAATATCGCTTTGTGAGGTTTTGGACAGGGTCCTGAACAAAGGCGCTGTCATAGTTGGCGATGTGACCATTTCCGTGGCTAACGTTGATCTGGTGTACCTGGGACTACAGTTGATTCTGAGTTCAGTGGAGACAGGGCGAAGGCTAGGGTTCCAGGAATCCAAGTGTGACCCGTATATTTCAGACTAGTCTCTGGCGGACTCTGATTCCAGCAGGGGCTTTATCTGATGTTAAAGATATCAGAGGATGGTTAATAAGTGATGCGAGTAGGCTCTGAAAATGAAACTACCATTTACACCGTCAAGGATGCAGACTCTCCGGTAACATCAAGAGAAGGCAGAGAGAACTTGATAAGCTCGGAGAATCTATCTGATTTTGCCAGAATAATGAATTCGGGAGCATTGAGTCAGAGAGAGGACTCTTCTGAGTCTCCTAGAATCAGCCTGGATAAAGACAGTGTCAAGAATGGTCTGGGACAGCTCGTCCTCACACTGATAAAGCTGCTCCATGAATTGCTGGAACGACAGGCGATCAGACGAATGGAAGCAGGCTCACTGACGGACACGGAAATCGAGAACCTTGGTTTGACCTTAATGAAACAAGCGCAGGAGATCGAGAGATTGCGAAAAGAATTCAACCTGGAAGAAAAAGATCTTAATCTCGACCTCGGCCCGCTCGGCAAATTGCTCTAAGGAGGACGAGTATGGCTGTTCAGCAATATACAAGACATTCGGTTCAAAGCACCAATCTGGCTGATCTGTTGGAACGAGTGCTGGATAAGGGCATAGTTATAGCAGGTGACATAAAGATAAAACTGGTCGATGTCGAATTGTTGACGATTCAGATACGGCTGGTGGTGTGTTCAGTGGACAAGGCCAAAGAGATTGGAATCGACTGGTGGGTAAACAACCCTGCTTTCCAAAAACAGGATCCCCCTCTCGAAATCAAATAAGTGTTGAGTAAAAAGATCGGTTGCTTAGTGACTCTCGTCGGCGCCTATGACAGTCACCGTGGGCGCCTCGTTTCCGCTCATCCTTACAATCCCCTGATTGATTGCTGAATTGCCCGGTATCAGGTTCCTGTCGATCATCGTGTCCGCTATCGAGTCTGCCACCAATCTGGACAGTTCGGGTCCATAATGAAAAGCTGACACATATAAGGGTCTGTCGGCCTCCCTGTTCATGTCTGCAAGCCAGATGAAGTTCTGGCCGAGATATTTATAGTTGGTTGATCCGGCCACAAATTCGTAGCCCCGCCTTAAATAAGGTGTAAAAGAATCGTAATCAAAATCCTTGAAAATGTGGTTTTTCAAATCGTGTCCAAACAGGGGCGTGGGTTGCCAAACGAAAACTGTCCGCACTCCCATATCCCTCGATATGGCCTCAATCATTCTTCGGTTCATCTGATATCGACGAACAACATTCTCCACGGCGCCTGAAACCTCTTCTCTCGACAGATTCTTGTCCTTTGTGCCTTGAATGGAAGACTCGGACTGAGATGGTTTATTGAGACTGTTGATGAATTTTACAAGAGGCAATTCGGCCCAAATTTTCTTGTGAAGCGGCGTATCATGTTCTCTCATGAATTTGGTGAGATTTCCGGTGTAACTCGGTTCACCGTTTAGCCGTGAAAACTCGTTGACTCCATCCATGAAGATGGCCATGTCCGGAATGAGACCTTCCGACAGGTGTTTCTCGAATAGAATTCGTTCTTGTGATGAGAAATAAGCCCCTCGACCGAAATTGTAAACTCTCACCGGTATACCAAGCCGGTGGCCCAGAATTTCCTGTAAGTGGGACGCTACAGTCTCGTCGTCAGGGACTCCATATCCGAAACTTGTCGATCCTCCATAAAAGAAGATTACAAAATCATTCTGTCGAGGCGGCCAAGGCCCCTGGTTTTTGGAGCGCCTGAATCCATTGGTGTCCACATTTACAAATTTGGTCTGGTATGGCGCTTCCTTGAATTGAGTATAAGGATCGTAATCCTGAACAATACGGCGACTGTCTGATATCAGTTGATCGATTTCCTGCCGGGACAGATTTGGAAAGAGCTTCTCCAGGGCCTCGTTGCTTTTCTTATGCCACATTGGCGCTTTTTGCGGCTCGCTGTTTTTGGCTTTCAACTCTGAAATCCTGGAATATCCCCAGAATGACAGGTTCAATATCAGGAATAAAGCCAGGCAATTGATGGCTATCAGGGTTGACCAGAACGCTATTTTAGAAATTGAAGACCAAATGGACCTGGTATCAGGCATGTTTCACCCACCGCAATTCGGAAAAAGACAGTGTTCCGCGAACAAAAATATTAAAAGCTATTATGGCGGGCACTATTTGCAGAGCTGTTCATCAAATGCAAGAATTAAAACACCGCCTCAGGAAATTTGTTTAACAACTTTCCGGGCGACAATGTGAGCCCACCAATCATATCATAGTTATATTATCAAAAAACATCTGATAAATAAAGATATTAAAGCAATAAGATTAAAAACCTAATAAAGTATTATCGGCAGGACAATGTCTTGCATGCGGGGCTGAATGAATCAATATATGAAGTTTTTGGGACGTATTGGGGTGAGAATAGAAAAAGCCACGATTGAAAGCGATAGGGGAGCATCTCGAGGGTTTCAAGCCAGGGGAAAGGCGTTATAAATGCCGTCCCTTCAGTAATTTCAATCGTGGCGCTTTGTTGTTGCGATGTTCGGCGTCTGTTTCCGGTGACGCCGAACTACGAACCGGTTAGCTTACTTCGCCGTCAGCCACTTTGGTTCTAATAAGTTTTTTGTTAATTTTTCCTACACTTGTTTTAGGAATCTCAACAACCTTGTAGAATCTGTCAGGAATAGCCCATTTCGATATGGCGCCTTTGTTCGCGAAATCCGCCATGAAGGAACGCACCGCATCTTCGGAGTATGAATCTTCAAACCCGGGTTTTGGAACAACGAGCGCTATTGGCCTCTCAACCCATTTTTCATCCGGAACTCCGATTACCGCCACTTCCGAGACAGACTCATGTTGGCTTATCAGGCTTTCCAGTTCCAGTGAAGATATCCATTCTCCTCCGGTTTTTATGACATCCTTGAAACGGTCGGTTATCTTGACATAGCCTTCTGAATCCATGTTAGCCACATCACCTGTGTGCAGCCAACCGCCGGCCCACAATTCCTCAGATTTTTCATCACTCTTGAAATACCCCTGGGTCAGCCATGGCGCCCTGACCACAACTTCACCCGTTGTAGACCCATCATGAGGCACTTCCTTGAATTCGGAATCGACGATTTTAAGATTGACGAGGGGCACCGGAAGTCCGGTTTTGGTGATGACCTCAACTTTGTCATCCTCAGGCAGGTCAAACATTTGCGGCTTGAGGTTGGCTGCAGTCAGAAGAGGACAGGTTTCTGACATGCCATAGGCCGATATAATCTGAATCCCCAAAGCCATGGATGCCTTTGCCAAGCCCTTGGGCAGAGCGGAACCGCCAATTACCACTTTCCAGTTGCTCAGGTCCACCTGTTTTGCGACGGGAGATGAAACCAGCATATGCAAAATGGTTGGCACACAATGCGAGAAGGTAACCTTTTCAGAGAGCAAAAGTTTGAGTAACATGGCCGGTTCATATCGTCCGGGATAAACCTGCTTGCAGCCCATCATGGTAGCCAGGTAGGGAATTCCCCAGGCATGCACATGGAACATCGGCGTTATAGGCATATAAACGTCAGCCGACTGGAATCTCACTGGGGATGAGAATGATGCAAGCGCCATGGCAAGGCCGAAAGTATGGAGAACTAACTGGCGGTGGCTGTAGTAGACACCCTTGGGATCTCCAGTTGTTCCGGTAGTGTAGAACAATGTTGCCCTTGTGTTTTCGTCGAATTCCGGGAATTCGTAAACGTCTGAGGCCTTGGAGAGCAATTCTTCATATTCACCCGCCAAGTCCAGTGAGGTTTTTGGAGCGGTTTCGCTCTCCTGCATGAGAATGATTTTTTTCACAGTTGTGAGGTTGGGTAGGATTGATTCGACCAGTGGCAGGAATTCTTCATTTACCAGCAACACAGTGTCTTCAGCGTGATTGATGGTGAAGATGACCTGTTCGGGAGAGAGTCTGATGTTCACTGTGTGTAATGTGGCGCCCAGCATCGGAACGCAAAAGAAGCATTCCAGATAACGGTGGGAATCCCAATCCAGTACGGCGACCGTGTCGTCTGATCCTATCCCCAGAGCG
The DNA here is from genome assembly GCA_964628605.1 of uncultured Syntrophaceae bacterium. Lineage (GTDB taxonomy): Bacteria > Desulfobacterota > Desulfomonilia > Desulfomonilales > Desulfomonilaceae > CAITZA01. Next base: position 31,842 of record CAZVOU010000044.1, read on the forward strand.
TTGAAAGTATTCGCAAGTCTATTGATCCTTTTGTAAAGATCCCGATAGGTGAACCGTAACTTGTCCCTGTAAACAATCTCCTGGTCTGGTGCGTAAAGTAGAGGGGTGTTCAGAATCTGCTTGATCAACAGTGGATACGAATAAGCCGATGGCGTTTTGGCGATAAGTCTGGTAGCTTTCTCCATTCAACATCTCCTCCAAATTTAATTCCTTGGGTGAAATGCCTCATTAGCGGCATTTTTGTGAACTATGATCAGGGGCAAGTCAAAACTGATTCCGATGTCAATCCTACCTTCATTGACAACTATGTCAACCAATTTTATCAAAAATTATACAGAGCCAATCAGAGATTCCGGGACTTGCCGACAATCGAAAAGCCTCAGTTGAAGCAAGTTTCAACCTAATTTATTCAACCCTGAAGAACGATTCATCAAACTCAGGTTTTCCCGAATATTTTTTCATGAACATGGCAGGAACCATCTCCAGGTTCATTAATAGATCCGCCGGCATATCGACTCCTACACTGCGCATTGCCTCCAATATCGCTTTAGGCTGAGGAGGGCAGGACTTGATGAAGATGAGATCGTCCTTTCGAGGATGATTCTTGTGCGCCTCGTAAAGACACTTTCCTATGAGAACGCTCTTTTTTCCTTGGGTCGGCTTCATGATTTTTCCGGTGAGGATTTCGATGTTGTCCCATTCCTTACCTTTCCAGGCCATTGCGACGGAACTTAACACCGCCCCGGTCAACACAGAGCAATACGTGCATAGGCTCAGGTCGTATTTTGGGTACGAAATCCCGGAAATTCCAATTTTCTTCATGGGTAGCGGCAGGCTGTTGTCTTCGTTGTAAGGGAATGTGTAGTCATGAAATTTGGCGAGGCTGTCAACATCCTCACCTACAATGGAGATGTCCGACAGATCAAGTGGCCGATTTCTGTGTGCAGCCGCGTGGACCAGGTGGGGAACCTGATTGCCGGAGTAGCCCAGCAGCTTTGCGCCCACCAGGTCAGCCGACAAAACATCCCTTGATGCAACCAG
>CAZVOU010000045.1:0-2768 GCA_964628605.1 uncultured Syntrophaceae bacterium
GTGCTGGATTACCTGGATTCAATCGGTTTTACTCTAAGAGATGGAGACTTGAGGACCCTTAACCCATCTTACTGTGGCGAGGATTCAGTAAAAAACACCCCATGAATGTTTCAATCAACCCCATAGCCTTTCGAAAAAACGCCTCATTGGAAGCGGGCATTTTGTGGATAACTAATGATTACTGTCATCAGAATATCTCCTCGAATAGGCTTTCATGTGAACGAACATCCCTGAATTCAGACGGATCCATGATTGAGGTTATTTTGCCCTCTTTTAGCACAATGATCTGATCGGCGATTCTGAATGTCTGGGACAAACTGTGAGAAACAGCTATTATTGAATACCTCTGTTTGAGTCCTGTGAGAAGCTCCTCTATTTTTACTGTAGCCTTGAAATCCAGAGATGCGGTCGGTTCATCAAGCAGGAGAATTTCAGGCTCAAGGCTCAATGTTCGGGCAAGACATAACCTTTGTTGTTGTCCGCCTGACAACGAAACCGCCGGTTGTTTCAACCTGTCCTTGACTTCCTCCCATAGTTGGACCTGACGCAGGGCTGATTCAACCCTGTTTTCAATTTCATAACCATTGATTCCGGAGACTACCTTTAAAGGCATGGCAATGTTTTCATATATACTTGAAGGCAGCACATTTGGATTTTGAAAAACCATCCCAACCTTGCGCCTTAGGTATTCTACTTCCAACCTGTCATTATGGATGTCGAAAAACCTACCGCCGACATTTAGAATGACACGCCCAGTGGTAGCAGCCCCAACGAATAGTTCATTGAGTCTGTTAAAAATTCTCAGGAACGTAGTTTTACCAGATCCGGATCTCCCCACGAGAACAGTAATGGAACTAGCGGAAATTTCCAGATTGATGTCTGACAAAACGGTCTTGGAGTCAAAAATTACATTCGTTTCTTGCAGCTCAGCGCAAATGCTTTCGTTCATGCTATTAAACTCTGGTGGATTTGTTAACCCTCTTTCCTATTAATTTTGAGAGCACGAACAATGAACCCGCTACAAGAAGTAAAACAATGGCCGCTCCAAAACCTTTGTCCAACTCTTCAACTGTTTTGTGCTCGGATGCAGTAAAGTATATGAAAAACGGGATGGCTTCGAACTTGTCATTCATTCCAGTGGGTATTCCTGCGTTTGCGACAACTCCTGTCAGCAGTATTACCGCAGTGTCTTCGGCTGACCTGCCAATTGTGAGAATTACACCGTTCAATATCTCCCTGCCAGACGCAGGCAATAATACGTAAAAGGTGTTCTGAAGCTTGTTAAACCCTAGGGATAGGCCCGTCAGTCTTCTAATGGGGTCAACATTGTCCAACGCCAGTCTCGTAGTTTTTACCATATACGGAAGACTGAGAATAGCCAGACAAAACGCTGCCGGCAGTAAGCCAACATTCGCATTTGGAGCAACTGTCTTCTTCAGTAGTAGTATCAGGGTGAATCCGAAGAGCCCCATGACAATTGATGGCATCGCCGCCAAAAGATCTATTGCTGAATCTGCTATTTCACTAAACAAACCTGAGGAATATTCACTCAGATATATTCCCGCCATGATACCAATAGGAATAGCCATGACACCCGACACGATTACCAGCAAGACTGTCCCCACCACAGCGGGCCAAATACCGTCCCAAACGGGAACTTGCGCAAGAAAAGACAGCCATGGGTCTGCATCTCCAAAAAACAGACTCATTTTGAGGCTCGAATATCCTCGAAAAAGAAGAAAACAAGAATACACGGCCAGAACAAGAACAACACATACTGTTGAAAACCATGCCCAGACGGACACGGATGATTCAGCTATATTCCTAAGAAGTTTCAATCCAGGCCTGCTTCGAACTACTTGCTTACCATTCTCAATCCCAAGTTTGTGATTGCAGAAATGGCACATAACAATAGGCCGCACAGAAATATTGACTGGTAAGCAAGGCTGTTCGGATCTGTTGCGACAACAAGGGCTATGTGAGCTGTCAGTGTTCTGACTGAATCGAGAGTGGAATCCGGAAACTGGGCAGCGTTACCTGCCAGCATGAGTGAAATAATGGTGTCACCAACGGCTCTGGCCAACCCGAGTATCAAACCGATCTTAAAGCCTGTCTTCGCCTGCGGAGTTATGACCCAGGCAAGCGCCTGCGCCTGTGTCATCCCCAGGGACAAAGCTAACACCCGGAACTTGTGGCTAGCTTCTCTAATGCTCGTATTGATCATTAAAAAAATGGTGGGCAAGACTAGCAGGGTTAAGGTCAATGAGGCCGTTAACCATGAGAATCCGGATCCATGTTGAAACATGGAACGCAGCATTGGCGCCAGCAATATTGCTGAAACGAAAGCATACACCACAGTTGGAACACAGACCATAAACTCAATCACCGTTGTAAGTTTGGCGCCCAGAAAATGAGGCCCCATTCCGTTGCAGTAAAGGCTCAAACCTGTAGCAACCGGATAGGCCAGGATGACAGCCGTAAAACTGACACACACACTTCCGACAAACATGGGCACAATCCCAAAGGAATTAGATGCCGGATTCCAAATTGTCCCCAACAACTCCCTTAAGTCTCCGTTGACGATTACCGGAGCCATAAAATATGAAAGAAAACCAAGAATGGTCAATACTATGAAACACGAAAAAATGGCGCAGATGAACAGCGCCATTTTTACAGCCTCATAAAAGAACCGTCTCATCCAACCGGTAGGGCGCACTTATTGACCTCAACGCAATAAATAATCGTATCTCAACAAACAGATAATCCTC
>CAZVOU010000046.1:0-4030 GCA_964628605.1 uncultured Syntrophaceae bacterium
GAAAACCGATATAACTGCGTTTCTCCAGCATGGCCTGGTTGTAGCCTTCACGGACGTAGTGGGTAACGGCCTCATAAAGCTTTTTCTGTTCAGCGTGTCTCGCCTCCCATTGGACCGGAACAAGAGTCGTCACGCGAGGCAAAAACAGCGGTTTGCCTTCGGCGTTAACGGCTTTGCGTTTTTCGGTCCGGATGATGTACGGTTTGATCTTATCTTTTGTGACACTTCCGATGTCCGGAAAAGCTTTCGGCTCCAGCAATGTGATGAGACGATGAAATGACTCAGTCTTCCCCTGGTGTGGAGTAGCGCTCAAAAGGAGGAAATTCGCAGCAGATGCAGCCAGTCCTTTCCCGAGTTTGTAACGGGCCACCAGTTCGCTGCTTCCACCCACCCGGTGAGCTTCATCAACCACAACGAGGTCCCATCCGGCGCATATCATGTCTTCGAACCGCTGGGCGTTGTATTCGGCTATCTGTTGTGCGCTCCAGCCACGCCGACGTTCCAGAGGTTTTACCGAATCCATCGGAACCACTATCCTGCTGAACATGCGCCACGGGTTGAGATCAGACTTTGCAGAATCACTCTTAAACTCACTACCGACACCTGTTTGAACGTTCATCAATGATCCTGATTCACCGATCAGGCGATATATGGTCTGGATCTCATCCGGAGTTACCAGCCGGAACTCTTCGTTGAAATGCGTCCGCATCTCGGCCACCCACTGGAAGGCAAGGCTCTTCGGGGCAATAACGAGTATTCTTTCGGCCAATCCGCGCAGCTTCAGTTCACGCATGACCAGTCCAGCCTCGATTGTCTTGCCCAGGCCGACTTCATCCGCAAACAGGTATCGCACCCGTTCGTGCGACATTGCCCGTGTGAGCGCCCTCAACTGGTGCGGAAGCGGAATGACCGACGAGGTTATGGGAGCCAGAAGTGTGTTCTGGCTGAGCGCTTCGGATATCTTGGCGACAGCGGCCATTTCGATAATCCCATGCCGCAACACGGTCGGTGCGGCCCCAATCGCCTGGAGACGATCCCGCGGAACCCTGACCACCTGGTTGGAACCCGGCAGGAAAATCAGGCTGGTCTCAACTCCCCAGAGGACCTCCGAGTCGATAACTCTGCACGCCTCGTTGTGGTCAAGGCTAAAGGACCATTGGGCGGTCATGAATTGGTCCTCTTGATCGAATATTGAGGAAAATGTTTGTTCCAGGTCCTCATGTTGAACACCAGACATGTTTCAAGTATTTGTCGCTTCCACAAATTATCAGGGGCCATTAATGGAATCTTGCGTGAGATACGTTCCGAAACTCCAAGGAGTTCCCCTTCGGAAAGCGTTTCAATGGCCAGGATTATGTAATAGCGGGGTGATTTCGGAATTCGGTCACATGCCCATTCATAGAGGAATGAGTCCCGGAATTTGTAAACCAAATCCGGATCAATTTGCTCAGCTTGGAATCTTTGGACAAATCTTTGAGAATCCTTTTTTCTTGAAAATGGATTCTCTGGGTCTTTAATTTCTATAAAACATAGGCTGTTATCGAGATGTGCGATGAAGTCTACCGCCTTCATGCAGTGGGACAAGAGGTGAGTTGATTCGTCATCGAACCTTCTCCAGACTGACTCGTCCGACACATGGATTTCCAGGTTTCCCTCCCTCACTATTTTCATCAACTTTCCCCCCCAGGCTTTTTTCAACTACGCGATCGTAAAGGCTTATGAAAGCCTCTTCTATGACGTTAGGATGGATTTGCGCATACCCCTTCTCAGACCTTACCTCAATGTTGCCGGAATCGTCATCCCTAAACATAGAATGGAAAGCCAGACTGTCTCCATCCTTCTTGCGCAATTCCAGTTCTTTTAGAATCATGTACTCGTGGGTCGCAAGAAACACCTGAATGCCCATTCGTTGCAGTTCCAGTAATATTTTCATCAGCACGCCGTACAGCTTGGGGTTTAAATTCGTTTCAGGCTCGTCCCAAAACAACGCCGCCCCTCTTGTCAATGTTCCATTACGGATCAGAAGCCACAATAACGCCAGCTTACGTATGCCCTCCGCCAACAATGAGAACTCAAGGTTTCCATCCTTGTTTCGTAGAAAAAATTCCTCATTTTTAACAGTTACTCTTCCATCAATTGCGTCCTGAAGAATATCAAGCAATCTTTTACCAGATTTGTCGATTGGCCCTTTTAGCGCCGGCAGGAAAGCCCTGGCCAAAATATCCCTGTACGTCTCTTCGAAATGTATTTCCCTCTTGTCGTAAAGTGACAAAAATCCCGGGGCATGGGCCAACATTTCCTTAACCGGAATGAAAACGCTTTCTATTGGTTGGTCGATCCATTTTTTCATGCCGACGATCTTGGCCGAACTGGAAAGGTTGGCGTGATTTGAAAATGAGGCTGTGAGTTTTCTGTCCTGATTGAAAATGTTACCGGACGCCCATACATCGATGCGGCTACTGGAACTGGTTCTCTGTCGTTTGACGAGTCTGCCGAGTTGTCTGTTCGAAGGTAGAAAGAGTTTGACAAGCTTATCCAGAAAGTTGACCCTGCTCTGGGATACCTCACACGCAGCATATGCTGCCTTCAGCAAGTGGGTCTTGCCTGTGCCGTTGGCCCCTATGAAAACATTAACTCCGGGAACAAATTTTACCTCTGTCTCCTCAAAAGCCGTGAACCGCTCAAGACGTATGGCAGTCAGACACATCGGACTTCTCCACTGTTTTAAGCCATTAATAATACATCAAATTTGATAGTTTATGGTAACTTCACTTTCAATACTAACATTGGGATGGACCATGTCCAAATGTTTTTGCGCAACATTCCCTCGTTTACCCCACATCCCCACGATTGCGCCGTAATCGGCTCCACAGTTTTCTATACCATGCCTACGTTCCAATAACAATTTGGGTGGCGTGATCGTCCAGAAAAAGAGACACAGAAAGAGCGATAGCTTGCAAACCAATTCTGTAAACGAAACAGTCCAGCTCACCATCTCTTAAAAATTACCTGGAAATCACGTTTCTCATCCGGTAATGTGTATCCATAAAAATCAACTCTCAGCTCTCTTGTGGACTCAAGAGCGAATTATTTCCCATATATTTACATCGTTGCTCGATCGCTGGGGGGTATTCAAGTTGTGGAGTGAAAATGACCGGCAAGTCCATCATCAAGGAAAATGCCCCTAAATTGGAAGAGTTTGCAGGTATAGCCGTCCAGCCGATAGCCATAGCTGTTTCCAAGTTACTTCGTGCAAGATCTGATCAGGAGATTGTAGACGCGTCACTGAAAGCAGGCGAAGTCATCACCAGGTATTTGGCGATATTGTCTTTGGCTTCATACAGGGCGAGAAAGCGTTCAGACACGGATGAAACACTTACTTTTCCGCTGTTCGGAAATCTTTCTTGGGGTCATTTTCTACAGGTTATCCAGAAGATCACCTCACTGAATATCGAGCATCCGATTAACAAACAAATGGGTTCTTTTAGACCAGCAAAAAAAGGAAAATCATCGGGCAAATTCAGCGCCGAGCGTGGGCTCGAAAGCCTCCTCCAGTTGCGAAATGAACAAGGGCATAACCTAACGTCAATGTCAAATGCGGCAGCATCTATACTTTTGAAGGAAAAAACCCCTGTAAATGCTCTGGTTCAAGTCCTGGAATCGGTAAGGCCTCTGATCACTATGCCGCTTTTACTAATTGAAGAACAATTACTGGAAAAAGGCAAAATCAGGGCAAGGGTATTGTGGCTAATGGGCGAAACACAGGATCCCATACCTCACGAGATAGGTCTTGAATCTGCAGTTCTCAATACCAGGACCCCGTATGTTTCCTTAGGCGCTGAGTTGCTAATGCTAAGTCCATTCATGGTCTGGGACGCAATTGAAAAGAGAGAGATTTATGGTCTGCTGCTTATCAATTCGGTTGGCGAGGACAAAATCAGTTTTCAGTCGATATATGCAGACAAAAAGGACGCTACAGGCGACTATCTGTTAGAATTTAAATCTTCAATGGAAGGTGAGACAATCGCTT
>CAZVOU010000047.1:0-5191 GCA_964628605.1 uncultured Syntrophaceae bacterium
GAGAATATCTTGATTTTCAGCAAATCGGTCCCTGATCCGCCCGCATTGAAACCGTAAGGTCGGCCGGAACTGTACATGTCCGTTTCCTGAACGGGATAAAATCCCTCAAAGATATATGGCTGATCTTCTGAAGGAATTCCAACACCATGATCTTTAACTGTTATGTCTACGCCGTCTGAACCGACGTCCACCCCGACTTTTATATGTCCGTAGTCGGGGGTATTCTCCACGGCGTTTCTCAGCAGGCCACGGATGACTGAGCCCACAATCTGTGAAGGTAGATTGACTATCACAGGTTCGATGTCGTCGAATTCAATCTCAAGGCATCTGTCCTGCTTCATCCTGTCGATGTGAGTCTTCTCTTTATCGAGAACATCTTTGAGATCCGTGAGGTCGGAATCCAGAAAAGTTATAGGAAATAACTTAAGAATACGCTCCTTTAGTTCCCTGATAGCCTGCTTGTGCTGTGGCTGTTCAATTTCCTGAATGTCGAGAAAATCCTCAATCTGATCGAGGAAAGTAACAATGATACCCCTTTCGGGATAGTCCTTCCCTTCGACAATATGCACAACCTGCTTTTCGATTGTTCTCAGGCGATCCAGGTTGCGCGATATTCGTTCTGAGGGGATGAGATTAACATCCACTCCCTCTCTCTCGAGCTTTTTCCTGAGGATGCCCAATGAGGCGTCAATAATGGCGAGCGGAGTCTTTAATTCGTGAGACAAATGATGGAGCATTTTGTCTTTTGCACGGTTCAAACGTTGCAGTTCAAGATTTGAATTGGTCAGAAGTTCAAGATATGAAGCGTTTTCAAGGGCCAGGGCCACATTGCTGGACAAAGCGGATAAAATCTCAACGTCTTCTTCAGTAAAACGTCCAACGGTCTTGTTTAAGGCATATAGAGCGCCAAGACTCTTTTCGGATGTCTGTAAAGGCGTACACACCATGTTTCTGGTCTGAAATCCGGATTTGTTTTCAACTTCCCGGTAAATTCTGGGATCATTTACGGCGTCATGAATGAGGGCCGGCTTACCTGTATCGAAAACCCAACCGCACACCCCGGAGTCTCTGGGAATCCTCACTTCTCGTGTAGAAGCCAGAAAACTCTGCTTGTCCTGGACGGTTCTCCAATAGAAGTCATTCTCTTTCTCATCATAGAGCATCACTCCAGCCCCGTCACACTCTATGACCGTCTGAACTTCACTAACTATGACGTCAAGCAATTGGTCAAGATTGGTGGTGGAGGCCAGGGCTTTAGAGGCGTTAAAAAGCAACAGAAGTTTTGAGGGATCAAATTGTTGATCCAGTCTGGGAGGCGAAGCCTCTTCTGGGGTTCTGCCCTGATCCTGGTCAGGTTGCGCAGAATCCTCAGGCATTAACTGGTCCGTTTTTTCTTCATTCATAGGAATTATCCCTGCTGGAGACCGTTAACAGGAACTGGATGAATTGAACATATATTTTTGATTTTCAGTGCGTAACTCGACCAAGATCGATATACTCACGCGCTTGCGTAGGCGCTTCAGTCTCCTCACAAAATTTGCGCGCCACCTTGGCTATACCGTCGGCATTGAGCCCCAGATCATTCAACAACTCGGAGCGCGTGCCATGTTCTATGAACGAATCCGGTATCCCCATTCGCAATGTTCTGATGTTCTTCAGACCCTCATCAGACAATAGCTCTAATACGGCGCTACCAAATCCACCGTTCAGGACTCCTTCTTCTACGGTTATGACCCTGCCGCATGAAGAGGCGACATCAAGAATTAGTTCCTGATCCAGTGGTTTGGCAAATCTTGCGTTTATGACGGCGGAGGAAATCCCGTGAGAGGCAAGCAAATGAGACGCCACAAGAGCAGGCTCCACCATGGACCCGATGGCTATGACGCATACATCTGCGCCTTCCCTGAGGAGTTCAGCCTTGCCTATCGGAATTGCACGTGGGGTATCCTTCAAAGGAACGCCCATTCCTTGTGAGCGGGGATAGCGCAAAGAACACGGCTTTCCGCTCTGGATGGCAGTGAAAAGCATGTCAGCCAACTCATCTTCGTTGGCCGGCGCCATGACAATCAGGTTTGGAATACTCCTTGTGAATGCGATGTCAAAGACGCCATGATGGGTGGGCCCGTCCTCTCCGACTATTCCGGCTCTGTCCAGGGCAAACACCACGGGCAATCCCTGCATGCACACATCATGAATCAGGTGGTCGTATCCCCGTTGGATGAAAGTGGAATAAATTGCTACAACCGGTTTCAATTCCTCCAAGGCCAAGCCTGCTGAAAAGATGACCCCGTGTTGTTCGGCAATTCCTACATCGAAAAATCTTTTGGGGAAGATTTGACCAAATTCCGCAAGTCCGGTCCCATATTCCATGGCGGCCGTCACAGCCACAATCCTGGCGTCGTCATGAGCCAGTTTAATCATGGACTGACCAAAAACGGTCGTGTAAGAAGGTGGCCCCACTGATTCGTGTGTTTGGCCGGATTCAATTTCAAAAGGTCCAACACCGTGAAATTTGCATGGGTTTTCCTCTGCTCGACAATAACCCTTTCCTTTACAGGTAATGGTGTGGATGAGCACCGGTTTTTTGAATCGTTTCACATTGGTAAAAGTTTCAACCAGATGTTTTATCTGGTGGCCGTCGATGGGACCCACATAGTTGAACCCCAGATCCTCAAACAATCGACCAGGTGTAATAAACCCCTTTAAAGCGTCTTCAAACTGACGCGCCAGACCGTACATTGATCGTCCCATGACTCCGGGGATATTTTTGAGCAGGTTCTTCACTTCATCCCTGAAACGGGTAACGATCTGGCCGGTCATGATCTTGTTCAGGTAAGCCGCCATGGCGCCGACATTGTGCGAGATCGACATCTCATTGTCATTGAGGATTATGATCAGGTCTTTCTCGGCTGCTCCAGCCTGGTTTAGTCCCTCAAAAGAGACACCACATGTGAGAGAGCCATCCCCAACCACTGCCAGGACCTTGTGGTCGTTTCCACTCAGACACCTTGCCTGTGCCATTCCCGCAGCTACACTAATGGCGTTTCCAGCGTGACCGGTGTCAAAAAAATCATAGTAGCTCTCCTGGCGTTTCGGAAAACCGGAAATCCCGCCTCGAGCCCGAAGCGTGTGAAACATGTCACGCCGTCCTGTCAGGATTTTGTATGCGTAAGCCTGATGTCCGACATCGAATACTATTCTGTCAGCAGGAGGCGAAAAAACCTTCAGCATAGCAATAGTGAGTTCCACAACTCCCAGCGAGGATGCCAAGTGCCCACCGCGGACCGAAACCGTATCGATTATGAGGTCACGAACTTCCTGGGACAGCGTTTTCAGAGAATCCAAAGGAAGTTTCTTGAGGTCCTCTGGGGAGTTAATGGTTTTCAGTAGTGATGTAGTAATCTCACAAGTATCATTGTTCATCTTGATTTCACACCGATCAGCTGGAGCGTTTTCCTATATAGGATGCAATGAGTTCCAGAAACAGGGCTCTGTTTCCGAAGCCTTCCAGGAGTTTTATCGCTGATTCAATTTCGTCGTTCATTAATATCCTGGATCTTTCTATCCCAATGGTAGACGGATAGGTAGCTTTGCCCCTACCCTCATCTTTCCCCACTGATTTTCCCAGTTCTTTAGAATTGCCTTCATGATCCAGTATGTCGTCTCTAATTTGAAAGGCGACTCCTAGTTTTTCACCGAACAAAGCCAGAGTTTCAATTTCTGACGTGGAACCGCCACCAATGATGGCCCCGCATTCCAGGGACGCGCTCATGAGCCTGGCGGTTTTTCGTCTCATGATATAGTCAATTTGGCGTGAGTCGACTTTTTGTCCCTCACTGAGCATGTCCACTACCTGACCAGCTATTAAGCCGTATGATCCGGTTGAGTCGGCCAAACTTGCTATTACCCTCAACAACCTGTCATGACGGCACGTCCTCAATGTGGACTCCGAAACCATGATCTCAAACGCGAGATTTAATAGCGCGTCACCCGCCAGAATGGCTGTGGCCTCACCGTAAACCTTGTGCGCCGTCGGCTTACCTCGCCGCATGTCGTCATTGTCCATTGCAGGCAGGTCATCATGTATAAGTGAATATGTGTGAACGCATTCGATCGCGACTGCGACCGGAATGGCGCTAACCGGATCCGCTCCCACAATCCCTGCCGCTATCATGGTCAAAATGGGCCTTATCCGTTTTCCCCCGGCGAAAAGGCTGTAACGCATCGCCTGGTGCAGGATTTTAGGCTCTGAATCCTCAGATGGGACCAGTTTGTCTATGGCCGCGTCAATTACGAGCTTTTGTTCGGCAAGGTATGAAGCAAGTCGTTGGTCCAAATTCAGGCACTATTCACCCTTGGTAAAGGGTGTCCTCTCCAGATTTGCCAGAAGCTCATCCACTCGACCCTCGGCAATGTTTAGCGTCTCAAAGAGCGTCTTTGACAGACCGACTCCTTCCTCGAAAAGAGCCAGAGTTTCATCCAGGCCGAGACCGCCTGTCTCCATCTTCTCCACAACGGACTTCAGTTTTTCAAATGCCACATCGAAGTTCTCGGTCTGGCCGACTGGGTCCGCATTACTTTTCAGTTCATCACTAGAAGTCTTTCGCGCCATGATAATCCATCCACAAGGCCCTCTCGATAGCCTTGCTATTCCTTGCCTTCCCTGTTTTCCTGGCTGCTTATCAATTCACTCAATTCTCTCTTTGCGGCTACTGACGCCGGATCAACTCTGAGAGCCTTAAGAAAACTTGCGTGGGCCTGGTCCATCCTCATGAAGAATTTTTTATGGATATACCCTTCCAGATAATATCCTTCAGCCAGACTTTGAGGTAATACTCCTGACAGTTTTTCCCTGACCCGGTTCGATAGTTGAACATCTTCCAACGCCGTTCTGACATATTGGGCGGGAAAATTCTGGTGAAGTCTCGCCTTTATTTTAGTCTTGGCCATTTCATGCAGCACATCAGAATACAACGCAGTGTTATCCATTCCGGAGGTTTCAAGAATTTCCCTCGCCTCCTCAAAAGGATCCAGAGACTCCAGATAATGCGATCTTTCCGACAGGGCCTTGCCTATATTGAAAAGCTTTGAAGCCTGCACATCAGAAGACACCTGGACCTGCGCATGTCCGAGAGATGTCAGGAAAAAGACCACAACAATCGCTTTCACAAAAAAATGTAGTTTACCACAT
>CAZVOU010000048.1:0-2507 GCA_964628605.1 uncultured Syntrophaceae bacterium
AGCCGCCAATCAGGCCGCCGGTGTCCACGCCTACATGCCCAACGCCGGATTGTTGCAAACCCGTAGCGCAATCGCCGACAGAATTGCCAAGGATGAAGGGGTCAAGATAGATGGCTCAAATGTGGTCATGACAGTTGGCGCTGGTGGAGCGCTGAATGTTGTCCTCAAGACCCTCCTCAATCCCGGCGACGAGATAGTCATCCCCAAGCCTTTCTTCGTGGAATACGTCTTTTACTGTGACAACCACGGTGGGTCTGCCGTGCTCGTGCCCACCAAAGCTGATTTTTCGCTGGATGTTTCAGAAATTGAGAAGGCTATCACCCCAAAAACCGCCGCTGTGCTTATAAATTCCCCAAACAATCCGACAGGTAGAATATACACCCAAGAACAGATAGACGCCCTGGCCGATGTGTTGCGGGCCAAGAGCAAAGAACTCGGCAGAACCATTGTGCTCGTATCTGATGAGCCATACCGTGGAATCATATATGACGGCGCAGTGGTCCCCAGCATCTTGAAGGCCTACGACAACAGTATGGTCGTCACCTCCTTCTCAAAAGACCTTTCCATACCGGGCGAGCGCCTGGGCTACATTGCAATGAATCCGGCGATGGACAACGCCGAGCAGACATTTGCGGGACTGATACTGTGCAATCGCATACTTGGATTCGTCAATGCCCCCAGCCTCATTCAGCGTGCTGTGACTGATCATCTGTCCGATATGGTCGATGTCTCCGTTTATAAACGCAGGCGTGACAGGCTTTACAATGCGCTGGTGAGTTTCGGATACGATGTCATCAAACCCGAAGGCGCTTTTTACCTATTTCCCAAGTCCCCAATTCAGGACGATGTGGCTTTTGTCGCCAAGCTACAGGAAAAGCTCATTCTCACCGTTCCAGGGGTCGGCTTCGGTGGGCCTGGATATTTCAGGATAGCATACTGTGTTTCGGATGAAACCATTGAAGGTTCCCTGAAGGGGTTCGAGGAAACCATCAAGAGTGTTTAGTGTATAAAGCGGCGCTCTAGAATAAAAAGAGAATTGTGCGTGCGCTATGTTATGTCATTCCCGTGAAAACGTGAATCCAGAAATTCTGGATGCCGGATCAAGTCCGGCATGACATCCAGCTAGGCTCTCGCTGTGTGGCGCCGTCCACATGGGTCTGCCAGCTTCAATTGTAATTTTTTCCGACATCAATTTTGAGAAACGCTACATACAGCTTTAATATAACAACATCGGATTTCTGCAAAAAAAACGGGCGATTCCTTGACGGGATCGCCCTTAAATTTTTCCGGGGTTCCGGAATGAACTAAAGAGGTTGTAACGTTTCTTCCGAGCTGTTGTTAGTTTTCGCCTGTTCGGCTCATCCGCCCAGTATATTCCAAACACTAAAGGGGCATGTTGACTGTCCGCACGCTCCCTTCAGGTGATCCGCTATTGTCTCCTGCCTTTCTCGAGTTCGTGAAGTTTGGCCCCGATCTCAAGCAATGCAGATTTCTGCGCCGACACCACATCTTCGAGTTCACGTATCTTGTTGTGAAGTCCCTGAACGAGCTTTCCAGCGTCCGCGCCCAGCGCAGTCGCCCTTCCCGCCACGTCCTTCTTCTCCGACTCAATGCCTGTCTTGATGCTGCTCAGGCCCTCTTCCAACGGCTGAATCTTTTCCTTCAGCTCGGCCACTGCGGCGTCCTTGACCTTGGGCAGGGTCTTCTTGACAGCGTTAACGATCTTCGCATTGCTGTCCTGCAATTCCTTACGCACCTCGGCCACTGCCTTTGAAAGGTCCTCGACAGATTTCCCCAGAGACGACGATACTTTCTTTGCCGCCGCTGAATCGGCGGTTGCCGCGGCGAGGTCCTTGTTCTTTGCTTCCAGCTTCTTTTTCAGGTCATTGACCGCCGCATCCAGTTGTTTGAGCTTTTCACGCACGGCGTCCCTGTCCTTTTGGGAATCCTGCGCCCAGTCCCTGAACTCCTCCAGACGCCCGCTCATTGGGTCCAGTCTCGTTTTCAAAGTCTCCGAAACCCTTTCAGCCTGGTCCTCAAGGCGCTGTATGTCTGCGCTGAAATCCTTCGGAGGAGCAAATTTTCCCGAGAACTCCCGGAGGTCCTTCTCCTGTTTCTGAAGCTTCTTATCAATTTCAGCAATCTTCTGCTTCAGATCGGTAGAGTCGTCACTGCAAGCGGACAGCAACGCCACAATCAAAACGGATAAAAATATCAGCAACTTATTGCTCGGGTTCATAGAAACCTCCGAGAGACATATCATGATAAATCATATTATCAAAACTCTAACATAAACGCAATGATATTTAATATATTAAATGTAAAGTCTATATTTTTAGCCCCGCCCTTCACCGTCTAAAAGACCACCACGTTCCCTCCGGCTCTATTATAAAGGCTATAATCCATACAGAGCCATAAATGAGCATCCTGAGTAATTCCTTGACACCGCCCTCTCTTATAAGTTATATTCAGCGCTAATTAATTCATTTTTAATGATCTCAATGGCG
>CAZVOU010000049.1:0-2163 GCA_964628605.1 uncultured Syntrophaceae bacterium
GCCGGAGAGACCGGTGTCATCGGAGCATCACTATATTATGCGACGATTTTCATCGGCATGATCAATTTCTGGCGTCTGACACATTCGAAGAATCAGTGGATAGCCGTCCTATCTATCGGTTTTTTTGCGGCGCTTCTGGCATCACTGGTTCACAGATTCATCTCTATTTATTTTCTCCAGCCGGTCTTCTTTCTGCAATGCTTCATTCTGGGCCTAAGTGTTGCCCTAAAACGCTATGAACTGGCTCATTCATCGATTCCGAATGCCGTCGAGAAGAAGTCGGAACGCGTGTTCCCGCATGGACCTCCCGATTTCGTCCCAGCGCGCCCAGGACAACCACTGGTTACAAAAAGCTTCTAAACACTTAACTATTGCCTTTTAAATTCATATATAAAGTAAAATGTAAAATGGCTTTATTTTTTTATTGCTTTTATATCATATAGTTAAAACCCAGATAGCATAATTGTTGAAACCTTTTTCAAAAAACTATCTGTTTATCTTGACGTAGTGAATCCATTCTGATAGAGCACGCAAACTAACAGGCGGGGGAGTCCCGGGTGTGGATGCCATTAACCCATACATTACGAACATTTAGGCATTCAAGGGGTTTGGTTGCGCTATGACAGATGAACAAAAATTTACCATCCGAGATGTTCTCAATATATTCTTTCGCAGGATCAAATGGCTGTACATCATCGTTCCGTTGGTGACACTGTCGGTCATTATTGGTTGTCTACTGGTGTCGCCGGTTTTCGAAACAGCCGGAAAAGTAATTCTCACCGGAAAAAGAGATAACTCATCGCTGCTTAACGTGACCGGTGGCGTATCAGGCCCAAGCCAGATATTGAACCTGAACGTTGATGAAATCGACATAAACACGGAGATGGAAATTCTTTACAGCCTGGATCTCTGGATAAAGACTGTGGAGAAGCTCGGGGCGGATTTTTTCAAGCAGCAGCCCAAGGGAGTGCTTGGAGCTTTATCAAACGAACTCAGACAGTCTCTATCTTTTTCCTTCGGGACCCAGCCACAGCAAAGTGTCACTCTTGAGGAAGCGCAAAAAGACGCAGTGCTCAAGACGGCCCAAGGGCTTCTGGGAGCGTTTAAAGTTACTCCTACTGCAAAGTCAAAAGTACTGGATTTGTCTTTCAAGTATGTTGACAACGTCACGGCGACAAAAATTCTTACGACCCTTCTGGAAGTTTACATCCCTTATCACATGAAGATTTACTCAGTGCCCGGCGCAGAGGTGTTCTTTACGGAACAACTCGAGGCTTCCAAGGAAATTTACGAAAAAGCGGACAGGGAATTGACGGAGTTCAAAAAGAAATGGAATCTTGCGCTCCCTGAAAAACAGAAACAGGACCTTATTGAAATTATCAAACAGATGGATGACGCAATAGCTACCGCCGAGCAAAATTCCAACCAGTTCAAGACCATGATGACACTGATGTCGGAAGGCGTGGTTCCGTCTGGTCAACTAGCTCCCGGACCACTTCGTGGAAACGAGAATACGGTCATTAACGTGGCGGCGGTCCAATTGATGCAAGCGGAACAACGCAGATTGCAAACAGCTGAAATGTTCACTCTCGAAAGTCGGGATTATCTTGCCGCAGCCGAACAGCTTAGTGAAGTCATCAAGCGCTTTGAGGGCCTGTTGCTATCAGAGATGACTTTGTTAGACTCAAAAAAAGCGAGCATGGAAAAAAACAGACAGGACCGAATCAACGAACTTCATGAAATCCTTGTTCGAAGCGAGGAAGCTCGAGCCAGACAACTGGAAGTGACACTGGCTAAAGAACAATATCTTCAGTTTGTGGCCAAGAGTGAAGCCGCAAGACTTTCAAACATCGAGGCTCAGCATCAGCTCGTTAACGTTAAAGTGCTTGCCCAACCTGTGGTGCCTATGGTTCCGATCTTCCCGAGAACAGGGCTCTTCGTGTTTGCCGGATTCCTTTTCTCGATCTTCCTGAGCGTTGGCCTCATTTTCATCGCCAACTTCTTTGACTTCACCTTCGAGAACCCGCATGACCTGGAAGCTGTCACAGGTTACAAGGTGCTGGCCACATTTGGAAATGTCGATAAAAAGTCTTGAGCCATCAGGGGCAGGCCGTCATGAAAGTTTCGTCAATAATAGTATCCATGACTTTAATCCTGTCCCTG
>CAZVOU010000050.1:0-5636 GCA_964628605.1 uncultured Syntrophaceae bacterium
CGATGTCAACAGAACAGAGGGGCTTAACCTAATCCGGGTCATACAAGATTCAGACTCCGGCCATGACGATGCCGGATGGCTTCCTACGGGGCACAAAAACGGTTATCGACCGCGTTTCAATGGAAAGGATACGATTCCCGAGTCACTAATTGAAGCAATAGACGCTTTTGTGTTGTCCTGCTCGGCAAGAATCTTGCGTAAACAGGAAAAATTTCATTCGTCGATGCTAATACATGTGACCAGATTCACAGCGGTTCAGAATGCCGTAACCCAACAGGTCAGCAAACATGTGCAGCAAATGAGACAACGAGTTCGTAGGAGAATTGACAGTAGCGAGATTATCTACAGGTTACAGTCCCTTTGGTGGTCGGATTTTGTTCCTACAAACAGTCAGATGCGTCGGGATGCCAGAGATCTTGTTACAGATGATCTGCCGGATTGGGACGACGTGGAACGGTTACTACCAGACGTATTGGCTGACATTCAGATCATGACCATTAACGGCAAAGCGAAAGAAGCCCTGGAATATACCAAAAAACATGTTTCAGGAATGAAAGTCATAGCCATAGGTGGCGACAAATTATCCAGAGGGCTGACCCTCGAAGGCTTGACGACCAGTTATTTCCTCAGAGCTTCCAGAATGTATGACACACTCATGCAGATGGGACGATGGTTTGGTTACCGGACAGGATATCTTGATCTTTGCCGACTCTACACAACAGATGAACTTAGCGAGTGGTTCGGACACATCGCTGAGGCCAGCGAGGAATTGAGACAGGAATTCGATCTAATGGCCACTTTAGGATCAACACCCAGGGATTACGGCCTTAAAGTCCAATCCCATCCGGTGCTTATGGTTACATCGCGGGTCAAAATGAGGACAGCGAAGAAGCTTTATCTCTCTTACAGTGGCACAGTAGTGGAAACGGTAGCTTTTTACCGCGATAGAGCCATACTCTCCCATAATCTTGAGATTACCAGGCATTTTCTCAAAGAATTGGGCGTTCCTCATGAACGTAACCCTACACGGACCAGAGGAGCCAAGAGACATTCATGGAAAGACAGTTACGTATGGCAGACCGTGCCAGCCAGCTCCCTGACCGACTATCTGTCGGAATATCGAACACATCCTGCCGCATACAAGGTTAATTCCAACCTGATATGTGAATTCATCAGGTCGATGACGGAAGGCGGCGAATTGACCAAATGGACCGTTGCGCTGATTTCAGGCGGGTCTTCCACCAGGTTCAGAATTGGAGAAGACATCGAAATTTCATTGGCCGGTCGATCTCCCAACAACTCCGGTCTCTCGGACCGGTATTCGATAGGCAGAGTCCTCTCACCAAGAGACGAAGCTATTGACCTGGATGAAAAAGAGTGGCTAGCCGCACTGGATGTCACGAGAAAAGCATGGCAGAATGACCCTGCCCGGCTTCAGACCAGAGAAAAAGAACCAGAAGACCCATCAGGTCCGGCCATGAGAAGAATAAGAGGCCTGGGCGCTGACGGAATTGCTGCCCATCCTGAAAAGGGGCTTCTGATATTATATCTGCTGGACCCGCTGACGGCCCGTCTTGATTCCACAGATTGTCCCCCTGTAGCATTCGGGATAAGTTTCCCGTCCAGCAACGCCGGACAAAAGGTCGAGTACGTGGCACAAACCAAGCTATGGGAGCAGGAATATGGCGTTGCTGAATAGGGATGACAGTATACAGAGTGCGTGGAGAGCCTTGGCCCAATCTGCGGAAATAAGCGGATGGCGTACGATAAACATAGACCAGGATGGTGTCTGTAAAGCTGGTATGCGTCTTGATGACAGAATGGAAGCGATTCTTTTCGGGTTCAAGAAAACAGGTAGCCCATCGATAATGTCTCTTCCAGAAGGACACGGATTTTCTGTCACCTACACAAAGCTACCTTATCCGGATGATGCAAGCTTGTGGATAGCGTTGATCAGAAGTCCGGACGGGAACCCGGAAATGTTCGCTACAATGGCCGCCGATATTTTAGACTTCGTAGAGCCGCTCGTAAAGACCGGACATGACGAATCATTCAGGATGTTTCTCGGACGTGTCAGGGCGTGGCAGAATTTTATGCGATCCCGAGCAGACAAAATCCTTGGACCAGAAGATGAAACCGGTCTGTTCGGCGAACTTCTGTTTCTCCAGTCACTCATAGATCACGGAATTTCAGGCGAACTGGCAATTCTAAGCTGGAAAGGTCCTTTCGGAGGCATCCATGACTTCTCTTTTGGTACCGGAGCTGTCGAAGTGAAGACAACCACACTGGCGCAAGGTTTCGTTGCCCGGATTCCATCACTGGTGCAACTGGATGACAGTACGGTGAATCCCCTTTACCTATGCGCAACGAGGCTCCAGACACATGAAGAAGGGATTACACTTCCGGATCTGGCGCAAGCTGTTGCTGATGGGTTCTCAGGCGACAGCATTTTAGAGTCAGATTTTTACAACGCCATTATCTCTGCTGGTTTGCATTTGGGTTATGCCTCCTCATATCACCGGCGGTTCAGGCATGTTGAAACCTTTTTTTTCAGTGTTGACAAACATTTCCCGCGTCTTACACCCCAGATGGTACATACTTCAATTCTTAAAGTCGTCTATCAGGTTAATCTGGATGGGTTGAGCCCCACGTCTCTTCCCCTTTCCGCCATACTAGAATCAACCGGAGTTTGTTCATAAATGGAACTTTCCAATTTTCTGATCACAATACAGGCAGAGATTTCTGAAAGAATGCAGGATCCAGACAACAACTATCCTTACCGGGAACTTGTTTTTGCCGAGACAATCATGCGTCACATGTCCGAGATAAACATGACTTATGACGACCCTTCAGTTTGCTACTACGAAGGGAAATATGGGAACAGCCTTCTCAGGCTGGCCGGATATTCCTTTGACAGCGAGGGCGAAGGGCTGGATCTTTTTGTCAGTCTCTATAGCAACTCTGAAACAATACAGTCAGTTCCTGATAGTGAAACCAAGACAGCTGGCGTTCAGTGCTGGAGATTTCTGGAGAGTTGCAGGAAGGGATCGCTTAATTCATTCATGGATCCGTCCCATGATGCTTACCCCCTGGCCCTTCAAATAAGGGAGACATGGGCCACTCTGGATCCTATCAGAATATACGTGCTCACCGATCGTGTGGCCAAATCAAAACACTTCGCCGACCTCCAGAAAGACGGCAAGACAGTCAAGCTGGAGGTGATGGATGTCGAAAGACTCTTCCGTCACTGGGCAGAAGGCAAACCAGAATCCGAGATAGAGGCTGACTTCATTCAACTCTGCGGGTTACCACTGCCATGCGTATACATGCCAGCTTCGGATACAGATTACGACTGTGCGTTGACCATGTTTCCCGGAGAAGCCCTACGTTTCATGTATGACAGGTACGGCTCCAGGCTTCTGGAAGCAAACGTAAGATCCTTTCTGAGTACTACGGGCAAAATAAACAAGGGCATAAGGGATACCCTGCGGGAGTGTCCCGACAGGTTTATGGCATACAACAACGGAATCGTCATAGTCACAGAAGAGATACTTTGGGAAAACCTGCCCCATGGAATTCCTGCAATCCGGGGACTGAAGGGCATGCAAATTGTGAATGGTGGACAGACAACAGCATCTCTTTATTTTACCAAGAAGAAATATCCGGATACCAATATTGGACGGGTTCGCGTCCCGGCAAAAATTCTGCTGCTCAATGAATACGGCCGGACCGCCGAGCAGGAACTTATTGCCGCGATATCACGTTATTCCAATAGCCAGAATGTAGTTAGACAAGCGGATCTCTCATCAAACAAGCCATTTCATGTGGCAATGGAAAAGCTTTCCACCACAACATACTGTCCAGATGGTGTGGGACGATGGTTTTACGAGAGGACAACCGGGAGTTACAACGTCATGCTGGCCACTCAGGGGACAACCCCTTCAAAACTGAAAAATCTCAAGAACGCTATACCCTCATCACGAAAAATTACCAAAACCGACTTGGCAAAGTACCTGAACGCCTGGGACCGAAGGCCACATACGGTCAGTCTGGGATCCCAGAAGAATTTTGTGGAGTTCATGAAACGTCTTGATGATGATCTTGGGGACTTGACACCAAGACTTTCGGCCCAGATTTACAAGGAAATTATAGCCAAGGTGATTTTCTTCAAAGCAGTTCACAAGATTACCAGAAAACGCTTTTCTGCGTTCCAGGCAAACATCGCGGCATACACGGTTTCGGTTGCATCTGACATGGTAGGCCCAAGAATTTCTCTAGATAGAATTTGGCAAAATCAGGATATCTCGGACGCCCTGAGAAATCAGTGTGAAATATGGGCACGAGAAGTCAACTCTGTGTTGGAAAGCACATCCTCCGGTACCATGATTTCCGAGTGGGCTAAAAAGGAAAAATGCTGGCAGACTGTCAGAATCCGCAGTTTTCGGGCTCCTTCGGAAGGAATACCCGAGTTTAAACCATTTAATTGAAGTCGGGTAAACCAATCGATAAATCAGCAACCGTTAAAACCAAAACCATTGTCTTTGAGGGCGCTGCAATCATCGCAAGAACGTTAACTCTTAATTGTTTGCGGCACGTCGAGAGATGGTTTAGTGGTCGCATCTGTTTTGTGTCAACCCCTTCATGGTCTCTGGTGTACTTATAAATAGTGCATCTTTGGCACAAATGAGCTTTCAAATTATAGATCTTCAGACAGAATATGTTAATCAAATTCATTCAAATTTTTATTTACTACAAATCCACTAAATATCAATGCGGCCTGAAAAAGATTCGAACCAGTAAGTGGTCATCAATGGATATCTCCTTTGAAATGTTGTTTATCCAAAGCTATCATGATTCAACCTTGAAATTACCGGGATGGATGGCATTATATCACTCCACTGAATATTGCTTATCGCAACGAAAATATCTTTTCCCATTAATCGACTACATGCAAAAAACTGGACAATCTTTAAACAAAATCCGGTTTATCTCTCAAAGTAAATATTCCCCTCTCCTGCCTGACCTACGGATTTAATCTTGTGGTGGCCAAGGCATACTGAAGATCACGGTTCAGGCGCACTACCTGATCAGCAGCTTCAATGTTAATTTCAATCTCGACAAATAATGGTGGCTTTGCCAAAATGACAGCGTGACTTATCAAAAAAGCTGGTAACAATATGAAGATGTCCGACAAATGGTCTTTTGTTTTAAGTATACTCATAAGACATCAGGACGACATCTGGGTCGCTCATTGACTGGAACTGGATCTGGTAGTTGTTGCGCCGTCTATGAAAGAGGCAGAAGAAGACCTTAAGTCCATAATGAGGGCTCAGATCGAATATTGCATTGATAACGACAATATGGACAATCTTTTCCGCAGAGCGCCCCAGGAAATGTGGGACGAATCCGCAAGACGCCAAAGATAAAAATGTCCAATACCACAACGCCTTGACGGAAGCTTTTTCTATTCCGGTTTTCGGGAAGAAGACATCCCGGACCATGGCCCCGATCCAGCGCCTGCTGGGAACGATAGCTCCGAAAAATGGCCACCGATGTTCAGGCAGAAGCATTCCGGCTGGCAAAATTTCGCCGGTCAATCCGATCATGATCTCCTGTACCGTTGGCCAATGACAGCG
>CAZVOU010000051.1:0-2789 GCA_964628605.1 uncultured Syntrophaceae bacterium
TCCAGGGAATGCTTTTGCCGCCGACTTTCCTGATGTCACGGTTTCATTCGGGTCAGACGCATCCCAGATAACGAAGTCCGCAATTGAGGCTCTCGGTGGGATGCAGAGATTTGTAAAACCCGGCGCAAAAGTGGTGATCAAACCCAACATGAGTTTTTCCAGCCCCCCCGAAGCGGCCTCCAACACCAATCCCGAGGTGGTAAGAGAAGTAGCGAGATTATGCGAGCAGGCCGGAGCCTCCAGGATTTCAATCCTCGACAACACACTCAGGACGCCGGAAGACTGCCTCAGGATGTCAAGAATCCCCGAGCGCTGCAAGGACATCCAACATACTAATGTCAACTATATAAAGGCTCACAGGCTGTTCAAGGAAGTCAATGTGCCAAACGGCAAACAGTTGAAGACCATGGAAGTCGCTACGGAAGTCCTGGACGCCGATGTGCTCATAGCCGTTCCGGTGGGCAAATCCCATGGAGCCTCAGGTGTCAGTCTTTCCATGAAGGGTATGATGGGACTGATTTACGATCGCACATCCTTCCACAGCAGGTTCGATCTTCATGAGGCGATTGTGGACATGGCTTCGGTCCTGAAACCGGCGCTTGCGGTAATTGACGGCACCAGGATTCTGAGCACCGGCGGACCGGGCGGACCGGGTGAGGTCATTCCCCTGAACGTAGTGGTAGCGTCTGCCGACATGGTTGCGGCCGACGCCCAGATGGTGACTCTTGGAACATGGTATGGGAAGAAATTCCAGCCCAACCAGGTCAGGCATATCAAACTGGCGGCTGAAAGGGGCCTTGGAATTGCCGACCTAAGCGCACTCAACGTCAAGACCATAAAACTGTGAACAGACTGCAACGAATTATCCAGACAGTATCGTTCCTGTTTTTCCTGATCCTGCTGTCACTGGCGGCTCACCCCCCCAGAGAAGGAATTCCCACCGATCTTTTCCTGAGGCTGGATCCCTCCATTGGGGTCCTGTCCTCAATAGCCCAACGGTCGTGGATAACCTCCGCCCTGATCCCGGCAGGCCTCCTGCTGCTTCTGACCGTCTTTTTCGGCAGGCTCTTTTGTGGCTACATTTGTCCCATGGGGACAATGATAGACTGGGCGTCATTTTTGTTGCCCAAAAGGCCACGACGTGAACTGAATTCAAATACAATCGACCAGACAGCCGCATTCAGGAAATATAAATATCTGTTCCTGTGCTTCCTTTTAGCCGTTGCGATATGTGGGGTGTCTCTCGTTTTCCTGGGCTCACCAATTTCGATAGCAACCCGGCTGGTGGCCCTGGTTTTGCATCCATTGCTTTTACTGACGGCCGACACAGGTCTGGATTTGTCGGGCCCCATTCAGTCAATATTCCCTCAGCTTGGCTACATGCAGGTCCAGACGAGGGTATTCGCAACGAATGAATTCATAGTGTTGCTGGCGCTGGCCATCTTCGGGCTATCAATAATACAGCCACGCTTCTGGTGCCGGAACCTCTGCCCCGCAGGCGCCATTTTCGCCGTCTTTTCTATCCGGCCGCTCATCAGGAGGAAGGTCGATGACTCCTGTGTCCATTGTGGCAAATGTGTTCGCGAATGCCCTATGGGTTGCATAACACAGGATCATGTCGAAAACGTGAATCCCGAGTGTGTAGCGTGTCTCAAGTGCTCACGAGTCTGCCCACAGTCGGCGGTCTCATTCGGATTACCCGGACGACCCAGAGCAATCCCGGCTTCGCTCCCGGAAGCATCCCCATACCCTACCAGGAGGCAGGCCCTGACCGGACTGTTTTCCGGGTTCGCCATGGCCGGTATCGTCAGGACAGGCTGGAACCAGCCCAGACTCATGGGTCAGGATAAGGCGCTGACTGATCCGGAACTGATCAGACCACCGGGGGCCATACCCGAAAGAGAATTTCTGGCAAGGTGTGTGCGTTGCGGACAGTGTATGAAGGCGTGCCCCACCAACACATTGCAGCCGATATGGTTCAAGGCCGGAATTGAAGGAATGTTCAGCCCCGTCCTTGTCCCAAGGCTTGCCGCCTGCGAATTGAACTGCGCCACCTGCGGACACGTCTGCCCTACAGCGGCAATCAGGCCTCTGGATATTCTGGAGAAGAAAAGCGTCAAAATAGGAACGGCGTGGATCGATCGTCAGGCGTGTCTTGTCTGGAATCAGGACAGGAAATGCCTCGTCTGCGATGAAGTCTGTCCCTATAACGCAGTGGTGTTCAAGCCGACTGAAGGCCGAAAGAACGCTGTCCCCCACGTTGTGCCCAATAAATGCACAGGGTGCGGGTGGTGTGAGAACAAGTGTCCGGTCATAGGGGCCTCAGCCATCAGGATTAACATAATCGGTGAAGTCCGCCTGAATTCAGGTTCTTACATAGAGAAGGCCCAGGAATACGGGCTTGAATTCAAGACCGACAAGGGGGAAACTGACGTCCTGGCCCCGGAAACTTTTGAGGATAACGCCCCCGCACAAAAACCGGCCCCCGTTTCCGGACAATCTCCGGCGCCCAAGAAAGAGCAATTGCCGCCCGGCTTTATCGAGGACTAGCCCATCGGCTCCTTTCACGCATCCACGGCATGCGACCTTAAATTTTAGTTTCCTTCACAACGACGCCGTGAATACTCCGGCAGGGACGCCGGAGCTACTGAACCAGAGAGACAGACGTAACGACAGTAGATCCGGCCTCCGCGCCGGATGTTTGCTTTCGGTTTCATTCCGCCGGAACATTCTGGAACAGCGACAAGGAGCCTCGGACAGTTCCATCACCCGGCATACAGGACCACCGT
>CAZVOU010000052.1:0-32872 GCA_964628605.1 uncultured Syntrophaceae bacterium
GTATATGGCCCCCATAATTTTGGCCCCCTTAAAACAAAGCGGTTATCGAAGCCCCGATCACGAAGCTGTTTCGCAAATATGTGACGTCAGCGGAGAGAGTTGGTTCGCCTGTTGTAGCGGTTTCTTTATGATCGATGCTGACGCCTATGATTTTTCCGGAAAATTCACTGTACTTCGCAAAGGCCCCTCCGCCGACACCTCTCCAGACAGGAATGGACAACTGGGCAAACGCTTCATAATAATACCCGGAACTGATCTCTTGTGAGAATTTCACTCCTGAGTGGTCACTAGAGTTGTAGTAGAAAAATTGTACTGATTCTTCGTATGACAAATATCCAGGCAACCCGGGATAGCAAATCAGATAGGTTTTTAAATCGATAGCGGACCACAAATTTCTTTCATACATAGCCCCTACAAATGGAATACCCAAGCTGACTTCCAAACCAACTCTCTGGGCCGAACTGAAACCGACATTGTTGGTGGGTGAAATCTGGTCATATGGGGCTGTATAATCAGCCATGAAGGAATCGTATTGAAATCCGAGCATTGCTGTGAATGACTGTGAGAAAGCGTAATCGATAGAACATTTCAGGTTATAAAGAGTTGTTTTTGTTTTCCATGTCCTCTCGGCAATTTGCCGAGTGTTTCCCAGATAGGTTTCATCGACCCTGTAATCGGCCGGGATCAAGTACCCGACACTCGGCGTGAAACCGATGGGAGAGGCGCTCTTGACAGGGACTACAAGTTCAGTCCAAAGGCCCTCCATCTTCGCCGACTGCTGCAAACTCTTAATTGAATTAACGCCTTGGGCCCCGTACATGTTTACGTTCAGCATGTTTGTCCGGGTCGGAAGCATGTACCCTATCAGGACACGCGGCTGGACAAAAACGAGTGGCCCCGGATCGTTCCACCAGCTCCAAGCCTGGGCCCTCGACGCAGCGCCAAACAGGCAAAAAGCAACTAGGGTCAAAATCAAAAGTTTTGAGGCTTTGGGCTTCAATGCGGTTTTCCGAGAACTTCTCTGTTAAACGGATCGAGTGGACATGAAAACAATATTTTCCGGCAACTCAGAACAAGACAACTATTCTTCTTATATTATACAAGAAGTTATAACATTTTACTAATGTTTTTATTTATGTATAGATTGACCAACAGGTTAAATGTGGGGTTTTGCTTTCCAGGTGAACTCTATTTGTATGTCATGTCCTCACGAACGAACCTGTCAAAGTCTTTGATGGCCTGTTCGTAGTTATCTCCGTCAAATCTCAGGAACAGGTAATAGACATTCTGTTCGCCGGGCACGATATAGAGCACACGATGTTGCGGGATGACCGGACCGAGCAGGATTGGAACTTTGGCGCCGGTGGAAGAATCCTCTATGGAACTTTTTGTCCATCCTTCCGGGACCTTGAAATCTTCGGAAAGGTCTTTCTCATTGAGACGTTTTCTCTTTCGAATGTATTTCGTTCGAAAGACCACCTTGTAAGAGTTCTTGCCGTTTACAATGGTGTATTCTTCAGTGTCGCCGGGTCTGATTACTTCGCCACCGGGAAATAGTGCAGGGTAATGAATGGCAAGATTTTCTATGGGCCTTGAAGTGGGGGTCTTCCTGATTTCTATGAATTTGTCGTCATCATTGTCTCTGAATTTTGTTGTGGTTTCGTCTTCGTAGATAATCGGAGCCGGAGGTGAGCTGAAATCCTTGACCTGAGCCCGTCCAAAACAGCCGGAAACAAATAAGGCCACCGTCACAAGAATCACCGAACTTACACGGATTATATTCTGACGATGGCGTTTATGCTCGCCTGTATTAAGCGTCATTTGAAAAGCTCTAGGTTAAACTTTAACCTATACTTATCATTCCGCCAAAATTTCCGCTACTACAAGAAACAGGTCGGAATCCCTGACCACTCCTACTAGCTTTTTAGATTCATAGACAGGCAGGATGTTGATTTTATTTCTATAAATTAGTTTCAGGGCATCCAGGACGGTGGCGTTCGAATCAATTGACCCCTTTATTTTCAGCATAACATTGTCGATTTTTGTTTCCGCATTTTTTTTCACCCGCGCTCTGAAACTGAGCCTGGCCTCATCGAGTTCCTCTGAACCGGCCTGAGCATAGGTCATGGAGATGCCGATTGATTCGAACCTTGCAAGGATACCGCCTGCTATCTCGGGTATCAGTGCGGCAAGGATGGTAGAAAAATTCACTATACCTGCCAGATTTCCTTCATCGTCCACCACCAGAATATTTCTATGACCCGCTTCGGTGCATTTCCCATACTCGCTCAGACAATATAGCTTTCGCAAAAGTGGGACCGCTTCAGACAGAGTGTTCCCCGTCCTGGCCACAGCATAGTCTGAAATGGGAATCATGATTTCTTTGACTTGTATCTCAGAGGGCATTTTTCTTTCCTCCGTATTTCATAAGTTTCTCTGACTGCTGAACCGCAGCAGAATTTGATCTAGTGGCCGCCGGAACCTAATATTCCGCTAGCGGCGACGCTAAGAATTATCACCTCGAGTAACGAAAGAACAGCGTACAACTTGTCATCATTCTTCCAAAGTGTAGGAATAATGACGATGAAACAAAGGATCGTGACGCCGGCCAGGACTGCGATTCCTATAAAGTTGAGAAAATCACTGTAAGCTACCAGGGAGAGCCAGCTCCAACCCGCATGCACATTGGCTTTATGCAAGTACTCCGATACACTCATCGACCAGTAGTTTGGAATCTCTGTCACTGGAATATATGGTTTCACAATCCCTAACAAATAGACCAGGTAAGTTATTAAAAGTATGGCTAGGCCACAAAGCATGCCCTTTTCCAGGAAGGCAGCGTAAAGAAGCTGTTCCGGACCGGCTTCCAGAGATTTGTGCGAATGAGACGACATCTGGTTTCCTCCAATATTCAAAACAGGTTTTCTGAATGGTCACCGAACTGACTTAAAAACCCAGGCCCTTGGTGAGCGCCTTCATGCCTGCAAAACCCAGCATGCCGATCACTATCCAGCGGACCATCCCCGGTTTGGCGACCTTTAAGAGTCTCACTCCGACAAAGGACCCCGCCATAATACCTATCAGCGACGGAACAACCATCATCGGGATGACACAACCCTGGTTCATGTAAATCCAAGCCGCTGAAGTATCTGTAATTGACAGCAAAAACTTGCTGGTCGCCACACTGATTTTTAACGGAGCCCCCATCAACAGGTTGAGCACCGGCACGTTAGCCCAACCGGCCCCTAGACCAAACATGCCGGCCATGATCCCGATGACCACGAAAAGAACCAGCCCCTGCCACGTACGGTGTATTTTCCAGTCTATTACTTCCCCGGTGCTCGCCTCCTGATACACCCCGTAAATCCTAAGCGCCGATGACAGAGGGTCAGCCTTGGGAACATCGGGAACGTCCGATTTCTTTGCTGTCAGCATCAACGCACAGATTCCGAGAATTGTTACTCCCAAGGCTATTTGAACAACCTGAGTCGGCAAGGCCAGCCCTATCATAGCGCCCACTATGGCAAAAGAGCTTGCTATAAGCGCCACGGGAATGGCAAGTCTCAAGGAAGCCAGATTCATCTTCAGCAATCCCGGGCCGGCAGCCAACGCTCCAGCCAACGCCACAAGCAAGCCTGTGCCTCTCACAAAATCAAGGTGGAATGGGAAAAAGCCGCTGATTATAGGAACAAACAACACTCCACCGCCGACACCACCCAATACGGCAGCCACTCCCATCACAAACGTCACCGCCAACAGTATTATCGGCCAAACCCACCAGGCCATTGCCCCTGAAGTCTCCGGCGTGGTGGCCGGAACATCGCAAAAGCCGTAATTACCGAGAATATGAACCGACAATAGGAGCGCCAGAACAAACATGCTCGTTTTACCGGTCTTTTTCATTATATACTCCTGTGTTTTAGTCAAGATTATCCATGGATGAAGCTGGTCACAGCATTCAACAATTATCTTTCCTGGTCAGGCGCACATTTGAGCGTACAGCTCAAATGCAGACACGTCCGCAAAAAGTTGAAAATATTTGTTAAAAGCTAACAGTTTCTCATTTCTGAAACCTATTCAACTGATCTAGGGTCGTTTAAGTGGACAGTTTGATGATAGCGTCCTTTGGCCTATCATCCTTTTGGTGGCAGGGACTTACCGTTGTGTCCCTGACCTGATCCGGATTGGCTACCATCCTTTAGATGCTACGATTCTATCTACCTCGGCCTGCTTTATTCTGTTCTCGTGATCCTCTTTCCTTTTGTAAGCGTCGGTGATTTTTGTCTTGAGGGTCTCTATGTCAGATGGTTTCAGCAAATAATCGTAAGCGCCCAGTTTCATGCCTGCGATTCCAGTTTCAACCGTGCCGTGTCCCGTCAGCATGATTACTTCGGAGAGTGGTCTAATCTGTTTGATTTCCTTCAGAGAAGTTATGCCGTCCTTTCCTGGCATCATCACATCGAGCAACACGACATCGTAGTCCTCAGCCTTCATGATCGAAATGGCGTCAGAGCCGTTATAGGCCTTACCCACTTTAAAACCGCGAGCTTCAAGCCTTTCCGACAACAGCTCAACAAAATTTTCCTCATCATCGACAATCAGAACCTTGACACTCATTTTGGCCTCCGGCTATTTTTTGTTTTTTTTGCCCTTATCCATAATTTCCTGTGCGGTTCCATATTCACCGGCTTCAGCAAAGGTGGCTGCGACCAAAGAATCCTGAATCTTTTTCTCATAGGCGGCTTTGAGGACCTTCATCAGGTTTTCAATGGGAATGGGTTTTCGTAGGTAGTCGAAGACACCCAAGCGTCTGGCTTCAGCTTCATCCTGATCGGAACCGTGCCCCGTGAGCATTACGACCTGTACACCAGGATAGGCCGCTTTTGCTCTTCTCAAGACCTCCATACCGTCCATTCCGGGCATTTTAAGGTCCAGCAACATGACATCCGGAGCTTCTTTCTCGAGTATCTCCAGCGCTTCTTCTCCGCTAAACGCCACATTAGAATCCAGGTTACGCATTTTCACGCGTTCATCGAGGGTTTTTATGAACTCTTCCTCATCATCAACCATAAGGACTTTAAATTCCTTCATAATATCCTCCAAGAGACTTTTTATCAGTCAGTTCAAGTTTCAACACACCCGATTCGGGGTCAAACTCTGCCTCATACTTCATTTCATCAGCCGTAGCCTTCAATTCCATCCACTGCCCTGAAGCCTTCAAAGCTTCTGATGAGCGCTCACCCGATTTGTCCGGTTGGAGATGGAATTCTATCAGCGCTTTTCCCGCCTCACCCGAGGAAACTTTTACACCAACTTTTTCTCCGCTCAGGGCATGGCCCATAAGCGTATCCATTGCCTGAAACAATAGCATCCTCGTTTTCAAAGGATCACAGGTCAAAAGTTTTGTCACTGCAGAGGAGTCATTAACAAAACTGACCTCTTTGGCTTTCGCTAAGCGTACACTCAGGGCAATTATCTGATCGACAACTTCAGGCAAATTTTCAGTGGATGATTCCTGATCGGGAGCATGGGCAAATTTGTTCAACAGTGTAGAAATACCATCTCCTCTTGTCACCTGATCGTCAATATTAGAGATGATCTTGAGAAACCTCTCCTTGTACTCGAATTTTTCATCCTTGAGCATATAGAGAAAATCCTGCATCAGGCCGCTGGATTCCCTTATTATCGCCAGAACGTTTTTTATTTCATGAGTGGCGGTAGCTGTCATTTTTCCCATGAACAATGTTTCTTTCACTTCAAAACCTCGGTTTGCCTCTCAGGCGTCTTTCTTGACGGCGGCTCTTATTTTCTCAATGAGTTCCTCTATCTGTAGGGGTTTCATCAGATAGTCCACAGCCCCGTTTTTCATGCCGGCGATTCCCTCAGTGGTAGACCCGATTCCGGTGAGCAGAATGACCGGGGTTCCTGGGGATATTTCCATTATCCTGCTCAACACCTGCAGACCGGACATACCCGGCATCATTATGTCCAGGACAATCACATGAGGCTTTTGGACGGAAATCATTTTGAGGGCGTCCTCTCCATCGAAAGCCGTCACGGTATCCATTCCCCTCATTCGAAGCCTCTCTGCAAGAGTTGTGGCAAACTCTTGCTCATCGTCCACCAGCATGACCTTCAGAGCGCCCATTTCAACTCCCTTGTGATTCCTGATGTTTTTTCGGCAGATAAACGGTGAATCTCGTTCCGGCCCCTACTTTGCTCTGGACGTCTACATCACCGCCGAGTTTCTTCACCAAACCGTAAGTTATGGACAGACCGAGTCCTGTTCCCCTACCTGCCGTTTTGGTAGTAAAGAATGGCTCAAAAATATGTTTCATTGTCTCCTCCGGCATGCCGTGGCCGGTGTCCTGAATTGTAACTCCCACTGATTCCTCGTCTCTTTCGAATGTGGATACAGACAGCGTGTCTCCGTCTTTCATGGCTTGGAGAGCGTTGTTGAGTATGTTCAGGAACACCTGCTGCAGTTGGCCGCGATCAGACTCTATCTTGCCCAGGTCCTTGGCAAAATTGAGATTCAGTTTGATGTTCCTGTAAAGAGCCTCTTTCTCCAGAAAACCGAGAGTTTCTCTCACGACATCATTGACATCCAGGACCTGAATCTCGATATCCATTCTTCGGGCAAATCCCAGCAGCCTATGGGTGATCGTCCTGCATCGCTCCACCGAGCCTATTATGGCCCCCACCGGCCCAAGAAATCTTTCCTTGTCGGGGAAGTCGGGGGAAAATTCAATCAGATCCTTCATCAGGCCCGCTTTTTCATTAATCACAGCCAGAGGATTGTTTATTTCATGGGCCACTCCTGCCGCCAACCTGCCAATGGACGACAATTTGTGACTGTGCTCCATCTCTCTCAGAGCCAAAGCGCGTCTGTCGTCGGACTGCTTCATTCTCTGGAACATCGTCTTGGTCAACTTCAGGACTACGACCAATATCAGCCCCACACTCACAAGGAAGACGACCAAGAGATCACCTTTCAATGTGTACCATGCTTTCATTACCTGCGCCTGAGGCTTTATGAGCATGAAAATAAAGTCGGTCGAGGGAAAATACGCATAGGTAAGAAGAATTTCCCGGCCGCTAGGGTCCACACGTTCCACTACTGTGGGCTCATAACTCACTGAAGGAATGCAGGGACACTTTTCAAGAGCAGGGCCGTAATACTTGGAATTCGTCTGAAGAACGCCGGCCTTGTTTACCAAGAAGGCGTCGCTCTCGGGATCCAGTCCCATCGAAGCTATCAATTCATCGAGCTTCGCCGTGTTAATGGTCGCACGAACCGTCCACGATTTACCGTTCAAAGGATGATGCTGAACCGCCAACACAATGTGTGGAAACCGCCTGTAACCCTTAAACACATCGCTGATGTAAGTGCCGTTCACCTGCACATGCTCAAACCAACTCTGCCCTGAATAATCCTTGCCCTGTAGTTTGTACGGACCGGCGTAACTCACCTGAACACCAGTAGAGTCAATCAGCCCAAGATCTACAAACCCCTCGAATTCCTTTTTCAGAACCCTGAATATCCTGTTGAGATTCGCTTCGTCGGCCAACTCATCGAAGGAATACGCCGAAGCGATGAAATTAACCGTGGCAAGACGATTGGCCAGAAATAACTCTATGGAATGCTTGGCCTTGTTGACCAGAACCTTCTGTGGAGTGACAATCTCGCCTCTGAGCACAGATCGGTATTCGTAATAGTTGATCACCGTCATCAAAGACAACGGAACCAAGGTGATTAGCAGCATCAGGATCGTCATGTTCCGACGAACGATGTTGTATCGAATGGGTGAGTCTTCCTGATCGGTGACTTCAGCCAATCCTGAGAATATTTGACGTATGGATTGCCTCAATTTCATTTAAGGCCTCGTTGTGGTTATCACATCAACTGAGTCTATTGTCCGTATACCATGGACTTGCCCGAAACGCCTCTTTATTGAATGGAGGATGACTACGTTGACCTAATAAAAGTATAGCGCAAGCTGTTTCATACTGAAACGTGATTTTTTACTGACCATGCAGAAATATGTTTCATTATGAAACGTTTCTGCTACCGGCCATGCTCCATTTTGGCGCCAACTCCAGAAACTTGCCATATTTATTCATTATTACAGCAGGTTAGGCTATCCAGCGCGCTAGCGCGCTAGCGCGCTGGATTGACATCTCCCGAGGTTACGGATAATCTGAATGGGTTTCATTAGTTTGATAATTTGACAGAAAGAGCCGACAATTGGCCAGAATAGTATTTGGCGTCATGGGTGACGCCATGGGACACATTACTTTTTCTTCTATCGTGGCTTCATTGCTTCCGGAGCATGAATTTCTGTTCATGGGAGGGGGCAAGGTGTCCCAGATAGGCAGGCTTGGATTTAAGACAGTGGAAATACCGATGTTGTCTACATACTATTCCAACAATCAGGTAGATATAAAGTCTACTATTTATAACGGTTCCAGGGTTTTATTCAGGCGTAATTCAGTGCTCGGGCATGTGGAGACCCTGATGCGGGAGTTCAGGCCCGATGTGGTCTTATCCAACTATGAATATTTCACACCTTTGGCGGCCTTGCGAATGGGCATCCCCTGCATAAGCGTGGATCACCAGCATGTGCTGACTGAGTGTCAATGGCCTGTTGATCCCGGAGGCCTTCTTGGCAGATTGTTGCTCACGGCTCCTTTGAAACTCATGTACAGCAAAGCCGATAAATACATTGTGACCTCTTTTTTTAACCTTGCTCCAAAAAATCCTGACATGACAGTGGTGACGCCGTCGGTTCTTCGGCCTGTCGTGAGGCAGTTCACAGCGTCAGAGGGAGAGCATGTCCTGGTGTACCAGACATCCCCATCGTTTCTTCCATTGTTGGAGACATTGAAGACCACAAAGGGATTGTACAGGATCTATGGCTTCGGGGAACGGCCGGTCGATAAGAACCTCGAATTCAGGGCCAACTCGGTAGAGGGTTTCCTGGAAGACCTTTCAAGTTGCCGTTATGCGATAGTGAATGGCGGGCATAATGTGATATCTGAATCATTGTATTATGGAAAACCCATTCTTTGTTTTCCGATTCGTCTTGCTTACGAACAGCATCTCAACGCTTTCATGATAAAGTATCTGGGTTACGGCGATTACTCATCGGAAGTGACCCCGAATGTAAATACTTTCCGAGACTTTGAACGTAACCTTGAATTTTTCAGGAACAATGTCTCACGGGGCGATTTTTTCGGTAACGAGAAGCTGGCCCTGAAGTTACGATCGATGATTTCCTGATAAGCGACCCCTCAATGGATTGGTGACGACGCAGTGTGTGGAATAGCAGGATTTGTAAACGCTCCCGGCGACATTGACCAGCAGACAGCCTGGCTGGAGTCGATGACGGAGGTTCTTCATCGACGAGGCCCGGATGGCAGTGGTTTGTGGATAAAGAACCAGGCTGCCTTGGGACACAGGCGTTTGAGCATTATCGATCTGGTGACAGGCGCTCAGCCCATGAGTTCTCATGATGAAACGGTCACCATAACCTACAACGGGGAAATTTATAATTTTCTGGAGATTCGCAAGGCGCTGTCCAAAAAGGGAATACCTTTCACTACCAGATCTGACACCGAGGTTCTGCTGAATTCCTACATGATGTGGGGTTCTGAATGTCTTGACCGCTTCGAAGGCATGTTTGCGTTTGCAATCTGGGACAGCAAAACAAAATCACTTTTTGCAGCTCGAGATAGAATGGGCAAAAAGCCTTTTTATTTCACGCTCCAGAACGGCGTATTCGCTTTTGCTTCCGAACTCACTGCATTCAGGAAATTGCCTTTCATCAGACTCGAAATTGATAAGGATGCCTTGGCAAGGTTCCTGGCGTATGAGTATGTCCCTACACCTCAAACTATTTTCAGGAATGTTTACAAACTTCAGCCGGGCCATTTCCTGACTTTCCAGGACGGGCAAATCAACACATGCAGGTATTGGGACCTTCCTCTACCTGTGGAAAACAGCCCGGCCAGTGAGAAAGATGTTTGTGAGCGCACAATAACCCTGCTCAAAGACGCAGTGAACAAGCGCCTCATCAGTGACGTGCCGCTTGGCGTTTTCCTGAGCGGCGGAATTGATTCATCGGCTGTCGTGGCCTTGATGGCGGAGCAGGTCGATCCACGCTCCATCAAGACATTCAGCATAGGTTTCACTGAATCAAGTTACGATGAGTCAAAATACGCCCGGCTTGTGGCCAATCATTTTGGGACGGACCATCACGAGCAGATCCTTAGCGCCGTGGATGCAGGAAAGCTTCTGCCCTCCATAGTGTCCTTATTGGATGAGCCGATGTCCGACCCCTCCATAGTTCCGACCTACCTGTTGTCCGAGGTTACCCGTCGTGACGTAACGGTAGCTCTGGGAGGCGATGGCGGAGATGAATTGTTCGCAGGCTACGAATATTATTCTGCGTTTGTGCTCTCTAATTATTACCTCAAGCTACCGAAAACACTCAGATCCCATTTTATAGAGGCCGTTTCCCGCAAGCTGCCGATATCTACCGGCTATGTCAGCCCACGGCATGTGGCTGAGAAATTCTTCGCCGGAGTTTACGCCCCGCAGTGGCTAAGGGCGCAAACTTGGCTTGGAGCGGTCCCTGATGAACTCCAGCGCAAGATATGGATAAATCCACCTGACATCACAAAGAACCAGGTTGAGTTATATTCTACAACAAAGCGTCTTTACGATTCTTTTGAATCAAGTGATCCTCTGAATCGTGTGTTTTACCTGTTGACAAAGCAATATTTGCTCGACTACATTCTTGTAAAAGTAGATAGATGTTCCATGATGAATTCGTTGGAGGTTCGTGCGCCATTTCTGGATCGAAAGGTTGTGGAATATGTGTTCAGCTTGCCTCCATGGATGAAGATCAGACGGTTCAAGCGGAAGTATCTTCTAAAAAAGGCCCTACACAGTCGGCTTCCCAAAGAAATCCTTTACAGGAAAAAACGAGGCTTCCTCATTCCCTCGGCTTTGTGGCTGAAACAAACGCTCAGGCCGTTGGTGGAAGAGATGTTTGATGAGAAAAGGCTTAGACGGCAGGGCATATTCAATCCGTCGGTCATTTCCGGACTGGTTTCGGAGCATGTGAACGGAGTGGTGGATCATAGGAAGGAACTGTGGACCCTGCTGATTTTTCAGTTATGGTATGAAAACAATTCTTACGATATAGTCTAGAATCAGTTTCATGTTCCAATGGCAGGCCCCGGCGATTCAACATGCTGGGGCTTATTAATTGAATATACGGGTTTTTTATCCTGAATGTCAGGTGATGCTATCCCCAGGAGTTCGATTTAAGTGACAAAGCAAAAAGTGGCGTACATTCTGTTGTGGTTTCCCAAGCCTTCTGAAACTTTTATTTTCAGGGAAGTTATGAACCTTTGGAAAATGGGTTTGGATGTGAAGGTCTTTACCTTGTACGGAGAACTCACGGAAAAGCTTTCACCTGAAATGGCCGAGGCCTCCAAAAAAGTTGAGCGATTGGGAATACCCTTCCTGAAGAGACTCCCTGCGGATATCGCATACTGGTGGAGAAGAAACCGCAGGCTGACAGCCAAACTTTTCAGGACCATACCGTTCCGGAAATGGAAGTCAATTGAGTTTGGTGGGGAGAACATTTTCGGATTCCTGGCAGGTTTCACTCTTGCAAGGAGATTTGAGGAAGAAGGCATCGGCCATGTGCATGCTCCATGGGCCATGGGCCCGGCCACGGCGGCCTGGGTGGCATCCAGCCTGATTGGAATCCCGTTCAGTTTCACCGGGCGAGCCGGAGATATTTATCCGCCTGACGGTGCGCTTGCCGAAAAACTCACCGACGCTGAATTCGTGATCTCGGAGAATAAAACCAACGTGCCTTACATGGCTCAGTTTGCTCCCGAAGCGGAATCCAAAATACACCCGGTCTATAACGGAGTGCCACTTGAAAAACTGGCAATGGCTCCAGTAGAAATGAAGCCGCCATATCAAATCCTGGGCCTGGGAAGATTCGCCCGAATAAAGGCTTTCGACGATCTGCTCCACGCATGCAAAATACTTAAGGACAAAGGCGTGAACTTTCACCTCACCCTCGCAGGTGATGGTCCGAGAAGATTGCAGCTACTGTACCTGACCAGGAAACTGGGTTTGACCAATCACGTGTCATACCCCGGTTTTGTGCCCTACCATCAGGTGTCGGAGTTATTTATGAAGGCCGACCTGTTCGTCATGTCCAGCGCCGTTCACTCAACTGGCGACAGGGACGGTTTACCCACTGTAATCCTCGAGGCTTTGGCCCACAGGATTCCCGTTGTGTCTACCGACGTGTGCGGAATTCCGGAACTGATCCGCAATGGAGAAACGGGCTTCCTCGTGTCTCAGAAAAATCCTGCCGAGATGGCCCAGGCCATGGAAGACATGCTCAAGGACAGAGACAGGGCAATTAAGATGGCGGAAAGAGGAAAGGAAGTGGTCCTTAGGGAATTCGACCCAAACAGGACACACAAACAGGTCTATGACCTCCTAACCGGAAGTCTGAACGCTCACTCGTAATATTGTCCCGTGATGAAATATAAACTCAAAAAACCGCTAAAAACAGTCCTGCTTCTGCAAGACCTGGAATTTGGCGGAACCCAGCGTTACGCTACACATTTGCTCAAACACCTCAATCGGGAGCTTTTCGATCTGGAGCTTTGGATACTGCGTGGCGGAGAAGACATGCTTCCGATAGCCGAAGAATGTAATGTCAAAGTTTCGTATTTCTGCCTTAATTCATGGGTAACGCCTCGAGCGTTGTACCGGCTCTTCTGGAAGTTAAGGAGAGAACGCCCGGACGTAATTTATACCTTGACAGCGGTCCCAAATATCTGGGGTCGTCTGTTTTCATACATTGTCGGGGTTCCGGTCATAGTTTCAAGCTGGCGCGGCAGAAAGGAACAGCAATTCGAATCATTGCTCTGGAGAGCGAGTAACAGGGTTGTGTGCAACGCCGAGGCTCTCAGGGACTTTGTTATGAAAAGGCATTCTGTGGCCGCTGACAGGGCTGAAGTTGTTCCGAACGGTGTCGATACGGATCATTTCACACCGGACCCGGACCTCCGGTCAGATGAACCCACAATTCTTTACTTGGGAAGAATGGTAAAGATTAAAGACCCCATGACGGCGTTGAAGGCCTTCAAGATACTGAGCGACAGGGTTCCTGAAGCCAAAATGCTCATGATTGGCAACGGCTACCTTCAACCTCAGTTAAAAGCTTATGCCGAACAGAATAACATTGATGACAGGGTTATTATCAGGAATGGGACCACGGATGTTCGTCCATATCTCAGAAAAGCATGGGTATTGACTTTATCCTCTGTTTCAGAGGGGTTGCCTAATGTCATACTGGAAGCGATGTCTTGCGGTGTCCCTGTTGTGGCCACTTCCGTTGGTGGGAACCCCGAAGTCGTGACCCAGGGTGTCACAGGTCTGCTAGTGCCACCAAGCGATCCCCAGAAAATGGCCAATGCTGTTGAAAAGATAATCACAGACAGCCGTTTGAGAGATTCCATGGGGGAAAAAGCCCGAGAAATAGCAGTTAACAGCTATTCCATTAACGCCATCACGAGCCTCACTGAAAAAGCGATCATCAACGCCTCGTTCGACGCCGTAGAGCGCAAGGGCAGGACAGATCTTCTCGAAAACCAGCCAAGTTTCCTCAATCAGCGGTAATCTGTCCGGGTCAAGATCACCGGAAATCATCCCCCGCCTTTGTACATTGCCTTTATGAGATCTGCAAAATTCTCGTTAATGTGCTTGCGCTTCACCTTCATTGTAGGAGTGACTTCGCCGTCCTCTTCGTAGAGCTTCTTGGGGACAATTGTGAATTTCTTGATAGTCTCCACATGGGACAGCGTCTTGTTGACTTCCTGGATCTCACGATCAATCAACTCAACAATTTCGGGAGCCTTGGTAAGGCTTTCATAAGTGGTGAAGGGAATTTTGCCGTCCTGAGCGAACTGCACTACGTTCTCTTCATCAATCACTATCAGGGCGGACACGAATTTCAACCTGTCGCCGATAACTATGGCGTCGTTGATGTAAGGGCTGAATTTTAGCTGGTTCTCTATGTTCTGCGGGGCAATATTCTTTCCACCGGCCGTGATGATGAGATCTTTCTTCCTGTCGGTGATTTTCAGGAAACCCTTTTGATCAAGGACACCGACATCACCGGAGCGTAGCCAGCCATCCGTGATAGTTTCAGCGGTAGCCTCCGGGTTCTTGAAATATCCCATGAAGACATTTCCTCCCTTGAAAAGGATCTCGCCATCTTCGTCAATCCTGACCTCCACACCTGGCAAGGCAGGTCCGACATTTCCAAGTTCTATCTGGTCGCCCTGATGAATACATGTTGGTCCGGAGCCTTCCGTCTGGCCGTAAACTTCGCGTAGCGGCACACCTATTCCATGAAAATAACGCAGCACATCGGGCGAAATGGGAGCGGCGCCGGACACCGCCAGCCTGACCCTTTCGAAACCCAGGCGTTCTCTGAGTTTGTACAGAACCACGGCGTTGAAAAAACCTCTGAGCGCTCTTAGATAGAGCGGTATCCTGTTCCCGCTGAAGCGTTTTCGGCCGTAAAGCAGGCTGACCTTTTCGGCCGTCGCATAGCTCGCCCTCTTGAACCAGGTAGCGTTAGCCATTTTAATTCGGATGCTGGAATAGTATTTCTCCCATATCCTTGGAACTGCAAATATGACAGTAGGCGAGACTTCCCTGAAGTTTGCCATGACCGTGTCAGGACTCTCAGTGAAATTGATCGTATACCCGAACCTTATGGGGAGGAATACGCTGAACATTCTCTCCGCTATATGGCTCAACGGCAGAAAAGAGACAAGTTGATCATCGGGATAAATTTTTAGAGCCTCTCCGATTGACCACGTAGTCCACACTATGTTTGCATGTGAGAGCATTGCGCCTTTAGGAGGGCCTGTCGTTCCTGAGGTGTATATAATGAGGGCCATATCCTCGGGATTTACCGATTCAACCAGACGATCGAACAGTCCGGGATCTTTTTTATCGAGTTGATCTCCCAGTTCCAGAAGCTCTTCAAAGGTGCATACCATCGGGTCTGAGAATTTGGTTAACCCCTTGGGATCCATGACAATTATTTTTTTCAGGCTCGGAGCGCGATCCCTAAAGAAAAGGGCCTTGTCCATCTGTTCCTCATCTTCCGCGATGAAGAACTTTGCCTCCGAGTGGACAGTGACATATTCACATTGTGTGGCGGAACTCGTGGTGTATATCCCTACAGTCACCGCCTTTGCGGCCATTGCAGCCATGTCGGAATACAGCCATTCAGCCCGATTCTCACCTATTACCGCCACCTTGTCACCCGACACCAGGCCTAATGAAACCAGGCCCAGACAGCACCGCCGAACATTTGAGAGATATTCTCCCCACGTAATGTCACGCCAGATACCTAGGTATTTGTATCTTAAACCGACACGGTCCTTATCTTGAGTTGCCCTTTGGACAAACATTCGTGGAACAGTCAGTGAGCCTTCATTCATTGGCTGATTGCCTCAAGCGTTAGTTTCTTTTTTTTGTTCAAAGTCGAATGAAATAGTCAGGTTAATCCGGACCTATCTCCAACGTTTTTTGCGTTTGTATCTTTGGTAGCCTTTAACAGATGTTTCCTGAGCCATTCCAAGATAAAACTCCTGAACAT
The DNA here is from genome assembly GCA_964628605.1 of uncultured Syntrophaceae bacterium. GTDB lineage: Bacteria > Desulfobacterota > Desulfomonilia > Desulfomonilales > Desulfomonilaceae > CAITZA01. The sequence goes on from CAZVOU010000052.1 coordinate 15,726, forward strand.
CTTCGTTTTCCATGAGTTTCTCCGGTGGCCCTTCTAGAACTATTCTTCCGGATTCCATAATAAATGCATGATGAGCGACGCTCAGGGCCTTCTTGGCATTCTGCTCCACCAGCAGAATGGTGGCCCCATCACGGTTGATCGCCTCGATTATCCCAAATATTTCACTTACCAGAAGGGGCGAAAGCCCCAGTGAGGGTTCGTCAAGTATCAACAGCGACGGCCTTGACATGAGCGCTCTGGCTATGGCCAGCATTTGTTGCTCACCGCCGGATAAGGTCCCGGCCTGCTGCTTGAGCCTATCATCCAGTATAGGGAAATACTTGAAGACCTTGTCCAGGTCATCCGAAACACCCTTGTCCCGCCTTATGTAGGCCCCCATCATGAGGTTTTCCTTGACCGTAAGTTCCGGAAAGACTTCCCTTCCTTCAGGAACAAAAGCTATCCCTAGGGGAACAATTTTTTCGGTCCTCATCCCGTCTATTCTCTGGCCTTTAAACCAGATCGACCCTTTGTCGGGCTGATCGTCCAGATAACCCATTATTGTCTTGAGGGTGGCGCTTTTCCCAGCTCCATTAGCGCCTAGTATGGCCCTGATCTGTCCTTCTTCGACACTCAGCGACAAACCCCGCACGACCATAATCTTGCCGTAATAAATCTCTATGTTTCTTGTTTCAAGCATGCTCATGGGCTGAATGTATCCGCTAACTCGTTGATTCAGTGATGACCTGTTTCTAATCCGTGCCGAGATAGGCCTCCAGCACCTGGGGATGGGACCGAACTTCCTGCGGCTTGCCCTGAATGAGTTTGACGCCGAAGTTGAGCGCCATAACCTCATCGGAAACATCCATGACGAGATTCATGTCGTGTTCCACCATCATGATGGTGATTTTGAGATCGTCCCGGATGTCCCTTATCCAGAACATCATGTCCCTTTTTTCTTCCTGGTTCATGCCCGCTGTCGGCTCATCGAGCAGGAGTAGCTTCGGCTCCATGGCCAGGGCACGACCCAATTCTACAAGCTTCCTGATCCCGTAAGGCAACGCGACAACCGGTGTATCACGGTAGGCCTCGATTTCCAGGAACTCTATGATACGCTCAACTCTCTCACGGTGAGCTATCTCTTCCCTGGCCGCCGGGAAATGCTTCGAGAAAAACAGGGCGCCTGAAAACACCCCGCCTTTCATATGGATATGACGCCCGAGCAGCAAATTGTCCATTGTCGATAGATGGCTGAACAACTCAATGTTCTGGAACGTTCTGGCTATCCCGAGCGTCGCTGCCCGACTCGATTTCTGACCGGTAATGTCCTTGTCACGAAATACGACAGCGCCCTTGGTGGGTTTGTATATGCCGCTGATACAATTGAAAATGGTGGTCTTGCCGGCGCCGTTGGGTCCAATTATGGAGAATATCCGTCCTTCCTCCACGTCGAAAGAGACCCCGTGCAGGGCCACAAGACCACCGAAAGATATCCACAGGTCTTTTATTGAGAGAAGAGGCATTATGATGAACTTGAATCCTTACTTTCCTTTGTAGGTCAACCAGTCCGAGATTTTTACAGGATTGCCGTCCGGACCGCATTTTGCCAGATAAACTGATTTCATGCCCTGGTGATCTTCGGCCGTGAATGTGCAATCGTGACCAAGCCAGTCATTCCAGTTCCTGATGGTCTCCATGGCTTTGACAAAGCTGTCAGGGTTAAGGTCTCTACCTGCTCTTCGTAAACCCTCAACCATCGGCTCAACAAAAACAAAACCCGCAAGGAAGAAAATCCCGGTATATTGTTCACTTGGCGCAAATTTTTTCTGAGCATCGAGATATTTCTTCGCCAGGGGGCTTTCCGTGCTCAGGAAGTTGGCGAAAACGACTCCATTCCAAAGACCCTTTGTGAGCTTGAACATCAATGGAGCGTCGGACAGTGTTGAACTGGCGACCCATTGAGGCTCGTAGCCGATGGCCTTGGCTTGTCCCAGGATCATGGCCGCGTGTTTCGGCAATATCCACAATATTACTGCGTCCGCCCCACTCTCCTTAAGTTTGAGAGCGTGTGACTTCAGGTCTGAGTCCGTCACTTCGACCGGCACCTCAGCCACCAGTTTTAGACCGGCCTTATCGGTGTATTCCTTAACACCCTCCATCCCCTCTTTTCCGTAATCATCATTCTGGTAGAAAATGGCGATTTTCTTTTTACCCAATTTTTCCACGGTGTACTGGGTTAGCAGGAAGGCCTCGTTTGAATATCTTGGATATACTGCGAACAGGTATTTCTGAAGTGGTTGTGTCCAATGCTTTGAGCCTGTTGACGGACCGACCCACGGAACCTTGTTCTCCATCAGGTAATCACGGGCCGCCATGCCTCCGGCAGTTCCCACGCCCGAGGCGACGCCGAAGATTCCTAGACTCTCAACGAATTCCTTGGCGATGGCCTTTGTTTTGGCGGGCTGGTAGGCGTCGTCACGCAGGAAGTATTTAATCTTGCGTCCGTGTATTCCACCTTCTTCGTTTATTAGGTCAAAAAATACGCCGGTTCCCCTGGCAACTGCTCCCCACAATGCGGCGGGGCCTGTTTGAGGTCCCCACTGACCGATGAGTATTTCCGTGTCGGTGACGCCTCTCACAGGGTCAGCGCTCATCACCGGCGCCGGACACGTCATCAGAAAACAGGCCAGAGCCAAAAAGTGAAATAAAGTAAATGACCTTCTCATTCGATAACCTCCCGAAAAAGATTATGGCCGGATTACCGGCGATTTATTGGAATGGGCCATGTTAACAGAGCTTAACCCTTGAACCATTTGCCTTTTTCTTTCAAGAAAATGAAGATATTATTGTGTTCGGTCTCTCTACCGTCTTTGGGACTGATTTTGACTCGAACCTTCACTGCGGCAAGTTTATCCACATCCGGAAGAACCGTGCGATCATTATTGTCCATGATCTCTACAACTTCTATCACTTCATAGCTCTTTACGGCCAAATCGCTTCTGGACTGCATCGCGAGATAATCATCAAAACTGTGGTCCCTCTTGAAAACCGAGGAAGGGGCCAAGGCCGACCAAACAGCTTTCGGATCGCCGGATAATTCAGCCTCAAAATAGGAGCGGGCCTCTTTCATTATCGCAGCTTTCTCTGCCTCATCTTCCCCAGCGAGGCCAGGAGCCACAGCGCAGACACTCAAACTTGCCAGGAACGCTAGAAATGTAATGAAGCGCCCGGAGTTTATTATGGACATTAGCGCCAATTGATTTTTAAACCTTCTTCTCATAGTGCTTCACAAAAATCCCCGACGGTCTCACGCACAGAATGAGGACTATGACGGCAAAAGCCACTACCGACTTGAACTCAAGTGAAACATAGCCACCGAAAAAGTTTTCGATCAGGCCGAGCATGTATGCGCCCAAAGCTGCTCCGGGAAGACTGGTCATCCCACCGAGCACGGCTCCGGCAAAACCTTTCAGCATCGGGTCCAGCATCATGTTGGGATCAAGTGTGGCTATAGGGGCAATTAGCATGCCGGCTACAGCGCCGGTGGCCGAACTCAGCCCCCATGTGAATGTGAGGATGCGCCTTGTCGGAATGCCCATTGCCTTGGCTGCAAAAGCGTTCTGTTGCACAGCCTTCATGGCTGTTCCCATTTTCGTATATCTGAAAAATGCGAATAGAAGGATGGTGATGGCCAGACTCGCCAGTATCGTCCATAAATTGACTTCGGTAATCCGTAACGGGCCTAAAGAAAAGCCGCTGTACTCTGAGAAAGGAACCGGAAATGGATTCTGGTTGGCGCCCCATTTCCATCCGGCCAAACCATACAGGATCATCTCTGCGCCCAGAGTTATCACTATGGAGCCCAATATTCCCGGATTATCAGCCGGCCTGAGAAATGACAGTTCCAGCAGGACGCCGAGAAAGAAAGCGAAGACAAGCGTCAGTCCGGCTGAAACCCAAAACCCCGCTCCGTAACTCTCCATGATAGTGAATGCGATGAACGTGGATATCATCGCCATTTCACCCTGGGCAAAGTTAGGCACTTCCGAGGTCTTGTAAATAATGACCATAGCGAGGGCTACCAGCGCATAACAGGCCCCAATGGAGATTCCGCCTACAAAAAGATCGAAAAACAGATTCATCTAAACCCCGCTTAGAAAGGCCACATTTTCCAGTAACGCTTAAACCTCAGGTATATGCCGTTGACCCCATAAGGCTCAAATATGACTATAGCTATCATGATCCCCCCGATGATGATGCTCTGGATGTTCGGCAATCCCTCAGGAGTAAAATAACTCTTGGAAATATCCAGCAAGAGTGGACCGATTACCGGAGCCTCCTGGATAACCTGGAGTTTTATTTGAAGATACGTCAAAAGAGCTGCGCCCAGAATGGATCCCATTATTGATCCCAGGCCACCCACTATGATCATCGCAAGAAAAGTTATCGACAGGATCAGATTAAAGCTGCCGGCGCTGACATGCTCAAGCGTGAAAGCCATCAACCCCCCTGCTATACCGGCGTAAAATGCGCTCACGGCAAATGAAAGGGTCTTGTACTTCAGCACATTGATTCCCATCGCCTCTGCCGCAATTTCACTGTCCCTGATAGCCCTGAAAGCCCTGCCTACCCTGGTCTTCATCAGATTGACGGCGGCTATCGTCATTATGAAGGTCGTTGTAATTATAATTGCGTATTGTTGTGAGCTTGTGTGCGCCACAAATGGGCCAATGGACATTTTAGGCGCTTCCAAACCCATGTGTCCGCCGGTGAATTCGGAATGACTTATTATCTGCGTCACCGCCATCCCAAATCCCAGGGTGGCAATTGACAGATACGGTCCCTCAAGCCTCAACGATGGTAAACCGAGCAAAAAACCGAAGATTGCCGCAAAGAAACCTGCAGCGGGCAATGCAATGATGAAAGGAAGGCCCAGCTTCAACATTGACAGAACGCACGCATATGCTCCAATAGCAAAAAAACCCGCGTGCCCAAGCGATATCTGACCGGTATAACCGACCAGTATGTTCAGCCCTATCGCTACAATCGAATTTATGGCTATCAGGTTGATCAGGTAAAGATTGTAGTCGCCGATGATGAACGGCGCCGCAACGAATACACAAACCAGAAAGATCAGGCCAAACAGGGCCGTGTTGGTCCCGCAAAGCTCTATGTCTTCGTAGTAGCCTCTCTTCATGTCCATAGGCAATACCCTATCCAAAAGGCCGTGACTGAAATCCGAGGTCTAGAGAAACTGATTAACTATTGTATGATGAATGAGGAGTTCACGTGAATGAACACGTAAGATACTCTTAGAGGTAACACAAGCCAAAAAAACTGTCAACATTAACCGAAAAACATTTTAGGCCCTTTCGGCCCAACTAACCGGTTTTATTTACGACGTTCACCATCAACGTCACGGGCGATCATGATCCTATCCATGTCCTTGAGTGTCAGTGGTCACAGTCCATTCACAGCGAGACAATCAGCTTGGCTAAGTGCTGGATTTCCGGTAAACGAAGGTCACTTGGAGCCTGTAATTCTGTTCAGTGCTTGGACCAGCTTGTTCCCTGCCGGGGAAAGCTCGCCCTCTCCTTTGAAAAAAAGATCGATGATTGAAATGTCTGAGTCGTAATATTTTTCGTTGGCGTCCCAGTCCAGTTCCATCATGGCGCCGCTGATTGAGACCCCCATGAAGAGACCTTTGGCGCGCGAATAAGAGAGTATATTGGCGGTCAGACCAATGTCGGTAGCGGCGGATGCGTCGCGTCCGATGGGACCTGCGGCGACCGACGCGTCGATACCAATGGTGAAACGATCCTTGAACAAACCTTTCAGACTCACTTCACTCATGACCAGCAGGATCAGGTCAGTGGACTGAACACCCATCTGCCAGCCGACACTAGCCCCCAACAGACTGAAAAAGGCCGGAGGCCCCCATCTGGAGGTTGAAGGATTCTTCCTGAGCGCGACGCCTTTTCCGTACTGTCCGCCGAAACCGAGGCCTACCTTCAGGACGGATGGAAAGATGACTATGGCCTTTGATCTACGCAGAAGATCCTTGGGAATGCCGGAGTCAGGGGCGTCCATGATTTCCGATATTACAGCGGCGCTCTGGACGAGCCTGTTCTCAAGCTCCTGGGGGGGCATGGAAAAAGCGATCGGACAGGCAGGGAAAACAATCGTGAGAACAATACCCAGAAGCCTGGCCTTCAGGTTCATCATATTTCCTTTCAATCAGGCAAGTCACGAGGTCCGGCCAACATTATAACAATACATCACACGACCATTAAAAAGTCCACATGTGGGGACGTGTGAATAGATGGCATTTCGGCTTGACTTTGAATGGTCCAGAAGCTAATTTACTGTGTAGTAATATATCCTTGGCTTCCACCAATTCAATTTGACATTAAGGAGCTAGACATGAAGAGAGTGTCGCTAACTGTGTTGTCAGCGCTTTTGGGAATATTTTTGCTCTCTGGTTGGGCATTATCAGCAGAGGTCCCAATCAAGGTCGGCGTCGTACTGCCCCTTACGGGTGAGCAGGCCAAGTTTGGAGAAATAGAGAAGAATTCTTTCCTGATGGGACTCGAGGAGATCAATAAAGCCGGAGGAATCAAGGGGCGGCCGATAGACTTGATCATAGAAGATGACACTGGCAAGCCCGACGTAGGACGATCCGCCGTTGAGAAGCTCATCTCCCAAGACAAGGTGGTGGCCCTGACCGGCGGCTATTCATCTTCGGTAACCTATGCGATGTCCGCAGTAGCTCAACAGCGTAAGACCCCATTCCTGGTGACAACCGGATCGGCGGACAAGATCACCGAGCAAAACTGGGACCATGTTTTTCGCATCAACCCTCCTGTCAGTGAGTATCCCAAGGCCCTGAATTCATTCCTGGCAGACATAGTGAAACCTCAGTCTGTGGCCATCCTTCATGAGAACACACTTTTTGGGCAGTCCGGCGCCAAGGAATTCGCCGAGCAGTGTGAAAAAGTGGGTCTTAAAGTGCTCATGAAAGAAGGTTATGAGGCAGGCGCCGTTGACTTCAAACCGCTACTTATCAAGGTTAAATCAGCCAAACCTGATTTTGTTTATATGATTTCTTACGTCATGGACGCCGCTTTGCTGATGAGACAGTCCAAAGAATTGAACTTCAATCCCAGGTTGTTCGTTGGCGGTGGCGCCGGTTTCACTCTGCCCGAGTTCGCCAAAAACGCCGGTGAAGCGGCGGAGTTCGTTTTCTCGGCCGACCTGTGGTCTCCCACCCTTCCTTATCCTGGAGCGAAAGAATATTTTGAAAACTACCAGAAAAGATTTGGAGCCCCGACTGAATATCATGGCGCTGAAGCTTACGCCTCCATCTATGTCATAGCGGACGCCTTGAAACGCGCGGCGGAAATGACCCCGGCCGGTGTTCGGGAAGCTCTGACGACAACCGATATTATGACTGCCTTCGGTCCGGTCAAGTTTGTCGCATATGGCAAGAAGAAACAGCAGAACGCCCTTCCTACATACCTGGTTCAGTGGCAAAAAGGTGTGCTTGAAACCGTATGGCCCAAGAATGTAGCCACTAAACCCTATGTTTTCCCGGTTCCGGAATGGTCCGCACGCTGAACACTCGTAAGCAGCCGCTTCATGAGCGCACCCGTCGTAGGGAAACACATGGAGCGGCCGTCGCTCAATCTGAACCCGTAAACGGAACGCCTTTTATTGAGGCCCTTTTCACACTGAGCCCCGATTGGTAGGAAATGGAAGTCTTTCTTCAGACATTAGTCGCCGGTGTATTGAAGGGGGGTCTGTACGCCCTCATAGGAATTGGCATGACACTCATCATGGGTGTCATGGGCATCATAAACCTGGCCCACGGACAGTACATGATGGTGGCGATGTATTGCACCTATGTGCTTTTCCATTATCTGGGGGTCGATCCGTACATAACTCTTCTGGCGAGTATGCCGCTGCTCTTCGCCCTAGGGGTGGTGATCCAGAAATACCTGCTCAATCCACTCATCAAGGTGGATAGCATTCTGCCCGAGAATCAGGTCCTGATGACTGTTGGAATCGGTATGGTTCTGACCGAGATCGCCAGATTCATTTTCACCTCCAATTATCTGTCGGTGAAAACATCTTACTCATCCTCGGCCTTTTTTATCGGCGGCATATCCTTTTCGGTAGCGCTGACCATTGCTTTTATTTTCGCCTGCGCCCTGACCTTCATGCTCTTCTGGTTCCTCATGAAAACCGACATCGGCCGCTCTATCCGCGCAGTTTCACAGGATGGTGAAGCCTCGGAGCTTATGGGGATAAACTCGGAAAGAATCAAGGTAATAACCATGGGAATGGGCGCTGCCCTTGTTGCGGCCGCAGGCACTCTTCTATTACCGATTTATTACCTGTTTCCCGACATAGGCGGGCCATTCACCCGCAAGGCCTTCGTCATAACGATCCTTGGCGGGCTAGGTTCCACGGTGGGCGCAATCTTCGGGGGACTTACCCTTGGTTTGGCTGAGGCATTCGGCGCAACCTACATCGGAATGGATTTTGAGGATATGGTCGGTTTGATCATATTCGTGCTGGTCCTGTTGTTCCTTCCCGGCGGTTTCAAACGCCTGACAAAGGTATAAGATCCAATGAGAAGATCTTTTTTTTCACTGATATTGTTGGCTATTTTAGTGGTCTTCCCATGGGTTGTGCGTGACGCGTACTATCAGCATCTGCTCATCCTGGTCCTCATGTGGGTTGCCATAGGTTCAGGATGGAACCTCATCTCGGGCTACACCGGCCAGGTTCTTTTCGGGTCGGCCGCCTTCTTCGGGGTAGGCGCCTATACCGCAGCCCTGTTGTTGCACAAGCTGGACATATCGGCCTGGTGGGGCTTGCCTCTGGGAGCGTTACTTTCGGTGGCTATTGCTTTTCCGTTCGGCTGGATCTGTTTTCGACTTCGTGGACCGTACTTCGCTCTGGCCACTTTGGCCCTGAATGAAATCTTCAGGCACATAGCAGTCATTTGGGAATCCCTTACAGAGGGCATGGTCGGCCTGCTGGTCATGCAGACGTTCGTTTCCAAGGTTCCTTATTATTACATAGCGCTCGGATTGGCAGTATTTTCTATATTGGTCATCGACTGGGTGATCAAGTCTCGATACGGATATTATTTTGTCTCAATCCGTGAGGATCAGGACGCCGCGGAGAGTATGGGCATCAACACGCAATTCTACAAAATGGTGTCTTTATGTATATCGGCCTTCCTGATAGGGGCGGCAGGAGCGCTATACACCAATTATATGGGATTTATCGATCCCAAGGTCGTCTTCTCGCTCCATGACATATCCATCATGGCGATACTGGTAGGCATAGTGGGGGGGGTCAGCACAGTATACGGGCCGGCGGTGGGCGGCTTCATAATGGTAGCGGTTCAGGAAATTTTCCGGACCGGCGGTTTCGGACTGCTCGCCTCACTTGGAAAAACTACGGGCTGGCCTTTCATGAACGCTCTGACCAAGTATATCAGCGAGGCCCATGTGCTGAGTTTCGGCATACTGGTCATCGTGGTCATACTGTTCCTTCCTAACGGAGTTGTCGGAGACTGGAACAAGATTAAAAGATTTATAATTCCGGGTAAAAAGCAAACAGTTTGAGGCAGCGCATGGCCTTTTTTGAGACAAAAGAAATCGTGAAGTATTTCGGTGGACTGGCCGCCGTCAACGGTGTGAGCTTTCGGGTTGAGCAGGGACAGATATGCGGTCTGATAGGACCCAATGGATCCGGAAAAACCACCATATTCAACCTTATTAACTCGTATTTCCCGCTGACCAAAGGTGAGATATTTTTTAAGGGTGAGAAGATATCGGGCCTTAAAACATATCAAATATGCGGGAAAGGCATAGGCAGAACGTTTCAGGTGGTCAAGCCCCTCAAGAGGATGACCGTCCTGGACAATGTCATAGCCTCGGCTTTTCTTAGGCATCATTCGCGGTCCGAGGCTCAGAAACTGGCAGAGAAAACCATCGACTTTTGTGGCTTGACCCATTACATAGACAAACCTGCCAAGAGTCTGCCCATAGCGTCTCGTAAAAGACTTGAGATAACAAGGGCATTGGCTACCGAGCCAGAACTGTTGTTACTCGATGAGACAGCTGCCGGACTTAACCCGGCTGAACTTGAGGAAGCCATTTCATTGATCAAGAAGATCAGAGATTCGGGCATCACGATAATAATCGTAGAACACATTATGAAGGTCATTATGACCATATCGGACCGGATCCTGGCTATTAATCACGGGATGGTGATAGCCGAAGGTTCGCCGACCGAGGTCGCCGCTAACCCCGAAGTTATTACCGCATATTTTGGAGAAGATTATCGTGCTCATCGTTGAGGGCCTCGACGTATTTTACGGAGATTTGCAGGTTCTGTGGAACGTATCGTTTGAGGTGCGTGAAGGAGAAATAGTGGTTCTACTTGGAGCCAACGGGGCCGGCAAGTCCACCACACTAAAAACAATTTCTTCCTTGCTGAAACCTGCAAAAGGCTCGATCACCTTCCAGGGTAACAGGCTCGATCAGGTTCCCTCACACAGGATAATAGATTTCGGTATAGCCCATGTTCCCGAAGGGCGACGTTTATTTCCCGAGATGAGTGTAGAGGAAAACCTCATAGTCGGTTCTTTGTCTCCGGAGGCAAAGTCTAAACGTTTTCAGACTCTGGAATGGCTTTACAACATGTTCCCCCGCCTCAAAGAACGCCGCAAACAGGCTGCCGGCACACTATCCGGCGGAGAACAGCAGATGGCGGCGATAGCGCGCGGTCTGATGTCCTTGCCAAAACTGGTTCTTTTCGATGAGCCTTCCCTTGGATTGGCCCCGATCATGGTCTCCGAGATATTCAGGATAGTTGAAAGGGTCAATAAAGAGGGTCTAACCGTTTTACTGGTGGAACAAAACGTGAACCACACGCTTGCAATGTGTGATCGCGCCTATGTTCTGGAGAATGGTCGCATAGCAATGTCCGGAACCGGGGATGAATTTCTCAACAACGACCACATCAAGGAAGCCTATCTCGGTATATGATATCTGAATTCATAGCTCTTCACTAAAGCAAGCGCCACATATATGTATGAACAGGTTCCGGCATTCACGCAAAAACGGGAATCCAGAAATACCTGATGCCGGATCAAGTCCGGCATGACAACCCAAGGGCCGGCGCTGTATTCAGCGCTACGCCTTCTGCAATGCTTTTTGAGCGTTTGGCACAGTATCGACCGGACTCACCTTGTACCATGCTCCTATGATAACGCCGTCTTCATCAACCAGAAAAGAAGACCTTATAACTCCTTCGTATGTCTTGCCGTACATTTTCTTCTCGCCCCAAGCCCCATAAGATTCGGCCACAGCATGGCTTTCATCTGAGAGCAGACTGAATCCAAGTTCGTACTTGTCATCAAATTTTTTCTGCTTTTCCGGTTTGTCAGGGCTTATTCCGATTGCAGCGACAGCGGCAGCGCTCAGGTCCGGTTCAGCGTCCCTTATGCTGCAGGCCTGTTTCGTGCAACCTGACGTGTCGGCTTTGGGGTAAAAATAGACTAGAACCTTTTTACCTCGGTAATCCGAAAGTTTAACACTTTTTCCGTTCTGATCCGGCAGATCAAATTCGGGGGCCTTATCTCCGGTTTTTAGCTGCGCCATGCAATTTCTCTCCTGTTCATTCTTGATATTAGAAATTTATTTCCGGACCAACGACAATGCAATTGACAATCGTTTCGATCAACCTTGGTCCAACGTCCTCGTGACAAGCACTTTGTCTATTCTGTTGCCGTCCATGTCAACAACTTCAATTTTAAAATCATTCCAATCAAAAGAATCCGATACGTTGGGGACTCTCCCCACCTGAGACATCACCAGCCCGGCCAACGTGTGAAAAGCATTGGTATCCTCACCCGGAACATGGTCCAGTTCAAAAAGCTCCTTGAACTTGTCTATGCCGTAACCGCCATCTATGAGCCAGGAACCATCATCGCGAGCAACTGCCTCGGGCTCACTGGACGATTGCAACCACGGGATATCCCCCACCACCTCTTCCAGCACATCATAAAGGGTGACCAGGCCCTGAACTGATCCGTATTCATCAACAACCAGCGCAATGCTGTTTTTGCTGGATTTGAAATTCTCCAGGAGTCTGCGAGGGGAAATCGATTCCGGCGCGTAAAGGATGGGCTTCATGATTGGTTTCAGATCATCCATGCCAACAATGCATTTACCGGCCAGCAGGTCCTTTGCCTGTAGCATTCCTCTGGTGTGGTCAAGACCGCCTTCACACACGGGAACCACGTCATGAGGGCTGTCGATGATTCGCTTCATGTTTTCTTCCGACGGATCTTCGACCTCCCAGTAGACGATGTCCTTGCGTGGAGTCATTATCGTCAGAATACGGACGTCGTCCATCTTGAAGATGTTCTGAACGAAATCGCGTTCAGTTTCATCAAATACACCGGCCTCTGCGCCCTGGTTCATCAACACTTTTATTTCTTCTTCCGACACCGGGGGATCATCTGAACGCTTCGACCCGATAATTCTCAGGATGACATCGCTGGACAGGCTCAGGAAACGGACTATGGGGTGGGTGATTCGTGAGAGCAGTCGCATTGGCCTGGCTACCAGGATGGCGATTGCTTCGGGTCTACGCAGCGCTATGCGTTTGGGAACCAGTTCTCCAACTACAACAGTGAGGTATGTGACCCCGAACACCATTATCATGACCGATAACGCCCTGGAGTAAGGCGCCAGGACCGGAACGCCGGTAAAGAAATCAGTGAGACGATCGGCTATGGCAGTCTCCCCAAAAGCTCCGTTCAATATCCCTATCGATGTAATACCCACCTGAATGGTCGAAAGGAAGTTTCCGGGATCATCGGCAAGCTTCAGCGCGATCTTTGCACGCCTGCTCCCCTCATCGGCCTTTTGCTTCAATCGTGTTTTGCGTGAGGAAACAATGGCGATTTCAGCCATGGCAAACAGGCCGTTGACTACTATGAGTACGATTATTATCAGTATTTCCATCTAGTTGTTCTTGAAAATTAACGGGGTCGGCGATCAGTTCCGATTCTCGTATTCTTTCTTGATAGCTAATTAAAATGAAACCCCCATCCAACAGTTCCTCGACATTTTAACCGTTTTCTGTATAAATTAAAAGGTTAGGTTTTGAAAATAGTCCTGGTCTCTTTCGATAGGCTATGAACATCAAAATGAACGTTTAACGGGACTAGTGCAGTCCCGAGGTTAGTCCGGCAGTGATAGAAATTAGTGAACATGGAGCAATAACTCAGATAAAGCTCAGCCGTGAAATCAATGGGGAGCCGTTATTCTGGGTGTCGGCATACCTTGTTGATGATGTGCTCATTGACACGGGTTGCATTTACACCTCGCAGGCGTTACTGGACTTTTTGGAAGGCAAGAGTGTCAGTCGGATCATAAACACGCATCACCACGAAGATCATGTAGGCGCCAACAGGGTCTTGCAGGAAAAATTTGGTGTTCAGGTTCTGGCGCATGAGCTTGCGCTGGATTACATCAAGCATCCACCTGGGCTGCCCCATTACAGGGAACAGGCCTGGGGCTATCCCGACGGTTCGGACTGTGAGCCATGCCCTGCTTGCGTTAAGACAGAGCGGTTTAAATTTGACGTGATGTATACTCCGGGGCATTGTCCCGGTCACATTTCGCTGCTTGAAAAGGATCAGGGCTGGATCTTTTCGGGGGATCTGTTCATTGGCAATGATCTCAGAGTGGCCGGGCCTGAAACAAATGTGTCGGAGATGCTTGATTCGATGAGAAAACTACTGGCCATCGAATCAGACGATTTCACACTTTTTACGTCGTTGCGGACGGTGCGTAAGGACGGACGCAAGGCTTTGTCCAAATTTGTTTCAAAATATGAAGACCTTGCCGGAATGGCAAAGTCACTGGCGTCCGGGGGTATGGATGTGCCCTCCATTGTCAACAAACTGTTCGGACAGGAAAGCGTGTTCGACGCAATCACCGCAGGACAGTATTCTTCGGCTAATCTTGTAAAACTGTTACTGGAAGCCGATTCATGATATCAAGACATTTTTAGGAGTTTTGGTAATGCCATTGTTCACAATAGATGAATCAAAATGTAAAAAAGATGGAATATGTGTGTCAGAATGTCCGGCATGCATCATTGAGATGAAAACGCCGGATTCAACCCCGTCCCCGGTATCCTCAGCGGACACGCTATGCATAAAATGTGGTCATTGCGTGGCGGTGTGTCCTCACGGGGCGCTTAGCCTCAACTTCATGAATCCTTCTGATTGCAAGGAAATTGTCAAAAAAGAACTGCCTTCCGTCGAACAGATCGAATTGCTCATGAAATCCCGCCGTTCAGTCAGGACTTACAGGGACAAACCTGTAGAGCGAACAGTTTTCGAACAGTTGATAGAAACTGCGCGGTACGCTCCGTCTGGTCATAATTCCCAGCCGGTGAGCTGGCGCATTTACGAAAACAGGGAAGAGCTTGAGAAAATTGGCGCCATAACTGTCGATTGGATGCGTTTCATGGCCAAGAACGCTCCACAGGTGGCGAAGATGATGCATTTTGACCTGGTGATAGCGGCCTGGGAGCGCGGCAAGGACAGAATTTTTCGTGGGGCCCCGAATTTGATCATAGCTCATGCCCCGGCCGATTTGATGCCGGCACAGACAGCATGCGTAATAGCGCTGACCTACATGGAGATTTACGCCGCCTCATTGGGCCTGGGCACATGTTGGGCCGGTTATTTCAATGCGGCCGCTACCTTGTTTCAGCCGATGAAGGACGCCCTCGATCTGCCGCCCGGACATCAGAGCTTCGGCGCCCTCATGATCGGTTACCCGAAGTATCCCTTTAAACGCATTCCAGCGAGGAACAATCCCGCGGTTTCCTGGAGATAGTAATGGGGACTCGGTTGAAAGGCTTGAAACAGTAATTGGAACACTTTTTCACCATAGACAGTGAGGACAAAATGGAATTTCGTTTTCCCCCCGCTGATGATACTCATCGCCTCGATTTAGGGCGCCTGGACATGCCTCCAAGGATATTGCTCGGCCCAGGCCCCTCCAACTACCACCCTCGTGTAAGCCTGGCGCTGGCCATGAATGAAGTCGGGCATCTCGACCCAACATTCATAGAGCTTATGAATGAGAACCAGGAATTGCTCAGGTACGTGTGGCAGACTAACAACCAGTTCACCATTCCCGTCAGCGGAACCGGCAGCGCGGCAATGGAGGCGACCGTAGCCAATTGTGTGGAACCAGGTGACGTAGTGTTGGTCGGTTGCAACGGTTACTTTGGTGACAGACTATGCGATATGGCTTCACGCTACGGCGCCGATGTAAGAAGGATAGAAAAACCGTGGGGCGAGGTCTTCGACGAAGCTGAAATAGCTGAGGCGCTGGACATCCACAAACCCGTCATACTCGGACTCATCCACGCCGAGACCTCAACCGGCGCATTGCAGCCTATGGATAGCATAGGAAAGATTTGCCGTGAATTCGATACGTTGCTATTGCTTGACACAGTCACCAGCCTTGGTGGTGTTCCCATTTATCTGGATAGGTGGCATGTTGATATAGCATATAGCGGAACCCAGAAATGCCTTAGCTGTCCTCCGGGACTTGCTCCTCTGACCATCGGTCCTAGGGCTTGGGAAAAGATGAGCCGTAGAAAAACCCGCGTTCCGAACTGGTACCTCGACATGACCATGGTCGGAAAGTATTGGGGCTCGGAAAGAACGTACCATCACACGGCGCCGATAAACATGAACTATGCCCTGCGTGAAGCGCTGGCCCTAATAGCCGAGGAGGGGCTTGAAAAGCGTTGGGACAGGCACGCTCAAAATGCGCAAGCCTTGTGGGACGGCCTGAAAGACATCGGGATAGAATGCCTGGTGGAAGACCTTTACAGGTTGCCAAGCCTAACAACCGCCTGTGTTCCGGATGGGATAGACGCAAAAGCGGTTTGCGCCTATCTGCTTCAGAACTACAATATCGAGATTGCAGGCGCCTTCGGGCCTCTTGCAGGAAAAGTCTGGAGAATAGGACTTATGGGATTCAATAGCAGGCTGGAAAATGTTACCCTGCTTTTGGCTGCCATGAAAGACGCCCTGGAATCAGCCTGAAAATGTAAATGAAGGGTGAGCTAAATCACATATGGTTTTTGCCATGAACGATGTAAAATCGGAATTTGACGAGAAAAGAAGCTACCCCCGATTTCGGATGCGGGTTCCCAACGCTTTGAGGGTAATCTCGTCCGACGGGGAGTGTGTGGCCGATTTGCTTGATGTGAGCATGAGCGGTATCGGCATAGAGTATTTTGACATGCTCAATGCCCTCTCCCTGACTGAAGGGGACGTCGTCGAAGTAGAATTCCTGGTCACTCCCGATGAAATTAACTCCAAGGAAGTTTCCGAGCTTCTAAAGATGAAGATGATGGAGCAGAACCCGGTCTTGACTGAACTGGATTTTGAAGCGGGAATGGAGGAACTGGGCCATTTGCGATTTAAAGCCCGCGTCGCATGGACCTACCTCAACAGGTTGGGCTTCGAGTTGATAACGCAATAAAACGCTCACGTACCTTGCCAGACATTAAAAAGCCGACGCAACGGGCTTTCATGATTCCAGCCCGTACGCCGGCTTTTTTGTTCTCCCCTCAAACCGGGCCGCAAGAAGCAAAAACCTTAAGAAACTCAGCGTGAGTCTTGCATACCCGAGGCCTCAAGAGCTTTCATTATCCTTTCAAGGTCCTGGGGATTCTTATAAGGTAGACGCTTCCTCAGTTCATCCGTCGAAAAATTGGGATGACTGATAGTTAAGTCATCAACAGCGTTCTTCGCTTTGGTTACCTGACCGGTTAAATTCAGCGCGGCTATCAAGCCTATGTTGGCAAAAACATCTCGCTGGTTCATTTCCCTGGCCTTGGTAAAATTGGCAATGGCGTCATTGGGTTTTTCGGCGCTTATGAAGGCCAGACCCAGCGAGTCGTAATACCACGAAGGTCCGATAGGGTTTAGACGTATGGCTTTTTGTATGTTCCTGATAGCGTCCACGGGGTCTCCCAGAAATGTCTGAATCCTGCCCATGAAGGCCAGGGCGTCCGCATTGTTGGGATTGAGCGCT
>CAZVOU010000053.1:0-16644 GCA_964628605.1 uncultured Syntrophaceae bacterium
GTTATCTATAGTGTTTTATGAATAAAAGACAGACAAACAACCAAATCTGATTTAGTTTTTGACTATATTACATAGGTATGTTTATATTTTTATAAAATGGGCAATCTACACATGACAGCTCAACCTCAAAAAATTGAGAACGATTTTAGAGAAAGATTCTGGGACATTTCCAGAACAGAATCTTTTCAGAGAGAAATGGATAGGCTATGGTCGGCGATACGCAGCAAACTCACCGACCAAAAAGTTAAGAGTTTTTTGGTCTGTTCGTCTTCGCTCAATGAGGGAAATACGACAGTAGCTTCAGGTCTGGCCCATTTTGTCGCAATACATACCGGTATGGATGTTCTGATCATGGACGCCCACTGCAAAGGAGCGAGTCCGAGTGACATTTGGGAAAATGATGGATTGATTCCTTTGATAGAGGAACCTCAAGATCCGTACATGCTTACATTCGACGAATATCAAACTAATGTCCCGAACTTGCGGTTTCTCACTTTCCGCAATCCCAAGGAGGTGGAAACAACTGTTGTCAACTATGGCGAAATGGAGACATTCATGAAGCTGGTCACACGCAGGTATGATTACATTTTCGTGGATGCCCCTCCACTGCTTGATTCCAATGTCGCTGCTTTTCTGGCAAGACACCTTGACAAGGTAATTTTTGTCATAGCGGCGTCCAACCGTCCCATACCGCTTCTTAGGGACGCGCTGTTTAGACTGGAGGATTCCAGAGACAGGATTTTGGGAGCTGTAATAAACAAACGGGAACATCCCATTCCCGGCTACATTTACAGGCTGTTGCGGTAATTTTGCGGACATTCGACAGAGTCTTCGTCAAACATGATAATTTAAGAGAGTTTTCATGCATTATTTTCGCGGGATAATTGCCTGCTTGGCAATTTTTACCCTGGGCGTCACTTCGACTTGCTTGGCGTCCGACGGTCCCTTTTTTTTCAATTTAGCGCTCAAGCGCAACAAGTATGTCACTTACAAGACACATTATCCTGACGATGTATATTTGAGTTATGAGGGGGATGTGGACATCCCGTTCCACTGTTATTACACATATAACAACGTGGTACAACTTATAGTTGAGATAGTCAGGCCGTCTATAAAGGGATTTCGCAGGGTAGATGTCGTGCTTTACATGGGCGTTGATCGAAAGCTTGTGGGCATGGACCGGCAGGTTTCCAAAGTGAGGACCTTCATTGTAAACACCCCGGATGTCAGGCCTTTACGGCCTTTTGAAAATATTTTCAGGGAACCGGAAAACCTTAACATTCGAGTCAAGATGTACCCGGAACTTGAAGGAAAAGTCCTCAGACAGATGGATTACCGCGATGTGATAAAAGAGGACAAATTAGACAGAATTCCTTGCATGATAAAGGTGTGGTGGCAATGCGGATGACAAAGTACAGTTCAAACTTTTTCCAGCACAGACTCGTATGTTGAATAAACTGTGTCTGCAATCGAATCCCATGCCATGTCCGTATGACTTTTTCTATATCCGGCCGCTCCCATTGATTTAGCCAGTTCAGGATTGTTTATAATTTTATTCAAGGCTTCAGCCAGTTTTTCCGGTTGGTTCGGAGGCGTCAACAGCCCGGTTACCCCATCATCTACCTGCTCTGGTAAAGCCCCTACACTCGTGGCCACAACCGGCTTTGAAAAAGCATAAGCTACCGGAACTATTCCCGATTGAGAAGCGTCAATGTAGGGTGTGACAACCACGCTGCTCTGCTGGCACAACTCAGCTATTTCCCGCTCGCTCAGAAATCTGTCTATTAATTTTATTCTTGTGTCGCCCTTCGTTCTGGATTCATAAATTCCTGCCCCTTCTCCCGCTATCACAATTTCGACGTCCTCCGGCAAAAACCTCGCGCTGTCTATCAGGCTTTCTATTCCTTTATAGGGTCGGATTCTTCCCCAGAACAATATCATTCGCCGTGAATTGACATCAGGCCGAATAAATTTTTCATGAAAATTATAGTCGCCGTGAGGGATCACAATCAATTTTGAGGGATCGAAACCCTCCTTCACTGCCATTTCAAAATTAAACCGGTAATGGACAAAAATCTTCCTACTTAATTTTCCCAGTATCCTGGTGGAAATTTTTTTCCTCAGGCTGTCTCCCGAATGTATAACAGGGTCATGAAGTGTCCAAACCAGTCTTCTGACATCAACCATGGGCGCCAGAGCGGTCAGCCATATATTTTCGTTGGTAAAATGCACAATGTCGGGATGTTCTTCAGTAACCCGACGAACAAGCGAAGGGAATGCGGCCGCAAAATATGGCAGCCTTACCAGATTGCTCCGCGAAAAATCCTCTGGAACCTGAACCTGGGACAATTCTACTTGTTCGCTCAAACCGGAATAGAATCCGGGAGGCTTCCGGGGAAGAATCAGGCGAGTTGAGCAACGACTGCTCAAGGCGTTTGCCAATGCCACCGCGTAGTATAACATTCCCCCTTTACCATATAAATTGACTACTGTTAGCTTCATGCCGATTTTCCACCTTCGCAGAGCCGGCTGTAAATGCGCGTCATTTTCTTCGAGGCTTCAGACCAATCATATTTCCGTTCAACAGTTTTCCGGGCTGTTTGAGCAATCTGTTCGTATAGCCCATTGTCGGCAAGAAGATTAGTGATGGATTCGGCAAAGGCAGGTGGGTCATCGGCCATAAGAAAATCTTTGCCCGGCTCTATTTCAAGTCCTTCAGCCCCCTTTGGGGTAGACACCACCGGCCTACCGAAGGCCATGGCCTCCAGGATCTTCAACCTGCTGCCACTACCGGCCCTCAGCGGAACTATAGCTATTGAAGCTCTCCTGTAAAATGGCTCCACCGAAGGAACATCACTCCATATTTCAACAGAGTCCGACGCCAGATCACGAATTTCCGAAGACGGTTTACGTCCAACAATTAGAACTTTCATGTCCTGGAACGATTTCTTCAGGAGCGGGAGTATTTCATCACAGATGTAAAAAACTGCGTCCTGGTTGGGAAGATAATCGAGGGCGCCAACGAACAGGATAACTGGGTCATAAACCGGAAAAAGAGGTTGAAATTTACCTGTGTCAACACCGTTTTCCACTACTTCCACCGACTCAGGCGACTTTTCTCGACCCATAATTTCGGCCCGGTCAATTTCAGACATCACAACCACAGAAGAGAAAAGATTGTCAGCTTCAGGCTCGTAAACAGCCATTTTTTTCCATTCAAGCCACCAGAAGGCTTTTTTTACGATGTTGTCAGCGAGTCTATAATTTTGCAGAGCCAGATCAGCGTCAATATTGTGTTTGGTGAGGATGGAAGGACAGCTGAGATGAGAGGGAATCATCCTTAAATATTCAGCCAGATACGTGTGCTCAATCTGAATCACATCCGGCCTGAAGGTTGTCATTTCGTTGAGAATATAATCACTTACCTCTGAATTTTGGTATCTGGTCACATAATATGGATTAAATGAAGTTAGAATCGAACCAACTCTCTGAATTTGAGATAGCTCATGGAAGAAAAACGTCTTGACATTCCGGCAATACCGCCTCATGTGTCCGGCCCATTCTTCTTCCTGTTCTGTTAATGTAAAGGCTACCAAGCTTATCTCAACACTAGATGAAAGTTTGCTGATCAAGTTGAACTGGCGAAGTTTATCCCCGCTCTCCGGGGGATAGGGTAGTTTCGGCGATATCCATAAAACTCTCATGAATCAGACCCTACAAACATGATACAGGACCCGTGAGTTTCAGTCCTGATAATGCCGGTGATCATCGATAACTTTTCTGTAAAAGTCTTCATACAACTCCACAATCCGTTCCCATGAATAGTTGGACAAAACATAATTCCCAGCTTGCTCACCCATTTTTTGGGCTGTGCCAAAATCTTCGAGAGCCGATTTCATCACCCTGGCCAAATCCTCCACCGATTTGTTCCTGAAACAAAACCCATAGTTGTTCAGAGCTTCTACATTTTCAGGAATATCACTTACTATGCAACACTTTCCATAGCTCATCGCCTCCAGAAGCCCCACCGGCATCCCCTCGATCTCGGAAGGCAATATGAATAAACGGGCGTTTGTGAGGAGTTCCAGAAAAGTGTCGTCCGTAACATATCCTGGGAAAATTATATTGTCGTTGTCTCCGGCCATTTCGTGGAGAGTGTTGATGTAGCGTTTTTCGAAAGGATCATCACCGGCAATGACAAGTTTAAGCGGAGGATTCAGTTTCTTAAAGGCTTCCAAGAGGTAATGAGCGCCCTTTTCCGGAACCAGTCTTGCCGCGAAAAGGATATAGTCATTACCTTCCAATCCCATTGCTTTGATGAGATCGGGCGCTTTTAGCCGAGGTTTATCGACTCCATTCGGAATATAAGTGACAGGCCTGTGCAAAACTTTTTCAAAATGCTTTTGCATGACCTTGGACACACAGGTTACGGCGTTGGGAAAATTCTTGAGGGTCATGTCATTGACTCTCAGGAAAACCCGAGATGCCGGACCCCATTTTGCCCTTTTCCATAGCAACGCGTGCATCTGGACAACCGTTGGTATACCAACGAATCTGGGCAAGGCTGAAAACATGGAAAATTCATGTATGTGAAGAATGTCGAATTGATCTGAATGATCTGACTGGGAACCAAATAACCTGACTTTCAACTTGGCAAGTCCCTTGGAAAATATCAAGGGGAGCATCGATGAACAGAACAGTGTTATTTTGTGAAGGTGCTTCTGAAGTATTGAAGGACGAACCCTGATTTCCATCCCCCTGTGAAATCCAGATCGAGACCCAAACTGCGAGGCCGAAAAAATTATTACACGGTGACCCCGTTCGACCAGCTTGCTCCCCAACCGTTCAGTCACAGACTCAATGCCTCCGCCGTGCTCTATTCCCTTTACGGTCATAAACCCTATCGTTAGAGGTTTTAGTTTCATGCAGCAGCCTTTTGAATAGCCTGAAAAAAATTCAATTAAATGCTGTTTTCACAAAATCAAGCGGCTCAAATATTATACCGTCGCATCCCGCAGTTCATCAAAACCCACATAAAGACTTCATTTATCGAAACTTTATGAGAAACATGGTTCCGATTTTTCGGCTGCCTCCTAATATGCTCCTCTGCCTGAAAGAACTGCTGGAATAGTTTTGAGGACTATTACGATGTCCCCCCAGAAAGACTGACTTTCAATATATTGAACATCCAAACTCACCTGTCCTTGAAAATCTATTTCGCTTCTACCGTTGACTTGCCAAAGTCCGGTGATTCCCGGAATAACTTCCAGTCTGCGGCGTTGAGAAACTGAATACAGGTCTACCTCATTCGGAAGCGCCGGTCTGGGCCCAACTAGTGACATTTCTCCCTTCAATACATTGAAAAGTTGTGGTAGCTCGTCGAAGCTGATTCTACGGATGATGCGTCCTACATAGGTAATCCTGGGATCGTTCTTGATCTTGAACATTATTTTGCCGGCTTGATTCTGCTCGATTAATTGATCCTTCATCGTTTCAGCGCCTATTACCATAGACCTGAATTTGTACATTCGAAAAATTCTCCCCTTTTTTCCTACTCTCTCCTGAACGAACATTACCGGGCCACCATCTTCACTCCTGATGGCCATGGCCGTCAGCAAAAAAATAGGAGACAACAGTATCAAACCAATGATTGATCCCACTATGTCGAACGTCCTCTTGAAAGCCAGCGCTCCTTGAACCAGGAGCGTCCAGACCATTTTCTTGCTGTAAAATTTTAACTTCTGATGCCATACAGGAATTCTTGTCCCACCTCGGGCAAACTTCGTGTACAGCTTTTCCAGAAGTTCGTGATCCCTATCAAACCTGTTACCAGAGTTGAGCATTTCTAATCCAAACGGCAAATGCGCCCATGAAAAACAGGCGTCCCTAATGCCTCGTCCACTGTTGGGAAAATAAGAAAGATCTTATAAGTAAAGCTTTTCTCGATTTCGAAAACAAATGTGCCGGATGGATCTATTAGGAAAATGACAACTCTATGCGCGGAACACGTCCCAAAATTGCGATACGGTAGTATTGCTTTATGTTTCTTGCGGACCTTGAAATAATGTGAAAAACATGCCCAACCGAGTCTGAGCGCTATTTTTTTCTATAGGTCAGTATGGAACCGAGAACGTCGAGGCCCAAATATTTTGTTACCTGTTCCGGCCGCCTGATAGTTTGATCAAGATAGGCGCTTATCATGACAAGGCCGATCCCTATGACTATGCCACCAATCAGGCCTAATGTCAGGTTTAATATCTTGTTTGGTCTGAGGGCTCTGGTGGGCGGCATAGCTCTGTCAATGATGTTAATGTTCGCCGTTCTATACACACTAAGCTCCGCAGCAATTCTGGCGCTCTCCAACTCTTCACTCACTTTTTTGAAAATAGCGGACTGATTGTCAACATCTCTTCGAAGCTTTTCGTAAGTTACTCTATTTTCAGCTATTTCAACCAGTTCTTTTTCTATTTCCTGAACTCTTCTCTCCATTACCTCGAGTTTTTCCTTCGACGCCCTGTTCTCGGCATTCCGTGATTCAAAATCTTCTCGAACCTGTCCCTTGAACATCTGTTCCGCAAAAGTGACTTCATTCTGCATCATGCCAACATCATCGAATCTTTCGGTCCTGCGTTGTCTGACATGCGCCAGTTTCAATTTGAGGTTATCGACACTGTCTCTGATGTGAATAAGTGAAAGGTTCTTCGAACTACTTTCTATAGGCACAAACCTACCGCCTGTTTCTCTTCTCAGGTCTTCAAATAGAGCCAGAGCCTTTGCCCTCTCCGAATAATCCGCCAGATACAAATCGTAAGAACCGATGAATCTGTAAGATTCCGTAAAGCTTGCGGAAGTCCCCTGTTTGGTGAGTTCGATCAACGGAATGAGCCTGCGACCAAGCCCTATTTCAAAATTTCGCAATTTGGATTCACTATCATCCAGAGCTTGAGCGACCTGGGCCGTCTGAGTCTCCAGAAATTTGTATGAATCATGCGCTGTCCTGGTTTTTAATTCATAATAAAATTCAATGTACTTTTCTGCAAAAAGGTTGGCTAGTTTTGCCGCCAGACCTGCTGTGCCGGCTTTCACCTTGATCAGGATAAAACTAGAGCCGCCTTCCAGTGATCCAGGGTCTATTTCTACCTCGATATTTTTTCGAAGATTGTCTACCATTTTTGTCTGCTGTTCCTCGGAAAGCTCGTTCCAAGGCTTCGTAGCCAGTATTTCCAAGGCTTCGCCAGATAAAGATTCCAGGACTCGGGTAACGACCATGTTGCTCAGAATGAGTTCCTGTTGATCCTTGAGGAAAGACAGCCTCGTCTCCTCTATACGAAACGGATCACCAGTGCGTTGTTCCTTGGCCCATATTTTGGTGGAGGATTGATACACTTTTGGTATGAGGAAACTTACGATCAGCGCTACAAGAGGCGTAACAATCAGACAAATCATAAAAAGACGCCTACGAACATAAAAAGCCTCTACATAGTCCTTTAGAGAAAGACCCTCCTGTTCACAGCCGTCTTTGACAGTTGGAGACAACACGAATAAAGAAACTCCGAATTGTTTGGTATAATTGCTTTTCCCCTGTAAAATACTGCCAAAGGTATGTGTCAAAGTCAAGCTTTGTATGGGCTTTGCGCTGATCATTGGCTGGCTGATCCGTGGAGAATTCACTTATCATGCATCCCAGCTCACGGATATTTTTCATGAGAATGGTCCAATGTCTCTTGGATTTTTGTCAGACCCCCGTCATTCACTAAAAACTTCCGTGCCGTGCGGATTTGAATCTGTCCAGGACGACCTGGCGATGCATGATTACCACTAACTGAAGTTGACCACCGTTTTTCGATGCCACTGATATTTCTTGAAATTATTAACGGATTCGCCGGAGGCGACGATGGAAAAAAGAAATGATGATTTGATCAAAAAATACAGGGTCAGTGAAAATCTTCCTGAAGATTTGAATGTCACAGAAGCGATGATATGGCATCACTGGAATCTCGAAAGAGAATTGACCGGGCTCCTCATGGAATCCACTCCTGAAACCAGGTGGGAAGTTTTCGAACAGGCGTATACGCGCTTTTACTCCGAACTCACATGGCTCAGCCTCCACACGGGAGACGCTGACTTACGAGAGCCGAGCGGACGTTACAGAGACTGGGCGGCGATGATAGGTCAACCTCCCGGCAGGATATACGAGGTAGGCTCAGGCAGCGCTAAGATGTTGAGTTATCTGGCCAGCTCCGGATTTGAATGCAAAGCGACTGACATCACTCGTGAAAGACGCGAAAAAACCGGCGACGGAGTCCCTGAAAAACTTTCATGGGGAAACTCCGATGGAGTCAACCTGGATCTCTTTGAGCCATCAAATTTTTACGACGTGGTAGTTTCTGACCAGGTTTTGGAGCATTTACATCCTGATGACCTGGAACGTCATTTCAAATCAGTTCTGACAATCCTGAAACCGGGAGGGCGCTACATTTTTAATACACCACACTGCTATCTGGGGCCACATGATGTATCTCAGGTGTTCGAATGCGACGAGCCTCACGGAATGCATCTTAAAGAATACACCTTCCGTGAAATGGTAGCCGCCGCTGAACAAGCCGGTTTTACCGACCTTTGTTACGTAGTTCCCGTAAGACTCAGAAATCTAGCCTATAAAATGGGAGTCTCCACAATAGATCGAAATGAAAAACTGGAGAAAAGCTATTTGAAAATCATGAGAACATCAGAAAGCTTTTTGTCGCTGATTCCAAAACCAAAATGGCGAAAATACGCCGCAAAACTTCTAAAGAAATTCAAATTTTTCAAGGGTGATATTTTTCTATCGGCTAAAAAGCAGGAGCATTTTTTATAGGATGGTGGCGGAGAGAGAGGGATTCGAACCCCCGGCGCCCTAACGGGCGCAATTGATTTCGAGTCAACCCCCTTCGGCCTCTCGGGCATCTCTCCGCTGTGGGACAACCAACGAGTATCCTATTGTGGTCGTAAACCTTTAAAAAACTTTTTAAGGAGGCTTTCGGCTTCATCTTTCATGACACCGGAAACAACCTCAATTTCATGGTTAAGTCTCGGATCACAGGCTAAATCGAACAGACTGCCGAATGCGCCCCAGTTTTTGTCATACGCCGCAAAAACGACCCTTGGAACTCGGGCATGCAACAATGCGCTTGCGCACATCACGCATGGTTCCAATGTAACATATAGAGTCGAATAGAGCAATCTCCAATCACCCAATATTCTGGTGGCGTCACGGATAGCGAGCATTTCGGCGTGGGCCGTTGGGTCGCGATCTCTTTCCATTCTATTGTGCGCTCGGCTAATTATCTTATTTTCAATAACCAGCACGGCGCCTACCGGGGCTTCTCCCAGTTCAGACGCCGCTCTGGCCTGCTCCATTGCCTCGAGCATGAATTTTTTATCCTGCTCTGAAAAACGTCTTGGCAATGGACCGTGAGTTTTTTCAGCCAACGATCGCGCCTTTATCCGCTGAACTGACTTGGGAAGCGTACCTTGCCAGGTAGCCGGTTTTGATCTTGCGTGTCGGAGGCTTCCATTCGGATTTTCTCCGTTCGAACTCTTCCTCGCTAATAAGAAGGTCTATTTTTTTGCCGGGTATATCGATAAGTATTTTGTCGCCCTCCTTCACTAAAGCAATCGGACCTCCATGGGCCGACTCCGGAGAAATATGGCCTATAGCGGCTCCTTTGGTCCCACCACTGAAACGACCGTCGGTTATGAGAGCCACTGATTTGTCCAGTCCCATTCCGACGAGGGCAGATGTCGGGTTAAGCATTTCTCTCATTCCGGGTCCACCTCGCGGGCCCTCATATCGTATCACTACTATGTCACCAGGATTTATAGATCCTTCAAGGATGCTCTCGACCGCAGACTCTTCGGAATCGTAGACTCGGGCAGTTCCCGTGTTGCACAACATTTCCGGGGCTACGGCCGACTGTTTCACCACGCCTCCGTCGGGCGCCAAATTGCCGTGCATGATTGCGATACCGCCTCTCGGACTGTGAGCCGTTTCAAAAGTCCGAATGACCTCATCATTGAGAACGGCCGATTTCTCCAGGTTACTCTGAAGTGAGTCGCCGGTAACGGTCATGACATTTGTATCAACCAGTTTTTTTTCAGATAGCCTCTTCATGACTGCCTGAACTCCACCCGCCGAATCCAGGTCCTCCAGGTGATTCGGACCACCCGGAGACAGACTGCAAATGTGCGGCGTTTTAAGACTGATCTGGTCAAAAAGCTCCAGGCTGATTTTCAGGCCCGCCTCATGGGCTATTGCAGGAACATGCAGCACCGTGTTCGTGGAGCATCCCAGGGCCATGTCAACAGCCATGGCGTTGCCAAAAGCCTGCTCGGTGGCAATGTCACGAGGACGGATGTTTTTGTTTACCAGTTCGACCACCTTCATTCCAGCCTGTTTGGCAAGTCTTATCCTCGCCGCATAAACGGCTGGGATGGTCCCATTACCGGGAAGACCTAATCCCAAGGCTTCTGTCAGACAGTTCATGGAGTTAGCGGTGAACATCCCTGCGCATGATCCACATCCGGGGCAGGCTTTATCCTCTAATTCGCACAATTCATCCATAGTCATCTGACTGGATTTAACACGCCCTACGGCTTCAAAAACGGTGATCACATCCGTTTTTGATCCATGATGCCGCCCCGTTAGCATAGGACCGCCACTAATAACGACGGATGGTATGTTCACCCTGAGAGCGGCCATTAACATGCCGGGAACGATTTTGTCGCAGTTGGGGATTAGGATCAGTCCGTCAAACGGGTGAGCCATAGCCATGATTTCAACCGAATCGGCCACCACTTCCCTGGACGCTAGGGAATAACGCATGCCATCATGACCCATGGCAAGCCCATCACACACCCCGATCGTGCAAAACTCCATCGGTGTGCCGCCGGCCATACGGATGCCTGCTTTAACCGCTTCGGCTATACGGTTAAGATGAATATGACCAGGAACCACTTCATTGGCCGAGTTTGCCACCCCGATTAAAGGCCGGGCTATCTCCTCGTCGGTCATTCCCATGGCCTTCATTAATGCCCGGGATGGCGCTCGGCCAAGACCGTTTTTCATCAAATCGCTTCTCAATTGGTCCTCCGTTTGCGCATTTCACAGCCAGACCAATTTGATCCGGTGTGAAAAAATGCAATTATTAATCAAATTGCGCGCCTGTTAAAAATAGGGGCTTGACCTTTAAAAGCCAGCCCCTACCACACTTCAAATTACTGGGAAATTATTCGCTTTATTTTCCAGGCAACAGAATTTTTGCAACTGGCGGCGCCTGAATTCTCTCGTAAACGGGTAATTCACCGACTAAAGGTCTTGCATAATTCTTGAACTCGGTTGTTACGTTGTTGGCGCCATCAATGAAAGAATCGGGCATGGATTTGGTTTCTTTGGCTACATCCTGAAGCGGAGTAAGGTTGTATCTTACACTGTAGTCACCGACTCTTTCGATGGTGATTGAGCCATCGATTCTGTGCCAGGCGGCTATCTGGACTGCACGCTCTCCAACTTCACGCGCTTCGTTGGCGTCCACCGAACTGACGCACCCCAGGAAAGAACGCTGCAAATAGCCGAATGTGTCTGAACGAACTCTCTTGATCTTAAGTTTGTCCTTAACCAGGTCGGACAATGAATCCCCAAGAGAAGTGCTGCCGGATAGCTGAACGTTGCCATGGGAATCGCGTTCGACTTCTTTGACCAGAGTTGCGGCGATCGACATGCCGTTTTTGTCCTGAATGCCTTCAGAAACCGCTACCACCACACGTCCATATTTTTTGTAAGCGTCATCAACGCTGCCGAGGAATTCCTCCGTGTCAAAAGATCTCTCCGGGACATAAATCAAATGAGGGCCGTCGTCATCGTACTTCCTGGCAAATACGGACGCTGCCGTCAAGAATCCGGCATGACGCCCCATCACGACGCCTATGTAAACACCAGGGAGGGATCTGTTGTCGAGATTCACCCCCATGAAAGCCTGGGCGACAAATTTGGCTGCGGACCCATAACCCGGACAATGGTCTGTTACTCTAAGGTCGTTGTCTATTGTTTTGGGAATGTGAACAACTCGAAGCTCATAGCCCGCTTCCATAGCGAATTTATTTACTATTCTGCATGTTTCAGCCGAGTCGTTTCCACCGATGTAGAAGAAGTAATGAACTCCGTGGGCTTTGCAAACATCAAAAATTCTCTTGCAGTACTCTTCATTCGGTTTGACGCGTGTGCTCCTGATACCGGCGCCAGGAGTCATGGCCACCATTTCAAGATTGTTCCCCGTGGCTTCAGTCAAATTTACCAATTGCTCTTCCACAAGGCCCTCAACCCCCCTGAACGCTCCATAAAACTGGGTTATGTTGGGATATTGTCTCGCCTGAAGGACCGCCCCTACTAATGACTGGTTGATCACCGCTGTTGGGCCACCACCCATTGCTATAATTGCTTTTCCTGTCAATTTATCCATATATTCATTCCCTCCTGTTTAACTCATGGATCAAATTTGTTATCAATTCCTAATAGACTTCTTTGATTAAACATTACGAAAAAGATAGACTGTTGTCATGAAAAATCATGAATCAAAAGACGATTATCTAAAAGTTATTGATCAGTTCAATTCACTTGGCCTGGACCAGAAGTTACAGATTTTTGGAAATCTGCCGTCCAAGGCTCGAGAAGATCTCATAGCAGTTGTTTCCAGACCGGGTGAAATAGTCAGAAAAATTTCGGAAGAAGAGATGTTTTTTACCATAAAGGACTTGGGAGAGGAAAACGCTCAGAATCTTATAGCCCTGACCACCGGCAGACAGTTGATGTATTTGCTGGACATCGATCTGTGGACCAGGAATGACCTGAATGTCACTTCCATCGCAAAATGGTTTCGTATTCTTGCAGGCATAGGAGAGGACAAGATCCTTCAGTTGGTTCAGATCACTGATCCTGAGCTTTTATGTTCGATTCTCAACCGGGCTATTTTCGTGAAATTGAAATATCCGGATATTGACCTTACAGAACAGTTGGATTTTTTACCGCCGTTCACCCTGGACAACAGCTATTTCATAGATTTTAATATTCCGTCGATTGAAGATTGCGTCAAGGAATTCCTTGACTGCATTTTCAGACATGATTCGAATTATTACATGAAGCTTGTCCAGGCACTCACAACAGGATGGCTTGCGGAATACGAGGACACAGCCTACAAATGGCGATCAGCGCGTCTGGCTGATCACGGTTTTCCGAATTTTGAAGAGGCTATTGACATTTATTCGCTTTTCAACCCGGCGCTCATAAAGACTACCGAAAAATCTTCCGAGTGTTTCGACAACCCGGAGGACTTGGTTGACAGCCGTTTACTGAAATATCCGGCCGTCATTCTTAAAGGCAGAAATGCTTTTGAAAAAACCCTCTCCGGCATTCAAGACGATGGTCTGAGAGACAGAATCAACTCTGAAATCGCTCATGTGGCTAACAAAGTAATGGTAGCCGACGGCAAAGACGCCGGCTCAATAACTGAACTCAAAAACAGCCTTGAAAAAACCAGTGGTTACATCAATCTTGCCATTGAAGATGTTGCCAGACGCCAACAAGTTGGTCTTTTGGACATCATATGTTCGAATCATATGGAGCATCTTTTCAGACATGGTTACACATTGATAATGCAGACGCAGTACAAGGCCAAACGTTTTATTCTGGAGCGTGAAGGGGGTGTGGAAAATTTGGGGCTTCCTCTTGCGCCATTGCTGACTGGACTGTTGCAGAAAAGACCAATCTTTGATCCGGCAGGAATAGATTCGGGAACCAAGAGGGATTTCCAGTTTCTTTCTGATCTTCAAATGATAGATAAAATGATGGAGACTGCCGATCGCGAAGATAATTGGGAAACATTATAAATTTGATTTTATTATTGAATTAGTATGATATTTTTCACTGAAATGAAAAACCAGAACCGGCCGATACAGTTACTGACAATTAAGCGGTTTGTGTTCTTGCAAAAATATTAATATTGGTCTAAATTCAGCTATTACCTATCCACCTTCTGTACATGATAATAATCGGGAGACAAAGCAAATGTCAGAATTTGAGCCTATCATAGTAGCGTTTTGTTGCCACTATTGCGCGTATGGGGCCGCTGATTTGGCTGGCAGTATGAGACTCGAGTACCCGCCAAATATACGCGTCATTCGTCTTCCCTGTACTGGAAAAATAACACCTGTTTTTCTGCTTAGAGCGTTTGAAAAAGGGGCTGACGGTGTATATGTGGCGGGCTGCCTTGAAGGTGACTGCCATTTTATTCACGGCAATCTCGTGGCCAAACCGCGAGTTAACTACACCAAGAAACTGATTCAGGAAGTCGGGTTAGAGCCTGAACGTCTTGAGATGTTCAATATGAGCGCAGCTATGGGTCCAAGATTCGCCGAGGTGGCTCGCGAGTTTTATGACAGGATCAAGAAGCTGGGACCCAGTCCTTTAAATAAGAAAATTCAAGCTACCAGCGCAGCGGCCTGAGTTTAAAACCTTCTGTCCTCAGGAACGACCAATTGGAGGCATAAAATGGTCATTGGAGAAAGAAAACCTTTTGACGAAATCATGAACATGATCGAGGGCCATAATAAAATAATGGTTCTTGGTTGCGGCGGCTGCGTCACGGTCTGTCTGACCGGAGGGGAAGACGAAGTGCGAGTGCTTTCCAGTCAATTGAGAATGGCTAGAGACAAAAATGGAAAACCACTCGAAATTATTGAAAAAACAATTGAACGCCAATGCGACCCTGAATATATTGAGGGCGTTCAGGCGTTGTTGCCGGAAGTGGACGCCGTTTTGTCTATGGCATGTGGCGCCGGAGTCAACTTCATGGCTGAAACTTATCTGGGCAAACCGGTTTATCCGGCTCTCAACACGACGTTCGTCGGTGGCTCCAAAAAAGAAGGCTACTATGTTGAGCGTTGCCAAACATGTGGTGACTGCAAACTCTATTATACAGCGGGTATTTGTCCTATCGCCAGGTGTTCCAAGAGTCTTTTGAACGGGCCTTGTGGCGGATCAACAAAAGGAAAATGCGAAATCAACCCTGAAGTTGATTGCGCCTGGCAGTTGATAATAGATCGCCTCAAATCGCTAAATCAGATGGACCGTTACGAAGACTTTATGGGGGCCAACGACTGGAGACATAATCGAGATGGAGGCCCACGCACAATGATCAGGGAGGACTTTCAGAGATGAGCGCAGAATATAAATCGGGCAGCAATTTAGAAAAAGTACTCAAGGCCGGTCATTTTGCAGTTACCGGCGAATGCGGTCCGCCTCGTGGGGCCGATCCTGAAGTAGTAAAGAAAAAATGCGCTCTGCTTAAAGATAGTGCGGACGCCTTCAACATCACCGACAATCAGACCTCGGTGGTTCGAATGTCGTCTATCGCCGCCTCGGTTTTGATGCTGCAGGAAGGCATGGAACCGGTCATGCAAATGGTTTGTCGTGACAGGAATCGTATCGCCATGCAGAGTGACATTCTTGGCGCCTGCTCTCTGGGCATCAAGAACATGCTTTGCCTGTCCGGGGACCACCAGAAATTCGGCGATCATCCACAAGCAAAAAATGTATTTGACCTGGACTCCATCCAGTTAATTCATACCGTAAAGACAATGCGTGATGAGGGCAAATTTCAGGGTGGACAGGAAATAAAGGGGGCTCCCAAGCTGTTCATAGGCGCCGCTGAGAATCCCTTTGCCGACCCCTTTGAAATCAGGGTTCCGCGACTGGCCAAAAAGGTAGCCGCAGGGGTTGATTTCATTCAAACCCAGTGTATCTTCAACCTTCCAAAATTTGAAGAATGGATGAAACAGGTAGTGGATCGCGGACTCCACGAGAAAGTATACATTCTGGCCGGCCTGACTCCTTTCAAATCCTTTGGTATGGCAAAATACATGGCCAACAATGTGCCTGGCATGGATGTCCCTGAAGACATGCTCAAACGTATGAAAGACACTCCGAAGGAAAAACAGGCAGAGGAAGGCATCACCATAGCGGTAGAAACCCTGGCCAAACTCAAAGCGATGAAAGGTGTTGCCGGCGTTCACATCATGGCGATTGAGTGGGAAGAAAAGGTGGGGGAAATCGCCAAAAAGGCTGGACTGCTTCCTAGGCCAAAGGTGTAACGAACCAGTCAACTCGATTTTGAGATTTTAATGAAAGGCAGTGGCGTTTTTGGGCTACTGCCTTTTTTGCAGTTTTTTCATCTCCAGGGTAAAGAGGTATGATCGTTGTACGAGGAAAAAAACCTTGAACTGCTAAAACTTTTTAATGAAACTGCTCCAATAGCCAAATTTTTCGGAATGCGTTTATCGTTTGACACCGAAGGACAGGCTATGCTGGATTTGCCGTACAATTCAAATCTGGACCATGCCCTCGGTGGAATCCACGGTGGAATTTATGCCACTATGCTGGATAACGCCGGTTGGTTTGCTTCGGCTCTGACCCATGAAAAATCATGCTGGGTCGCCACTTCCGAAATGTCTTTCCACCTGTTTGCCGCTGCCAAACAAACCAACCTACGGGCAGTAGGAAAGGTTATAAAATCCGGGAAACGACAGGACGTGTGTGAAATGCGTCTGTACGAG
>CAZVOU010000054.1:0-2074 GCA_964628605.1 uncultured Syntrophaceae bacterium
AGAAGCGCTTTCATTAGCGGATGCTTACACGTTTTACCGAAACCCGTTTGAAGTTCACGTAGATTCCCATGACACGCGGTCCACGAAGGCGTCTTTGATGTTAAGCCGTTAAAATGTATAACGTTTTAGGGGGGCTTAGAATTCTTTTCAATAAGGAGTAGAGTTGATGCCCACAGGATCTAAAGTAAAAGCGTCCAGCGACCCGACAACGGAGCAAAAGCAACCTAACCGCTTATGGTTGGTCGCCATTGGAATCGGATTTCTCATCCTGGGATTAGCAGGATTAGGCATGACCTTCGCTGTGACCACTGCTAGCATCATGCTCTTTGGGGTTATGATGATCATGGCTGCTGGAGCAGAGTTTGCCGATGCTGCAAAGCGAAAAGGATTCAAAAACATCTTGTATCCTGCTTTTACAGGGCTGCTGTACTTGTTTGCAGGCGTCGCAATACTCTCCGATCCCATCCAGGCTAAATTGTTTCTCACGCTGATCGTAGCGGGCATACTGTTGCTGGTAGGGTTGACCAGGGTGATTATGGCGCTCGGACTGCGTGAAGCCGGTGGTTGGCTCATGCCCTTCATTTCCGGTATCATTTCCGCCGTTCTCGGAGCAATGATACTCGTCCAGTGGCCGGTTTCCGGTCTCTGGGTCATTGGTCTGGTGGTATCAGTCGAATTGATAGTGAATGGATGGTCCTACATCTTTTTAGGTATTCGATCGCAACAGGCTTGATCAACAGAATTGGTTCGGATGATCTGCCCCATTCTTGCTCCAGGAAAGAAATGGTTCCAAAAAACCGTACAGTGACATAAGTGATCAGCTCCTTTAAAATTGTGTCTCAGCAAGGAGCAGCAAACACTAGCTGAACTTGCTGAGCATTTTCAGGTTCATCCAAACCAGACAATGTGAGGTGTCCCCATCTGCAGAGTCAAACAATCATCATTTTTCAGATGGAAAAGTACGCCGTGATAATGGGTGTATGTGGATCGGTACCGTTCCTGGATCATCCCTGGGTTTTAAAACCTGATAGGGGGCCTGTATCCTGTTGAAAGAAAATGCTAAGATGTTAGAAGCGCATATTTATGGTTTTTCCGCCTGACTCAAAAGTATCCAAATCAATTTTTTGAAAAGTTGAACCATTGTTTTGGAATCGGATAAATTTTTATCTTGAATGTCCGTATTTGACATGCATGTGTCGCATAATGAGAAATCTCAAAAAAAACACTGTTTACGGTGTCTTACACTTGAAGGTCCTGGATAGGCCGAAGCCATCCTTTGCAGGTATTGTGGCAGAGAAAGTCCAGCCGAGCCATGATGACCGATTCAAGGATTGCTCCTGGTTTCCTGTAAACACTTTTCTTCCAATAGCTTCTAATTTTAAAAAGGTTAGCATCCTGTCATCGATAAGGAGCCTGAATCAATTGGCCATGTATTCTCAGCCCTTGATCCTGAATTAGTGAGCGAGATATCAGGGCTTGATTCAAGAACTCGCGATGAGGTCCAATGGTTGACCTCTGATTTTTTCCGCAGTCCTTCTACAAATTTCTCGAAGAATCGGAAGCCATATGTGAATATGTGGTTTCCGCAGAGTTCCTTGTTTATTTCGCCATTTTCGGCAAGGGCTGAGACTGGACATGCTGCGAGGCAACGTCCACAGTGGTCACATGCGTCCTGTTGGAGCGGACTCCCAGGTTCAAGAGCCGCTGTCGTTACTACGCCTGAGATACTTATGGCAGATCCGAATTCTTTAGTGACGAGCAGTCCGTTTTCTCCTTACGATCCGAGGCCTGATCTCACTCCGGCCCTTCTCCAGCATATTTCGCCACGCATCCCTCTTCCGGGGGCTTGAATGTCGATGGGGATGAACGCGGGTCCTGGCATTCCATGCGCCTCTAGGTTATTTCTTGACAGCCCGGCAATGCTCGGAATATCTATATGGAACGTTTTCCCATTTCCAAGATCTTTGTCTATAATATCCAGGGCGCCTGATCCATTCCTGGATAGAATGGTCCCAAGAAAGTTGACAGAGACACCAGTTACACGCTTTTTTTGATCCCGGTGTAAGATGGATTC
>CAZVOU010000055.1:0-13545 GCA_964628605.1 uncultured Syntrophaceae bacterium
AAACTGGGATCACTGGATTTTGAGATTGGGAATCACACTGCGCTAGATTGGATGGAAGTCCTTGAATCGGCGTCTTCAATGACTATATCGACATTTTCATATTGCTCCGAGGCGCGTTGACGATTTTCACTTTCTGGATAATCCACTTTTAGATCCATAAAAATCTGCTTTTTTTGAACTGTTTCAAATGGCTTTGAATCCAGCAGTACATTCCCATCCGGAGAAAGAACCTGGATCACGCATTCAGAATTCAGTGGAGCTCCCAAAGCCTGAAAAGCGCCCTTGGAATTTGTAGTTGAGGAAAATTTGTACTGCTCGCTTCTGCAGTCGCATTTTACCGTCAGCCCCTCTATCGGATTCTGACCAATTGTGGATGAAACCTTTCCGTGTATGAGACAACCTTCCGGTACCATGTGGACATCAAAGCCTTCTATTTTTCCGTTCTTGGCTGGAAGTTTGATAGGCCCGTCAGAATTCATCACATAGCCACGTTTGTAAACATTTATTGAATGAGCCCCCCCCTCGTTGGACTGAACCCTGTAAGCGCCACTGTCTGAATTGGTTCGACACGATTGGCCCATCTTGTTTCCGTCTTTGTCAACGAGATAGACTACAGCAGTTGCCAACCCACTGTTCAAAGGATCTATGACCCGCCCTGTGACGACAATCTTTTCTTTTCCCCGACGTTCAATTTCTTCAGGACTGGGCAAATCTACTGCAGAAGAAAATTTGAACTCTTTGGCGGCTGTCGTTTTTTCCTTATCGGAATCAGGCAATTTTACCTTTTTTCTTTTGCTTTTAGGATTGGACGCCAGACTGAACTCCGGCAAGCTGTGGTCTTCACCATCCAGTGGTGTCGGCATAACCTCTTCAGCATTATCCACGGCTGATGATACGGACCTGACCGATACAATCCCGTCTTGCAACGGCTCCTTGCTCATTCTATATGATTCCGGACCTCTGATTGGCTTTCGGAAATTTTTGGGACGGCTTTTTTTACCGATTCTCCCAATGAATCCATCAGCGCCTGAGGAATCTCGAGAAATATTTTCACGCAATCTGTTCTGCAGCGACAATTTAAACCAAGAAACCAGTTGGGTTTGAACTGCCAGGTTTACCATCGAGAGCAGAAACACTCCGAAAAGTATCACATATATAGTAGGATGGAGATGGGTGATAAAATAGAGCAAATTCATGTCCCGGTCCGCCTGAATAGGAGCCCCGGCCCATACATGGGACGACAGACACACCACAAGAGGAAAAGAAAAAAGAAATGATATGCTGATGTTTGGTATGATTCGTTTAATCATTTTTCCAGTTTCAACGTCATCCGCTTCATGGGACAAATTCCCTCCGGGAGATACCCGTAGGTTGAAGGTCACGGTCGGGAGCCTTTAATGCCTATAAGAGTCCAATAGTTAGATTTTGTTCCTAAGTCGATTTTCGACGATGTCTATCACTCGATTCAGGCAAAGTAAATCAAAAAATGAGTTCTTTGACCAAATTGGTCGATTTTAAGATAAAATATCGATGGCGGCTTTTAGTGCCAATTAAAAAAGTTTTGTAGCTTTTTAATTTTAACGTCTTAACCTATTAATATTAAAGCATATAAACAATATGAGTCTGTCTTCATGATGGGTAGCTTACCGCGCGTACTTGCGCGGTGTGTCAAACTTGTCCGCAATATATCTAAATGGATTAGTAAGATGCCCTTCATGAATTTTGAGGGGCAAATTCATATCAAAACGAGTTAATCTAGAATGGCAGCTAAGACTTGATGTTGGTTTCTTCAGGAAACTTAAGTTTTTTCCACAAATCGCCCCACAATTGTTTCAGGTTGGGACCAAGTCTGTGAATGAGTTTAGTCCAGTGAGTTTGCCCGGAATCAATACAATCCAGGATTTCCTCTATTAGTTCGTGCAAATTGTACAATTCGTCTTTTGGAAGAAACGACACAGCCCCTTTGTCTATGGACTTCTGAAAGTTTTCCAGACTCAACGCATGGGCTGTGAGCATAACAACCGGTATTTTACGTTTTCTGGAATACTCCAGCAATTCAAACCCCCTGACCCCCATGATGTCCAGTATAACGAGATCAAGATCGCCTTCCTTGATTAGGACCTTTGCGGTTTCATAGGTGGACGCGCTGATTAAATCAGCCTCATCGAGCTGCTCGGATATGATCTCCAAAACGTCCTGTTCGTCATCCACAGCCAGAATTTTTCTGCCGGTCAACAAATCAGTCTTTCCAGTTTGTGATTTTTCCATTTAAGATCTTCCTCAATAAAATGATCTTAAAGCAAATCAAATAGGAAAAATACTACTTTCATCCGGAGCAAGTCCGACACCTCCCCTTTCGGTAGGCATGCAAGACTCGATCCGGACGATAGGCTATTTCATTTTATTCTCATTGGCCGATTTTGCGGCGACAAGATTGATGAGATCTATCAGAAGTGAGAAAACCATTAGGCCACATCCGGCAGATACAGCGAAAACGAATGGGTAATATGACATCTTGGTCGTTTCGGAAAGCTCACCGGTGAGTCTCATCGTGTTGGCAAACACTGCTACCTGCCAAGTGGCCAGACAGAAAAACACTGCACCACAAACAAGACCGACCGCTGTAACCACTTTGCGCACAGGCCTGGAAAAACGGGAAGACAGTATGTCTACAGCTATATGGCTTCTTTTAACCTGCGCGTAGGCCAAGGGGAAAGACACAGCAATTGCTCCGAGAAAACCGACCAACTCGTAAGCAG
The DNA here is from genome assembly GCA_964628605.1 of uncultured Syntrophaceae bacterium. Taxonomy (GTDB): domain Bacteria; phylum Desulfobacterota; class Desulfomonilia; order Desulfomonilales; family Desulfomonilaceae; genus CAITZA01. The sequence goes on from CAZVOU010000055.1 coordinate 2,760, forward strand.
GACTGAGCGGTGTTCCGAAATACCGCATAGTCATGTTGGCGACAGAAATGGCCATCATCATAAACAGAGCGACACCGCCTGCCGCAGCAAACATGTCCGTGAGATAATTGTTCAGTCGATTCAGGCTATTCATATATAAACTCTGCTAGACTAAAAAGTTTTTCAAAATCGACATGGCCACAAAATGTTCCAGCTGCCCGACGTTTTTGCTACTTCGCCGAACCCTTTTCGAATTTTTCTTTGAGTGTGATTAGCTCGGCCAGAAATTCTTTTCCAGGCAAACCAGCTCCCTGAGTCTTTTTCAGGTATTCATCAATCAGTGGTCTGACTTTTTGCTTGGCAGTTTCCAGTTCTTCTTTAGGCAATGTTATGAATTCAACTTTCTGTGGCTCCTGCTTCGACCATTCAACGGCCTCTCTGGCATGTTTGTCTACATACACCCCTGTCCAAACAGCCTGTTCCAGGCTCAAGTCGTCAAATACCTTCTTTACACCATCGGGTAACGAATCCCATTTGGCTTTATTCATGACAACAGCAAAAGGAACAACCCACAGGTCCCCATAAGTGACAAATTTGCAGTATTCCGCAAATTTAAGATCCTTCATTACTTCTAATGAACTCACCAAACCATCAATTACACCTTTTTGAAGAGCCTCCGGCACAGCCGACATTGGCATTCCCTCCGGCGCCGCTCCAAGTATTTTTAATATGTCTACGCCCGTGCCCGCCGCACGAAGCTTGACTCCCTGCATGTCAGAAATCTTTCTCACCGGTTTCTCAGACATGATGTGAGCCGGCGCGCACGTAAACATAGTCAGAACTTTGACGTCATCGAAGGATTTTGGTTTAAATTTCGTGAATAATTCCCACATGGCGGCGCTGGCTATTTCTCCACTCTCGAACATGAACGGCAGGTCCATAGCTTCAAAAAGCTTCCATCTGCCAGGTTGATATGCGGTTGCCAGGCATCCAATGTCCGCCAAACCCTTGACCACTCCGTCATACATGTTCTTGGCCCCCAGCAAAGTACCACCGGGAAATGTCTTAACATTTACCTTGCCATCCGTCCTCTTGCGAACCTCTTCAGCCCAACGCTCCATCTGCACACACGGGAAGGTCGTAGCCGGCGGAAAATTCGCGTAGGTCAACTGAATGCCTTGAGCCAATGTTTCTCCCTTGATCGTCAATGAAAAGATCAAAGTGACAGCAACCAAAGCAAAAAGCTTCCTCAGAACACCGATTGAACACCTCATCTGAATATCCTCCCAATGACTCATCGAACTATCGACCAATAAATCGCCTGCGATTCTCCAGACAACAAAATCTGATCATTAATAATTCCGGCCGCAACAGTTGTAACACGCGTTTTATGGAATTTTGCTGTTCTAAAGCTCGACTATAAGTTATGAGCGATTTTTGTCAACACACATTACCGCGCTTATAAATCCCAAAAAAAAGGGCGTCCGCAGAAGCTAAGCTCCGGAACCGGCCCCCACATATTAAATTAGTTTCTAGATATTTAATATATTGCATCAGTATAATTAGTTTGTTTGTTGCATTTTTTTTATGTTGTGCTAATTAAGGTTTCGCGTAAGGGGGCCCGGGCCTTCCTAAATTGGCGCCACAGGAGTGTATCGATGAAAAAACTTACTTTTCTGGCATTGGCTTTGACCGTATCAATGGCGGCCTTGGTCTTGAACGTAAACGCTGAAGATCTGGCCGGCCAGATATCGTCGCTTCAACAGAAGGCTGAGAGAGTCGAAAGCCAAATAAATCAGGCTCGTCAACAGAATGACTCTCAGATTGATCAGCAGGTAAAGGCCCTCGTTGGTCAGATTGACAACCTGCTCAAGCAGAGAGTCCAATTGGATTCCCAGATAGCCAAGCTTGAAGTCCAGGCCGATGAGATCAAGAACAATTCTAAAGCCAATCTTTCAAAACAGATTCGCGGTTATGACCAGGAACTGCTCTCTCTGAAACAGCAGATTTCATCCCTCAATGCCAAGAAATGGGCTGAAGAGGCTCAGAAACTTAAAGAGCAGGATTCCGCCCAGGTTTCTGTGACTGCTCCTGTCATTAAGTAGAATTTGAGCTTCTATCCGAACTAATGATTACGCGCCCGGTTCGAATGGACCGGGCTCTCTCTCACAAAAACGACCCATTGGCTGGCTTTTTACAATTCGTCCTTTTCCAATAGTCATGTGAAATTCAGCTGTGGGGATCACCTCCGAACAAGTTCGGAACCAACATAATGCAACACTTTAAATAACATAAAATATTAGTTAATATATAAATTATAATTATTTAATTTATTTGCTTTTATTTATGATATTTAGTAAAATATCGCAATCCATCTCTTTCACGGAACTATCCTTGGAGCTTAAATGAGGCTTCGTCAAATATTAATCTTGTTTCTGGCAGTAATTGCTTTAACATCTTGCGCCTCTAAACAGGGACTTCTCAAGAGCGTTGCCTCATCTGTCTCGACTGAGCAGAAGGTGGAAAGCAAAACAGACAAGCCTAACGAGACAGAGGATGAAGACGGCGCCTTTCATATAGTAGGTAAGGGAGAGACGTTAAGGCAGATATGTGATGTGTATGGACTTAACATAAAAGCGGTTTCCAAGATCAACAACCTTGATGCTTCTGGTAAACTGGCCATGGGGCAGACGGTTTTTTTGCCGGCTTCGGCTTTGCTTGACGATTGGGAAGAAAAGGCGGGTTCTCACAACCGGTCGCCTGCGTTGTCTGATGTAGGGCGCGACAGGACTTTGGCCACGTTGATCAGAGGGGCCAAGCATACGTCGGTTCCTGAATTGAAGTATCCCGTGCCCAAGGGTGTCCTAACATCTCCCTTTGGATTTAGGTGGGGCTCATTCCATACCGGATTAGACATAGCTGCGCCGGTGGGTCAGCCGGTGATAGCGTGCGCGGAGGGGAAGGTAATATTTACCGGAAGCCGCAAAAGATTCAGGCGTTATGGGAACACAGTCATGCTGGATCATGGCAAGGGTGTTTACACTTATTACGCCCACCTATCTGAAATTAACGTGAAAAAAGGTCAGTCGGTGAAGAAGGGTCAGAAAATAGCTCTAGTAGGAAATACAGGCCGTTCCACCGGACCGCATCTTCATTTAGAAGTACGTGTCAACAATCAGTTGTATAATCCTTTAGCCTACATACCAGAAAAAGAACTGTTCGGGACCCGTCTTGCCCGAAGATTTTCGGAATCACCAATGGGGCCTGTTTTGGCGAAATGGCGCGTCCCCGATCTTATCACCCTCAACAAATAATTTCTTTTACAACTCATCGGGCGGGAAAAGTTAGTCTTAAAAACGTATCAGCCACCTATTTCCCCAGAAATTCTTTTACACTTTGTAAAATTTATTGACACCTCAACAGCGGACGCCAATTAGACGGATTCCGGATAATTTTAAATGACTCAACCCGTTGTCCTCATTTATTGAATTCAGGATGTGGCATGCTTATTGCCTTGGAGGTGTTTGGGGAATTAATCCTGAGAGCTTTGGACACTCGCCGACGTTACAATCATGTTGTCTAAAAACAACTATGTCGGAGCGTTAGGATTTATGTTGACACAATATATTTAAAACTGTAGCATTTATCGTCTTTTAGTATTTTCCCACAATACTTAAGAGTCTAATTCAGCATCTATCTAAAGCGTGTTCCTATAGGGCAAAGCCATTAGTAGGGACCAATTTAAGCAAGGCAACAAGTTCAAGGAGGTCAAAGCATGTCGAAGAGTAAATTAGTTAAACCCCACGGTGGAGGGGAACTTAAACCATTACTATTAACTGGCGCAGCGTTGGCGGATGAGAAAAAGTTAGCCGAGTCTTTACCAAAAATATTTATTACATCACGTGAAACCGGTGACCTTCTAATGATGGGCTGCGGCGCTTTTACTCCTCTCGAGGGTTTCATGGGCTATTCCGACTGGAAGGGAGTCTGCGCCGAATTCAAAATGGCTAATGGGCTGTTCTGGCCGATCCCCATCACCGTCTCAACAGATGACGAAAAAGTAAAAGAAGGTGATAAAATTGCGCTCGTTGACACAGATAGCAACGAGATAGTGGCAACAATGAATGTCACTGAGAAGTATCAGATCGACAAGGCCTTTGAATGCAAGCAGGTTTTTACCACTGACGACATGGAACATCCGGGCGTCCAGAAGGTTATGGCTCAGGGCAAATATAACCTGGCCGGACCAGTTAAAGTGTTGACCGAGGGTGGTTTCCCGGAACAGTATGGTGAGCTTTATGCTACACCGGCGGAAACCAGAGAAATTTTTGAGAAAAAGGGCTGGAAGAGAATAGCGGCCCTTCAGCTTCGTAACCCAATGCATAGATCACACGAGTTCCTGGCCAAAATAGCCGTTGAAGTCATGGACGGAGTGATCATCCATCAGTTGCTCGGTAAGCTAAAAGCCGGCGATATCCCCGCTGACGTGCGTGTGGACGCCATCAACGCTCTGGTTGACAACTATTTCGTGAAAGACACTGTGGTGACGAAGGGTTATCCGATGGAAATGCGCTACGCCGGTCCCCGTGAAGCGCTTCTCCACGGCGTATTCCGCCAGAACTACGGATGCTCACATCTTATCGTTGGTCGAGACCATGCCGGCGTGGGCGACTATTACGGCCCGTTCGACGCGCAGACGATCTTTGACAAAATCCCCGAGGGAGCGCTGGAGCTTCAGCCTCTCAACATCGATTGGACCTTCCATTGCTACAAGTGCGGCGGCATGGCTTCAATGAGAACATGTCCTCACGGCAAGGCCGATCGTCTTCTCCTTTCAGGAACGCTTGTTCGCAAGACCTTATCCGAAGGTGGCGAATTGCCTCCCGAATTCTCGAGACCGGAAGTTGTCAAAATTCTTCAGGACTACTATCAGGGACTCGAAAATAAAGTTGAGATCAAGCTTCATGGAGCAGCTACAGGTGATGTAAAGAAGTAGACTCCACAGTCATCTGAGTTGCTGCTTTGCAACATAGGCCCGATCACTGATTGGACACCCTCGGTGATCGGGTTTTTTATGATCTTTTTTAGCGCTGCTCCCTAACGCTCTTTGTGAACTTGACGTTTGAGGACTTATCAGCTTATTATAATTTTTTTTGGGGAACAGTGAGCAGATTTTCATGATTTGGTAGCCTGAAGCCAGGTTGGTTGTTATTTTGGCTTGCTATCGCTCTGCAGCATGATTATTTCTTCTGGAAAGTGTTCTGGTAGACGTAAATCGTCCATAGGATAAAATTGGAATTCAAATCCGATGAGAGACCTCTTCGAAAAATGTTATGCCTTTAATCGTGATCAGCAGGCAATAGAGTTAGGGTTTTACCCCTACTTCAAGGCCATTCAGGAACTTAAAGGGACTCATGTAACCGTTGCGGGCAAAGACCTGATAATGGTGGGATCCAACAACTATTTAGGACTCACGACCCACCCGAAGGTCAAGCAGGCGGCTCTGGACGCATTGGCAAAGTTTGGCACCAGTTGTTCCGGCTCACGGTTCCTAAATGGAACATTGGAACTTCACGAGCGTCTCGAAAGAACTTTAGCCGACTTCATGGGCAAGCAGTCGGCACAGGTATTCACTACAGGTTTTCTGACCAACCAGGGAGTGATTGCTCCACTTATTTCTCGGTCTGATACTATTATTATTGACAGACTCGTTCATGCGAGCATTCTCGAGGGAGTTCGTTTAGCTTTCGGCAAGGTTAGAAGATTTCGTCATAATGACGTTGATTCCTTGAGAAGAAATCTCGAGGCGTCGTCGGACTCAAGTGGAATTCTGGTTATAGTGGACGGCGTGTACAGCATGGAGGGCGACATAGCTCCTTTGCCGGACATTGTCTCTGTATGCAAAGAATATGGCGCTCGAATAATGGTGGACGACGCGCATGGTATCGGTGTGTTGGGGCCAAACGGGGCTGGGGCCTTGGAACATTTTGGACTTACTGACCAGGTTGATCTGGTGATGGGCACCTTCAGTAAATCTTTAGCCTCTCTTGGAGGTTTCATTGCGGGAGACGCTAAAGTCATCAATTACATAAAACACCACTCAAGGGCCTTGATTTTCTCCGCCGCAATGCCTCCCTCTGCTGTCGCCGCCGTCCAGGCAGCCCTAGAAGTCATTCAAACCGAACCTGAGATTCGTGAAAATCTTTGGAGAAACACAAAGTTTCTCATGGACAGGATAGTTGGATTGGGATTTGAAACCGGTCCAACAGAGACTCCCATCGTGCCAATGATAGTTGGAGATGACGCCCGAGCCCTTATGTTCTGGAGGGTATTATTTGATGAGGGCCTATTTACTAACTGTGTCATTTCCCCGGGTGTGCCGCCAGGATCCCAAAGAATTAGAATGTGCCTGATGGCTACTCACACAATAGAGGATCTGGAGAAAGTAGTCGAAATTTGTGGTAGAGTTGGAAAACAATTAGGGATAATCTCGTGAGTACTGGAGTAAAAATGTCTAATCATATGCCGGCAAGAGGAAAGAGAACTGGTTTTGGTTTTTTAGCCGGCCTTGGATGCTTGGCAACGATAATAATATTGGTTGTTCTTCAAATCGTGGCCGGCAACCCTGTGTCAGCAATAGCCACTGATGACCCATCGCTTGTTTCCGCCAAGACTAAGTCGGATCAGTCAAGTTCTTCTCAGGAGCCTTATGAACAAAGGCTCAAGAAAATGGAACAAACGATGCAGTCTATCAAGGCAACGGGTGAAAAAGCCGAGGACAGAAGCTATTTTAATAAAATGATCAGTCTTGAGGTGATCCGTTATCTTAGATTGATGGTCATAATGCTCGTCGTCATTGCAGTGATTTTCCCGCTGGCTATCTGGATTCTTGGTAGAAAGAAAATTCTGAACTTCTCCGGGTCATCGGCAGAGTTGGCAGAAACCTTGATTCAGGTGGAAGAGCGTCAAGCTAAGCTCGCAAATATTCTGAAGGAAATTCAGGGTGAGGTTGATTATCTTCACACGATGTCAACCCCTGATCTGAAGAACTTGATACAGCAGGCGGAGAATTACCTTAAACTAAGCCAACAGGAGTTGGATAAAACCACAAAGAAGTAAATCAGGTAATTCGGCTTCACAAGACATCCTGGACGGATTAAAAGAGCGGTCACAAGGCCGCTCTTTTTTTCATTATATAAAGTCTTGTTATCATTTCGATAGCGTCGTTCGGTATTCATTTAATAGAGTCCGTCAAAGTCTTTGACAAATTCTTCGCCGATTCCGAGAAAGAGCCTTTACTCTCATAAAGAGTGTCCTGAACTGATATTCCCTGGCCGTGGTAATTCTGGTTGGAAATTTTATCGGGCTCGAGGATAGATCCAGAAAGGGCAAATCCCATGAATAAACCCTTGGATCTGGAATAAGAAATGATTCCGGATTCCATGGTCCAGTTGGTCTCAGCGCTGGCGTCTCTACCTAACGGCCCCGCCGACACAGACGCGTCTATTCCCAAAGTAAGTTTTTCCTCCAACAGCTTCTGAATGGTTTTCTCACTCATCATTAGTAAAATCAGGTCAATGGACTGAGCCCCCATCTGGACGCCCAGGCTTCCCTGGCGTATGTTGAAAAATGCCGGGTAGCTCCAGGCTCCGGTCTTTTCGTTGCGCCGCATCACAACCCCGGAACCAAAGCTCACTCCCAATAGGGCGCCCACATTCCACACCTTCGGAAAAATTGCCACACCTCTGCAGCGTTGAAGTAAATCCTTTGGGATTCGGCTGTCCGGCATCTCCAGGGAATCCTTCAAAACTGTCTCGCAGAGGGCTATTCGACTATCCAGTTCATCAAATTCTGCGCCGTGGCAATTTGTTCCCAACAAAATAATTACGACAATTAGCGTCAGCAATCCTTGAGTCAATCCTAAAGCATTGCGGGACGTGGCTTGTGTGATAATGTTTGGCGTCATTTTCCAGTTTCTAATGCTTGAAGGCCCGTTGATCTGTAAACATCATGGCAACCTTGGGATTAGCCTCATTACATGCCTGAATCGATTCGTAATCTCTATCTGAACCGCCAGGATGCACTATAGCGCTAACCCCCATTTTTATTCCAACCTCAACCCCGTCTCTAAATGGGAAAAACGCGTCTGAAACCATAATAGCTCCGTTTAGTCCGCCTTTGAGCATATCAACTTCATTGTCCAGTTCCTTGCAGATGTTTTCATCCCCCATCTCACTAAATGGCTTGCCAAAACGCTCAAAACACAATCGATCACGAAGCTTGACTTTGGCCTTTATGACGGCAAGCTCCGCCACACCAACCCTATCCTGCTCCCCAGTGCCTATACCTACAGTGCAGCCGTCCTTGACGTAAATGACTGAATTGGAAGTAACCCCTTGCTCAACAGACCATCCAAAAATCATGTCGTCGAGTTCTCTCACTGTTGGAGATCGTTCGGTGACATATTCTTTACCGTCATGCGTGGCACGCGCAGGTAACAAATCCGCAGCAGTTCTTATTTTGTTTAATGGAGATTGCTGAACAATTATTCCGCCATCGTTGAGGGACTTGAAGTCTACAAATCGAAGGTCGCAAAATGTTTCGAGTCTGTCCATTCCAGGAATCGTTAGAATTCTCAAGTTCTTTCGGCCTTTGAGAATATTAACTGAGCCCTCCTCGTAATCAGGGGCAGCAACAACCTCCAGGTAATTCCTGGAGATTAACTCTGCCGTTTCCCTATCAACCGAACGATTGAACACCGCAGCACCGCCGAATGCAGCTATCCTGTCGGCCATATTGGCTCTGTGGTAGGCCATGGAGAGAGAATTGTCCACAGCAACCCCGGATGGGTTGTTGTGTTTCATTATGGCGCAAGCGGGTTTGTTCATCATAAATTTGATTATGTTCAGCGCATTATCCACATCGGTCAGGTTAGTCTTTCCGGGATGCTTTCCCGCCTGAATCATCTCTGTTTCAGTTAAGGCGCTCACCATGCCGTTTAATGGTTCAATAAAACGACAACCTCCAAGCTCGAGATTCCCGGAAACCAGTTCATACATAGCCGCTTCCTGGCCTGGGTTTTCACCATATCGTAGTCCCTTTTCGATTAGTTCACCCTTGGGATCCGGAATTTTCCAGGTTTTTTTTCGATAAAAAAGGGTTTGGGAACCGAAACTGATTTTCATTTCATCAGGAAAATGATCATCCATGATTGTTTTGTATTTGAGCTTAAAGTCATCCATTTGGTTCCCTCCAGACCATTTTTTTGATATCACATATAGGCGCGTCAGTTAGCATGCAATCAGCAAGCATTTCAGAACGCCAATTACTTTGGACAGTATATTAGGACGATCGCCAACATGTCAAAATCTATCCGAAAGAAACCGTACACGAAAGATAGATGACAATATTCGTTTCACGCTCTTCGAGTTCTGGAAAACCGATAGGCTTGTGGTTGGGAATGACTAGCAATACTGTGGCAGAGGCTTCGGCCTCAGGCGTGACAATACATTACGTGTAGTGGAGATAATATTTTGAGAAACACCGGCACTTTTGTTACATGGATAGCAATTTTCGTTGCGGGCTTTTTGAGCGGAGTCGGCTTTTCGGCCTGGAAACTAGACACCTCCAGCGAATCGGTTTCCAAAGCGCAGACCAACGTTCAGGCAGCCCCCGATCAAGTCTCCGAAATCAGGAATAGAATAGCCGGGCTGGAAAAAATGGTCATAGCTCAACCGAACAATGTCGATGCTGTTGTCCAACTTGCCAACGACTATTTTGACGTGGGCGACTACGAAAAGGCTGTGGAAATTTACCAAAAAGCAATAACTCTGGATCCCAACAACACCGACGCTATAACAGATATGGGAGTGGCTTACCGGCGCCTGAAAAGACCTGAAGATTCAGTTGCAGCATTCAGGAAGGCCCTATCGGCCAGACCGGACCACGCGCTTGCCCTCTTCAACATGGGGATAGTGCTCAAGGACGACCTCAAAAAACCCGAAGAGGCGCTTGCGGCCTGGGAGAAATTCCTCGAAGTGGCGCAGGACTCCCCTCATTCCGTTATGGTAAAACCATGGGTCCAGCAGTTAAAAGATTCCTTGGGCAAGAAATGACAATCTTATGGCTTTAAGCTGGCTTTGGGTCAGAATAGAGGCATCCTGTTTGATAGTTTTCGATGTCTTCATTCTTCGACCAGCCTGTGAATAAGGAAATCTGTCAGAGTGGTCAGGCCGTGGGTAGGCATGTAGTTGCTTGCCGAAACATCGTACAGAATTTTACTGTACGATGGAAATTCTTCATCTGCACACCAATGTATCAGCGCTACAGGCAAACGTGGGAAAAATCGGAAAACAAAGCCCGTATCGCCCATGTCCAGTTGAGTGCCGGCCCATCTCATTGCTCTGCTGATCTGTTCCTCGCGCTCCAGTTCAAAAAATTTCCCCAGGCTCTCCGTAGTAGACTTAGCAAAATGAGCGCCCAAAAAAGCCCCATGCTGAAGAGACCTGCAATCTATCCACTGGTTCATGACACGAACTGCTGTGCCATGATTTTCGGCCGCCGCCATAAGATGCTGCAAAACCAGCACCCTCATCGGCAAAGTGTCCAAATTCTCATGCCCAGCTCTGAGACGATAGGGAAGTAAATCCAGGACAAACCAACTATGTAAAAAAGGGATGATTACCCGAGGAACACCATCACCACCTCTATACTGGCAATCTGTCATTTCGGCCAGCGTAATCGGGTCTACGCGTTTGACACGCGTCATGAGGTCCAGATACTGTTGTTTGATTCCCTCGTCGTTTAC
>CAZVOU010000056.1:0-39584 GCA_964628605.1 uncultured Syntrophaceae bacterium
TCAAGGACTCTCCTGAGATACATGACGGATTGCTCCGGCGTCAGAATCGAGCTTGTTACGCCGGGCCTGCTTTCGTTCACACAGTCATATTTCCTGTCGCAGTAATTGCATTTTACGTTGCAATCAGGGGCTACCGGTAGATGAACACGTCCGTGACAACCCTTGACTTTTTCATTGAAGCATGGATGGTTTTCTGTGTTCAGTTGTGATTTCATTTTGTGTAACCTCATAATAAAGTTGAGGGCTCCAGCTGTGCTTTTCCTAGATATACCCGTAACCGATGTCGGAAGCGTCCTGTTTTTGCTGAATCACGGTGTTCACTATTGTATCGAACAGAATTTGGGCGCCGCGGTAACCGATTGACAAAAGTCTGTGGCCTCCAAAACGGTCATGGATGGGGAATCCGACCCTGATGAGTGGGGCTCCCAACTCCCGGGCCAATCGGTATCCTTTCGAATTGCCGATGAGCAGGTCCGGAGCGATCAATCGGGATTCATTCGCTATGTCATAAAAATCTACATTCTCCAGCACGATGGGGGGGTCGTTGAGTATCCCCTCACAAACATTTTCGATGGCGCTTCTGAAACGCCTGCCCTTGGCGCCCGTGGCTACGAGAGCCGGTTTCACACCGATCTCGGCTAGAAACGACGTGAGGCCTATTACCATATCCTCTTCACCGTAAACCACGGCCTTGAGCCCAAAAACATACTTGTGACCATCTATGTAGGAATCTATGAGTCTTCCACGCTCCAGAGCATGTTTTTCCGGCATGGGAGTCCCGGATATTTCTTCAAGCGCCTCGAAAAATAGGTCGCTCTCCCTTAACCCTATGGGGGCGCCCACACTCTTAAGAGGAGTTTGAAACTTTTTGAGCAGCAGGGCGCCCGGTGTCTCGTTCCCCACGATGGAGCGCCCGAACTCCAGTGAACACAGCGCTCCTCCCATTTTCCAGATATCCTGACGCTTCGTCCCACCCGAGGGGAGCTTCTCGTACCCGGAGAGGGCAGGGGCGTCCAGTGTCTCCGACAGGTCAGGAAGTATGGTGGCCATCAAGCTCAAATCATCGATTATTTCCTTTAGGTAACGTGTGTCAGCCGGGGAGATGAACCCGGGGAATATGTTCACTGAATTCACTTTGGATTCATTGCCAGCCATCTGATCCACCACCGACCTGACGGCTGCGTGGAAGCCATCCATGTGGGCGCCGGAATAACTCGGAGTGGAAACTGTGACCAGATCCGGACTGTTGAAATGATCCAGAAGGTCATGAAATTCATCCCTGAATTCTTTGACATACCTGGGTGTGTCATCCCCTATGGTTTCTGTCAGGCATGTGGTGGCTATGCCGACCATTTGCGGATTGTATTTGGACATGATGTTTTTCAGGCCCAGTTTAAGGTTCGGTCCTCCACCGTATACGGCGCTTTTCTCCCCGAGGGAAGATGAGGCTATGTCCATCGGTTCACGAAAATGGCTTATGATATAACGCCTCATGTATGTGGCGCATCCCTGCGATCCGTGGAGGAAGGGGACGCTTCCCTCTATCCCACGGAAGGCCAGGCAGGCCCCCAGAGGGCTGCATAGTTTGCATGAATTGGTCGTTGACACAAAATTTTCGGTCGGGTTTTTCATGACGCTTCCCTCAGACAACTTTCAATGAACGTTCGTTATGAGCTTGTTGTGAGACACGTCTTGGCGAAAATCGCCACACCGGACTCATGACCGTTGAATGAACTTCCCTGGCAAAATTGAGCATCCCAACGAAGCCTTCCAGCGCCTCTTTGCGCTCATGGTTGTGGTCGCAAAAACCGACACCCAGCTTATATGCTATAGGACGCTCTTTCACTCCGCCGACGAAAATATCCACGTCCTTTTCCTGGAGGAAACTGGAAAGCTCCAGAGGATTAGAGTCATCAACTATGATGGTCCCCGGATCGGTAATCTCGTATAGTTCCCTGTAGTCTTCTTCCGTGCCGGTTTGAGAGCCAACCAGGGCCACATCCATACCGATGAGCCGAAATGCTTTTACCAGAGAAAACGCCTTGAAAGCTCCTCCAACGTAGATAGCGGCTTTCTTGCCGTTGAGGTCTTTACGGTATCTCTCGAGTTGAGGATAGAGTTCTCTGAGTTCATCCCTGACCAGAATTTTCGCGCGACCCACTATTTCAGGGTCAATGTCCTTGAAGAAACCGGCGACCTTGTAAAGTGAATCGGCCATATCCTCGACCCCGAAATATGAAACCCTCAGAAACGGGATTCCGTATTCTTTTTGCATCATTATTGCCAGTTCCATTGTGGAGCCGGAACACTGCACGACATTGAGAGCGGCGCCGTGGCTCCGTCTTAAATCATCGACCCGGCCGTCTCCGGTTATGTTCGCCACGACCTGCACCCCCATGCGCTCGAAGTATTCCCGTATGATCCATATTTCACCAGCCAGGTTGAAGTCACCCAGGATGTTGACGCTGACCGGAGATATGTCATGCGTGGCGCCCGTGCCCACGAGTTCGAATATGGCATTGCATGCGGCGTCATATCCCGCCCGCTTGTTTCCTTTGAACCCCTCGGACTGGACGGGTATCACCGGAATGCCAGCCTCGCCCGACACTTTCTTACATACAGCCCTGAGATCGTCCCCTATTATTCCTACTATACAGGTTGAATAAACGAAGGCCGCTTTCGGAGAATGGCGGTCGATGAGTTCAACAAGCGCCTGATATAGTTTCTTTTCTCCTCCGAATATGACGTCCTTCTCCTGAAGGTCGGTAGAGAAACTCAGACGATGAAGTTCAGGACCCGAGGAAAGGGCGCCTCGAATGTCCCAAGTATAAGCTGCGCAACCGATTGGGCCATGCACTAGGTGCAATGCGTCTGCTATCGGATACAGCACCACTCGCGAACCGCAGAATACGCAAGCTCTTTGACTCACAGCCCCTGCGAGGCTTGGCATGTCGCAGTCCATGCTGAACGGCTCTTCGCCTTTGCGGTAAATCTGCTTTTCTCTGTCTGATAGGATGTCAGCGTTCATTGGTAGTCTCATTTTCGTAGGTCAAAACCACCATATGTCGGTGATTTGGCCTGTTGATCTTTACATAACCAGTTCGAATCTCTCTTCCGGCGCATCCCGGTCCTGCCTGTCCAGCAATGTGTTGACGATATTGGTCAACAGGTAAATGGCGCCCCTGTAACCAAAGGTCGGAAAGAATCCGTGTCCCACACGATCCAGGATGGGGAAGCCATATCTTACAAAAGGAATGTCTTGCGCTCTGGCGATATACTTGCCGTAAGTGTTGCCGATGAGCAGGTCCACCGGGGCGTTCTTGATCAACTGGTGAAGATAAAACAGGTCCGCCGAGGCTTTAACCACGCAATTAGAGGATTCGGTCCCAAGTAACCGGTTGACCCTCTCCTCAAAACGCTTCCCCGGTGTCCCAGTGATCACATAGACCGGACGCATTCCGGCGCTAACCAGAAAGTCGGTCATGGCTATGACCTGGTCCGGATCGCCATAAAGAGCCACTTTCTTGCCATAAAGGTAGTGTTGCATGTCAGTCATCATGTCAATCGCCCGACCACGCTCGTCTATCATGGACGCCGAGGGCCTGGACTGTCCGGTCAACTCCAGCGCCGATTTTACGAACGTGTCGGTCGCTTTTATTCCAACCGGCAAATCCATGACCGTGAATGGCACGCCACATTTGCTTTCCAGGGCGGCGGCGGCCGCCTCGGACGCGAAGGCCCCGAGGGCCATGGTGACGGAACTGGATCCGGCCCTCATCAACTGTTCGGTTGTGACGCCTCCCTTGGGGAACATCTCGTATGAGCCGCTCATCGGGGTGTCCAGCACATCTGAGGTGTCAGGGAAGACGATGCCCGTGAGGCCAAGCTCCGTCATCATACGTTTGACCTCTCGCATGTCTGCCGGATCGACATAACCCGGAATGACGTTGATGTCCCTGGTGGCGTTGAACTCCCTGTTGGAAAGGTAATCCACCATGGCCTTGACCATGTTGGAATAACCTGTGACGTTTGACCCGACATAACTGGGAGTGTTTGCATGAATAACGAATTTCCCTTCGGGAACAATGCCGTCTTCCTGAGCTTTGCGAACTATTGACGGTATATCGTCCCCGATTGTTTCCGACAGGCATGTCGTGTGAACCGCCACGACATCGGGCTTGTATACTTGGAATATGGTCTTGAGTGACTGCCTGAGGTTCGGGCCTCCGCCAAAAACGGCGGCGCCTTCTGTGAATGAACTGGTCGATGCCACTACCGGTTCCTTGTAATGTCTCGTCAAATGGCTTCGGTGATAGGAACAGCAACCCTGGCTGCCATGACTGTGCGGCAAACAGTTGTGTATTCCGAGTGAGGCGTACATGGCGCCGATTGGTTGACATGTTTTAGCCGGGTTGATGGTCAGCGCAGATCGTTGAGTGATGTCCTTTGGTGTCATATCCAGCATGGCTTGAACCTCTGTTTTTAAATGTCCCTGGACGCTCCGGAGAAGGGAACAGTTATCCCCTTGCAGTTTTTAAAGGCTGCTTTCAGGATATGGTCATGTGATTGTGAATTGTTACGCTACGGTCTGAGCCCTTAGAGTCGGTTCCACATCCCAGGGGGCATGAACCAGTTTCCAGGCCGGGTTGTTGATCATCATGTCGATGTCCCTTGCAAAATTGACGGCTCCCCTGAACCCTGCGTAGGGACCGCTGTAGTCATAGTTGTGAAGCTGCTTGGAAGGGACGCCGAATTTCTCAATGATGTACTTGTCCTTGATTCCAGAGCATACGATGTCAGGTTTGAACCTGAGGATAAGCTCCTCCAGTTCCACATGACTGATGTCATCAATGATCATGGTTCCCTGATTCATGTCCGGTATCATTCCCTCGTAAGAGCTTAGGAAATTATCGGCCTGCATGTCCTCCATTTCCTTTGGGGATATTCTGGGGTTGTATCGTTTCTCATCCGGTTCGACTTTGATTTCCTCAATGTTCCGGCTGTCTGCGTCTGGTTTCAGTGTCGATAGAACGTGTCTGCCTTCATAATCGTCCCTGTGGGCAAACTCGAATCCGGCCACTGTTGTTTCCATTCCCAGGTCCTTGAAAAGTTCCTGGTAGTGGTGCGCCCTGGAGCCGCCGACGAAAAGCATGGCCGTCTTTCCCTGAAGTCTTTCTCGGTGCATGGAAACAATTTTGCGGGCTTCCGATTCTTCTTCAGCTATGACATCTTCAACCTTTTGAGTCAGTTGAGGGTCATCGAAATACTTTGCGACCTTTCGCAAACTCTTGGCCATACCGTTGACGCCGATAAAGTTGACCTTTATCCATGGTATGCCGAATGCGGTTTCCATCATTTCGGCCATATAGTTGATGGATCTGTGGCACATCACGAGGTTGAGGTTAGCCTGGTGGGCTCGTTTCATCTCGTCGATGGATGCGTCACCGCTGAACGTGGAAATTATCTTGATACCGCATTTGGCAAAGACCCTTTCTATTTCCCAGGCGTCACCACCGATGTTGTATTCGCCTAGAACATTGATGACGAATTTCTCCTCGATAGGATTTGAATCGTCTTTGCCCACAACATGCTCGAACAGTTTGTTGTTAGCTATGTGGTGCCCACCGGATTGGCTCACCCCCTTGTAGCCCTCACAATTGAACGCCATTACCAGAGTCCCTGTCTTTTCAGTCATTTCCCTGGCCACAGCCTGTATGTCGTCTCCTATGAGCCCAACAGGGCAGGTGGCATGCACACTGATGGCCTTGGGTTTAAATATGTCGCAGGCTTCCTGAATGGCCTGTCGCAGCTTCTTTTCTCCACCGAAAATGACGTCCGAATCCTGCATATCGGTAGAAAAGCAGTAGTTCAGGTAGTTGGCCCCGTCTTCTCTGGGTTTGAACATGTTCCTGCGTGTGATCCATGCGTAAAAGGAGCATCCTATGGGGCCATGAACTATATGAACCATATCTCCTATGGGTCCGATAACAACGCCTTTGCATCCGGCGTAACAACAGCCTCGCTGAGTTATTATTCCCGGGGCCGTCCTCACATTGGCCTCTATTTCCGGATTCTCACCGTCGCTTTTCACAACGATGTGTTTCAGGCGTTTTTTTGCAACCTTGTTGGGGTAAACTGAAATCACATCTTTGACAAATTCTTCCTGGGCGGTGGTCGGGTTCATGTTTGATTTGCCGGCGCTCATTTGCTCCTCCGATCAGAACCGTTCATTTCATCAATGGCCGCTGGTCCTGTCTGTCCGGTTCGTATCCTGACCACGTCACCGATGTCTGAAACGAATATTTTCCCGTCTCCCGGGGCGCCTGTATGGTTAACCTTCATTATCGTCTGAATTATGGACGGAGTCTTATCATCCGGCGCCACGAGCGTTATCAGCCTTTTGGCGTAAAGCCTCCCTCCCTGGGATAGCGATGACAGCAAATCTGCGCTATCCTTTGGGTTCTCGTTTATGGCACGCATCAGTTCCGGCTCCACCGGACGCTTTCCGCGCCCGAGCGCTCTAATCGCCGTTACGGAGGGGAATCCCTCGTTCACGAGAGCCTCTTTGGTCTGGTTTATCTTGTTCATCCTGATGATGGCGATGACTTCTTTCATGTTGTCCCTCGTTGGAATAGGCCGGGATCATGATTCCCTGGCGCCGCTACTGATGGTGTAAGACTCCTCAATGTGGCTTACGAAAATCTTGCCGTCGCCGTAAGCCCCTTTTTCACCGGTCTTGGCGCTTTCCATCACTGCCCGGATCACAAAATCCTTCTCGTGGTCATTGACCACCACCATGAGCATCTCCTTCGGAAGTTCGTCATAAACGACATTGCCCAGTTTGAGTCCTCGTTGCTTGCCACGTCCCGCCACTTCTATCTTGGTGACCGCCGGATAGCCGGCCTCAAGCAGGGATTGCATGACAGACGATGTTCGTTCCGGCCTGACTATTGCCCTTACCATGATCATTTTACATTCCTTCCTGAATGTTTAATTTTGAGTCACTTTAACTCATCAACCGAACAGGCCGTAATCCATTAGGACTTTCTCCAGTTCGTCCGTGTGCATTGGCTTTGGTTTGACGAACATGTCGTTCTGGTCGATTCTGGAGGCTAATGTCCTGTAATGGCCTGCCATGTCGGACACCGGGTCGTAGTCGATCACTGTCTTTCTGTGGATTTCAGCTCTCTGGACCATATTGTCCCGAGGCAGGAAGTAAATCATTTGAGTGCCGAGCTTTTCAGCAAAAGCCTCAATCATTTCCTCCTCGTTATCCACTTTCCTGCTGTTGCAGATAAGTCCGCCCAGCCGGACTCCGCCGCCATCCGCATACTTCTGAATGCCCTTGCAGATGTTGTTGGCGGCATACATGGCCATCATTTCACCCGACACCACTATGTAAATCTCCTTGGCTTTGCCCTCCCTGATCGGCATGGCAAAGCCACCGCAAACAACGTCCCCGAGAACGTCATAAAAGACATAATCAAGATTTTCTCTCTCGTCATAAGCGCCAAGAGACTCCAGCAAATTTATTGATGTTATGATCCCCCTTCCTGCGCAGCCAACGCCGGGCTCCGGACCCCCGGACTCCACACATAACGTGTCGGAGAAGCCCGGCTTTCTAACGTCGTCAAGATCAACATCCTCTCCTTCCTCCCTCAGGGTGTCCAGAACGCTTTTCTGAGCCAACCCACCAAGAAGGAGCCGTGTCGAATCGGCCTTGGGGTCGCAACCGACCACCATCACCTTTTTTTCCATCTCAGCCAATCCTGCCACCGTGTTTTGTGTCGTGGTGGATTTGCCGATGCCTCCCTTGCCGTAAATAGCTACTTTTCTCATTTGTCTGATCCGTTCCGCCTTCCTTTGGAATTGACGATGGATAAGGCAAGTCCTGTGCCAAAACAGTTGAGTAGATGAGGGCAGGCCGTAAAGCGTAGAAAATACAGAAGTATATGATCCAAGGCGGATCTGGGGGGAGGCCAGGATGTTTATAAACCCGGACAGATGTTACAATATTGTTAATTTATTCCACAAAAATGTCATTAATTGCCCGAACTTGTCTCGATTAGACTTACTGTGCCGATGGCGCGTGAGCGCGGGTCAAAACCTTGCATCGAGTGGAAGCCCGGTATGGTTTCATGCCTCGGCGTCTTTTGGAATGCCCCGATTCTGGTTTGGTCTTTTACACTGGATGGTTTAAAGGAGTCGGGAAATTACTGCAAATGATGGGGAAAGCCGGGCCTGCGGCGCCCTGGTCGGATCTTATGCTACGTTTTTCCTTTGTCTGAGTAGGTGTTCGAGGCCGAATTTCTTGATTCTGTAACCCATCTGCCTGAGAGTTATGCCCAAATCCCTGGCTGCGCGCGACTGTATCCAGTTGTTTCGCTCAAGGGCAGACAATACTCCACGTTTTTCCATTTCCTGCAGGCTGTCGAGTTCAGCGTGATCCCGGTCATCAGAGGTTTTGTTGAAGCCAAAAGAGATGTAAGGGTCAAGATCCTTGGCCTCAATGACAGAGCCTTCATTTAAAATGGCCAGCCGCTCCATGAGGTTTTCCATTTCCCTGATGTTTCCCGGCCATGAATATCTGGCGAGCGCCAGGATAGCGTTTTCGGTAAATCGTAACTGGGTGGCGTACTCTCTTGACAGCTTTCGCGAGAAGAATCTGATGAGGCTGGGAATGTCCTCTTTTCTGGCGGTAAGAGGCGGCATCTGTATGGGAAACACGTTTAACCTGTAGTAAAGGTCCTGCCTGAACAGACCTTCCCCCACAGCCGAATCCAGGTCCAGATTGGTGGCCGCTATTATACGGACGTCCACTTTGCGTGTTTTAGGACTACCGATTCTTTCGAACTCCTTGTCCTGGAGAAATCTCAGGAGTTTTGCCTGAAGCTGCAATGAAACTTCACCAATCTCATCGAGGAAAAGAGTTCCACCGTCGGCCTCTTCGACTCTACCCAGTTTTGTTTCAGTCGCTCCTGTGAAAGAGCCTTTTTCGTGTCCAAATAGTTCTGACTCAAGCAAAGTTTCAGGGAGAGCTGCGCTGTTCACCTTTATGAATGGCGACCTTTTCCTGGCGCTCAGTTCATGGATGATTTGAGCGACGAGTGTTTTTCCCGTGCCCGATTCTCCCAGTAAAATTACTGTAGCTTTTGTAGGCGCCACCTTTCTGATGAGCTGCTGGACCTCAAGCATCGTGTGGCTTTTGGCAGTTGAGAAAAAGTTCGCCGCTTTTTGTGACAGGTCCTCCTTCAAAAATTCGTTCGCTTTGATCAGATTGAATTCGCGTTGTTCGACCTGCTGATTGATGCTGATCAATTGACCTATCAACGCCGAGAGAATACTCAGGAACCTGATATCCTCCTCGAAGGAAATCTCCTCACCGAACAAACGGTCCACACTTAACACGCCGATTGGCACGCCATGCAACGTGATCGGGACTCCTATGAACGAGATTGTGCCCTTCCGAATCTCCCTGGCCCCGGTTTTATTTAGAAACAGCGGTTCAGCGCTAATATCAGGGACGACAAAGGGCTCACACTCAGTGAATATTCTGCCTGTGACACCCTCGTTGAGTCTGTAAACGCCGCGGTCTCTTTCTTCAGGACGAAGCCCATGGGAGGCCACGATTACAAGTTGTTCGTTGTCCTGGCGAACCAGCGTCACGGTTGCCCTCTTCATGGAGAGATCCTTGGACAAAATCCCGAGAACTCTCTCGAGGGTCTCGTCAAGTTTAAGAGCATGCCCTATTATCTGACTGATGTCGTACAGGACTTTTAACTCGAGTTGATTGATTGTGGCTTTCATGGCATTAAATCTTACACCTTCAAGCATGAAAGGCTTGTTAGGGTGTAGCCGATGCAAGCGGCAAGCCAATAATTGTGGATATGCAAGTGTTTGTTTTAATTAAAGAGTGAAAAAGAAGCCAGGTCCATCAGGGTGTAATATCTTACATAAAGGTATTATTTGAATTCAGAAATTACTAAAATGTAAGGCTATGGATAGACGCCTGCCCTGGATGTCGGGCAGAAAAAGACGTCTATTTGACGCTAGACGCTCAACTATCTTGACATAGCCTAACATGGGTGTTCATATTCTGATCTCTAGCGTTTCGATTATGGGTGTTGCATGAAACTCCAGGAATTAATGACTATCCTGAATGCCGAATTCATTTTGGATAATCACGGTCCGGAAGAAGAAATCCCTATGGGCGGCGCGGCCGACTTAATGAGCGATGTTCTGGCTTTTGGAGCAGAAGGCATGGCGCTTCTGACCGGCCTGACCAATCCACAGGTAGTAAGAACAGCTGAAATGGCCGGCATAAACATCATAGTGCTGGTCCGCGATAAAAAGGCGCCTCCGGAGACTCTAGAGTTAGCGCGTGAGCTTGGGGTGACTTTGGTTAGAACCGGTTACACAATGTATGAGGCGTGCGGACGACTCTACGCCGGAGGCCTGCCAGGGCTGGGCGTGGTAAAAATCAGGAATGACTCTTGGTAAAATGACCTCTCAGACAATCACCAAAGTTCAGGAACTTATGCACACCACACGTGTAGAAGACGTGATGGCGACAAACGTAATAATAATTTCTCCATCCATGACCGTTTCCGATGTGAAAACTCTCATGATGGACCAGCACATTTCCGGAGCGCCCGTCCTGGCGGAAGACCATATAGTGGGCATGGTAACCATGACGGATATTTTGAGGGCCATGGAGCAGGGCAGGTTGCATGAACCCGTGACGGAAATCATGACCACCAGGGTTCGGACAGTCTTAAAAGAATCTGTTGTCGCTGAGGTGGCCAACACGCTCGGTCTAAAGGGGGCCAGCCGTTTGCCGGTGGTGGATCAGGCGGGGAATCTGGTGGGTATAGTCACAACAGGGACACTCACAAGATACCTGTTGAGGCAGCTGGACAAAAGCCTTCAGAAGAAAGAATCGGAGAAACTTCACACCTACCGCGCCAGCCACATTTTTCAGGACATCGTGTCAGATGATACCAGTCTCATACTCAGGTTCGTTGTGGATGACAAGGATTTCGCAAACGCAGGCAAAGCCTCCAGCATGATAAAGAGGGCTCTTCAGCGCCTGGTGGTGGATCCACAGGTGATCAGGCGCGTAGCAGTGGCGGTGTATGAAGCGGAGATGAACCTTGTAATTCACACGGATGTCGGCGGTGAAATAATAGCGGATATCCGCAAGGATAAACTCAACATTTCAGCTGTGGATCACGGCCCGGGTATAGAGGATCTCAAGCAGGTGCTCGAGCCCGGGTATTCAACGGCCCCTGAATGGATTCGTGATATGGGATTCGGCGCAGGCATGGGACTGGCAAATATAAGGCGTGTTTCAGACATTATGAAACTGATTTCTGAGCCGGGAGGCGGAACAAGACTGGACCTCGTATTCAATCTGCTTGTGTCGCGTTAGTTAAAAACTGATCGAGAAAAATGTTGACTATATGGTGATGGTATTCTAATCTAGGTTTGCTGAAAAGCGGACGGACTTAGCAACAATCTTCAAAAACATGAGTCGATAATAGTTCAATCAATCACGGGGGGCCGTGGTGAAATACGGAGTAGTGCGATGTTAGAAAGTTACCTCCCGGTAATGGTGATTCTTCTCCTTTCCGTTTTTATTGGTTCGGCTATCATTGTTCTTTCTGACCTTCTCTCAAAGAAAAATCCTACTGCAATAAAGCTTATGCCGTATGAGTGCGGTATGGATCCGATAGGCGGCGCCAGACAGAGATTCTCTGTAAAGTTTTTCATATTTGGTATGCTCTTCATTGTATTCGACGTGGAACTCATTTTCATGTTTCCATGGGCTAACATCTACGACAAGCTGATGTTTTTCGGTTTTGTGGAAATGCTGATATTTGTGCTGGCGCTACTGGCCGGCCTTGTTTACGTATGGAAAAAAGGTGCGCTTCAATGGGAATAGAGAATCATCTTGACAACACCGTACATGTAACCAATCTCGAATGGTTTGTTAACTGGTCGCGCAAATCATCCATGTGGCCTCTGGGTTTTGGCCTAGCCTGCTGCGCTCTGGAAATGATTGCAGCTTTTGTCAGTAGATACGACCTCTCAAGGTTCGGAATGGAAGTCGCCAGACCTTCACCACGTCATGCGGACCTCATGATTGTATCCGGCACCGCATCAAAGAAAATGCTCCCCGCCGTGCTTCGGATTTATGAGCAGATGGCTGAGCCTAAATGGGTTATCGCCATGGGAGCGTGCGCATGTTCCGGCGGGATTTACAAAAACTACGCAGTTGTGCAGGGTATAGACAAGTATTTGCCGGTCGATGTCTACATTCCAGGTTGTCCTCCCAGGCCTGAGGCTTTGCTCGACGGTATATTGCAGTTACACGCCAAGGTCATGAAAGAACAATCCATCAAGAACCCTCAATTCCATGAAATCAAGGTGGTTGGTAAATGAATCCTGATGTGGTCAAGGAAAAGCTGGCCTCCCGGTTCGGCGCCGAGTCGATCACGGTTGACACGTTCAGAGATCAGGTCAGCGTAAACGTTCCAGCGGAAAAAATAGTTCAGGTCTGCAAATACCTAAGGGATGACCCTGATTTCCGGTTTGATTACCTCTCATTTGTGGCTGGTGTTGACCGGATGCCGGCTGCCCCAAGGTTTGAACTTGTCTACGAGCTATTCTCAACATCATCAGCCAAGCGTTTGAGGTTGAAGGCCCTGGCCATTGAAGATGAATCAGGGAACGCCTCAATTGACTCAGTGTTCGAAGTCTGGTCCACGGCTGATTGGCACGAACGTGAAACCGCAGAAATGTTTGGAATCGGATTCAACAATCATCCTGACCCAAGAAAACTGCTGTTACCTGACGAATGGAATGTCTATCCGCTCAGAAAAGACTTTCCCCTTATGGGCACGGATCAGGATACGCCTGATCTATCAAAATAAAGGGTTGCGTGAGGAATTTGCCAGCCATGTCGCAAGCTGCCGAAAATAAGACTGATGTCAAAAGTGAATTGATGGAACTCAACCTGGGCCCACACCATCCAAGCACTCATGGAGTTTTCAGGGCCATTGTGGAACTGGACGGTGAGATTTGTGTGGATGTAGTCCCTTACTTAGGTTATCTGCACCGGGGCTTTGAAAAAACATGCGAAAATAAAAAGTACCATCAGATCATTCCCTTGACTGAACGTTGTGATTATATGGGGGCGTCCTCAAATTCACTCGTTTACTCCATGTGCGTAGAAAAGCTGCTGGACGTGACAATTCCCGAGCGAGCGCAGGTCATCAGAGTCATGATGGCGGAACTGTCCAGGATATTCAGCCATCTCTTCTGGCTTGGAACTCACGGACATGATATCGGCGCCATGACACCCATGTTCTACATGCTGCGTGAACGCGAAGAGATAATGAATCTTTTCGAGCTTACAGCCGGCGGACGATTGATGCCGAATTATATTAGAATTGGGGGCGTGGCCCAGGATCTGGAAGAAGGATTTACGGAAAGGCTCAAAGCTTTTTGCGATCACTTCGATCAGCGCGTGGATGAATACGAAACACTACTCACAAAAAACGTTATTTACATGGACAGAACCAGGAACGTTGGGCTTCTACCTCTCAAGGACGCCATAGACCTCGGGGCTTCGGGGCCCATGGTGAGAGCCAGCGGACTGAAATGGGATAATCGAAAATCCAACCCTTATTGTGGTTACGAGAGCTACGATTTTGATGTTCCGGTCCAATACGGATGCGACATTTATTCCAGGTATCTGGTCCGTGTTCAGGAAATGCGGGAAAGCAACAAAATCCTCAAGCAAACTCTTTCCAGGCTTCCCGAAGGACCAATACGCGCCAAAGCTCCTGGAAAGATCTTCCCCGAACAACAGGACATTTATACCAGGATGGAAGGGCTCATTCATCATTTCATGCTGGTAATCGATGGGGTATCGCCGCCGGTCGGTGAATATTACCAGTGCATCGAATCGCCCAGAGGTGAGCTTGGATGCTACATCATCAGTGACGGCAAGCCCAATCCGGCAAGGCTCAAATGGAGGGCTCCGGCTTTTGTCAACCTTCAAACCCTTAGGGCAATGTCAAGAGGATGTCTCTTTGCCGACCTTATCGCCATATTGTCCAGTGTGGACATAGTTCTGGCAGAGGTAGACCGATAATAACAGGAGCATTAGCCTCAAAATGACCTTAAACGAAATTGTTGACGCATTGAAATTGGAAGTCAAAGCAGGGCACGCCGGTCTAGAAAAAGATGTGTTGGGCGGTTACGCCAGTGACCTGCTAAGCGATGTAATTGCAAACGCCAAAGAAGGAGATGTGTGGGTCACGCTGCAAATCCACCAGAACATAGTGGCAGTGGCTTTTCTTAATAATTTAGCTGGGATAATCATAGTAGGCGGCCGCAAGCCCGACGCTGACACGCTCAGTAAGGCGGAAGAGCAGGGAGTTGTGGTCATGTCAAGTGATTTACCGGCGTTCAAGTTGGTGGGCAGGCTTTACGAGATGGGGATTGGGAAGTCTATGTGACTGATTCCCCTTTACCATCATGTCTCGAACCGTTAGTGGTTTGTCAAAAGTGTGAGATACCCTAAGGGGGACCAAAGTAGGCCTCGGAACGTATAAATTGGATTTGCATATCCACACTGTCCTGTCACCGTGTACGGATATTGCTGAAATGACTCCGAGGGCTATCGTGGAAAGGGCTCTGGAAGTAGGGCTCGACATCGTGGCCATTTGTGACCACAACTCGGCCAGGAACGTCGAAGCCTGTCGGAGGGCCGCCATTGGAAAGCCTCTTCTGGTGTTGCCCGGACTAGAGATCACGACATCTGAGGAAGTCCATATCCTCGGGATCTTTGAAAATCATAAGGATTCAGACGCAGTTCAGGATGAGGTTTATTCCAGGCTCTACGGGGTCAACGACGAAAACGCTTTTGGGGTTCAGGCTGTAGTAAATGAATTCGACGAAGTCGATGACCTTGACGACAGATTGCTGATTGGCGCAACGACGTTGAGTTCCGAGAGAGTGACAAGGCTGATTCACTCTTTCAACGGATTGGCCATAGCCTCGCATGTCGATAGATCAGGTTTCGGGATATTCTCCCAACTCGGATTTATTCCTCCAGGTTTGGAACTGGACGCTCTCGAAGTTTCATTCAGATCGTCCTTCGAGGAGTTAAAAAAAAGATACAGCCAGGCGGAAAAATATTCCCTGATCACATCTTCGGATGCCCATTACCTGGCGGATATCGGTCTTGGATACACTGAAGCAGAACTGGAAACACCGAGTTTCCGGGAAATTACAATGGCTTTACGAGGGCTGGGCGCCAGGCGAATAAGGCGACAGTTTCGTAGTGGAAAGTCCGATTGACCAAAAAACTTTATGGATGCCCGTTCACCGAATCTTCACCTGGTTTGTGGTTTTGGATGGAAGACATCTCGTTGCATATACTGGACCTTGCTGAGAACGGGATAAGGGCCGGAGCCGATCTCATTCGAATCGAGGTCAGGGAAGACACCACGGCAGACAGTTTAACCGTAGAGATTGAAGACAACGGGCGGGGAATGACGCAGGAATATCTCTGCAAGGTTTTTGATCCGTTTGTGACGACTAGGACGACGAGAAAGGTAGGACTGGGATTGTCCCTGTTCAGGCAGTCGGTGGAGGAAGCCGAAGGGCGGATGACCCTGACATCAAGTCCTGGAAATGGAGCAAGGCTGGTGGCGAAAATGAAACGCTCACACATCGACCGTAAACCGATGGGTGATCTAGCCGGAACGGTGCTATGCCTCATAGAAGGGAATTCGGACATCGATTTTGTTTTTGAATATTCGGTTGATGATAGACATTATTGTCTGGACACCCGGGAAATAAGGTGTGTCATTGACGATATTCCAATTAACAATCCTAGCGTCGTTCATTTTATTAGTGACAGTCTGACAACTGGAATCAGAGACACCAAACAGGCGTGAAACAGCCTGAGTGAGGGAGATTTAAGAAAGTGCAAGAAAGAGACGCTTTACTGAAAAAGAAAGTCGTTCCATCCGTCGAGGTTATACCTCCTGAGAAACTAAGAGATCTCGACGAGATAATAGACAAATACGCTGGAACGACACAGAACCTGATACCTGCGCTCAAGGAAGCCCAGGAGATGTTTGGATACCTTCCTATGGAAGTGCAGAGAAAACTCTCCATGGGGATGAATATTCCGGCTTCTCACATTTACGGTGTTGTTACGTTTTATTCGTTTTTCACCATCACTCCCAGAGGCAGGCACACTATTCGACTGTGCCTTGGCACCGCTTGCTATGTGAAGGGCTCCAAGGACATTCTGGAGAACATAGTTCGGGAAGTTGGGATAAATGTCGGAGAGACTTCAGAAGATGGTCGATTCACGATGGAGGCCGTCAGGTGTCTCGGAGCTTGCGGTTTGGCTCCTGTCATGATGATAGGAGAAGACACGCACGGCAACATCCATCCGCCCAAAACTATTAGCATTCTGGATGGATACCAATAGGTTCAACGGATTTGATTTGTCCCGGCAGCGTTTAACCCGGCGCATTTAAATCTGGATTGTCAGGAAAGTATTTCCGGGAGGCCCTGATGCCAAAAATTTCCATAGAGGATCTCAAGAAAATAAAAGAACAGCAGCTTAGCAAGATGAGTGTGCGGGCTGGTCATCATCGCGCCAAGATTACGGTGCATATGGGAACTTGCGGCATTGCCGCCGGCGCTCGGGATATAATGACGTTTTTCCGGGACACGATCGCTGACAAAGACATCAATGACATAATACTTACCAACTCTGGCTGCGCCGGTCTTTGCGCCAAGGAACCAATGATCACTGTAGAGCTTGAAGACATGGCCCCGGTCAAATACGTAGAACTTAACAGATCCAAGGCCGAACGTATCTTTGAAGAGCACGTCATGGGCGGGAAAGTGGTCGAAGATTTTGCCCTGGCGATCGGTAGTGAAACTATGGCCACATGATCGTTTCACTGTCGTTATGTAACTTTAATCGTTAGTCAATCCTTGACTTTTTCGGAGTTTAGGTTATGTGTGCGAGCCCCTTTTATAGAATGCAGCTAATGATGTGCGCCGGGACGGGTTGCATCGCTAGCGGTTCTCTGGATGTCAAAGCTGCTCTTGAGAAAGAGCTGGAGAAACGCAACCTTCAGGATGAAGTTCAGATAGTTATGACCGGTTGCAATGGCTTTTGCGCCATGGGTCCTCTGGTGGTCGTATATCCCGACGGCATTTTCTACAATCAGGTCAAGCCTGAGCACGCCCCGTTGATTGTGGAAGAGCACATCTTGAAGGGCCGTCTGGTAGAACAGTTGTTGTTCAAGGAAGAGGGCAAGAAAACTAGAGTCCCATTGATGAAGGACATAGGCTTCTTTGGGCTTCAAAGACTGATAGTCCTTAGAAACCGGGGTCTTATCGATGCGGAAAGTATCGACGAATACATTGCCCGGGACGGTTACGCCGCTCTTGCGAAGTGCGTCCAGGAAATGACTCCCGAACAGGTTATCGAGCAAGTCAAGATTTCTGGTTTACGCGGAAGGGGCGGAGGCGGATTCCCTACAGGTTCCAAATGGGAAGAATGCAGACGCTACGACAGCTTCCCCAAATATACCATTTGTAATGGCGACGAAGGTGACCCTGGCGCATTCATGGACAGGTCCGTCATGGAGGGTGATCCTCATTCAGTTCTTGAGGGCATGGCCATTTCAGGCTACGCCATAGGCGCTGAACAGGGTTACATATATGTCAGGGCTGAATACCCGTTGGCCATACAGCGTCTGGAAAAAGCCATTAAAGACGCCAGGGACTACGGTCTTCTCGGCAATAATATTCTCAATTCCGGCTTCAATTTCGACATTGGGATAGCGCCTGGTGCGGGAGCCTTTGTTTGCGGTGAATCTACAGCTCTGATGTATTCCATTGAGGGCAAACGTGGAATGCCGCGAATCAAACCTCCAAGAAGCGCTGAAGCAGGTCTGTGGAACCAACCGACAAACCTCAATAATGTGGAAACTTTTGCCAACCTTAACCCCATCATTCTTAACGGTGGCGAGTGGTTCGCCTCAATTGGCACCGAAGGTAGCAAGGGGACAAAGGTTTTTGCGCTCACCGGAGCAATAGCCAATGTCGGTCTTGTGGAAGTGCCGATGGGGACTACGCTCAAGACATTGATATTTGATATCGGTGGCGGCATTCCCAAAAAGAGAAAATTCAAGGCGGCTCAGATTGGCGGTCCTTCAGGCGGTTGCATTCCGAACGGAATGGAAGATGTCGAGATAGACTATGAGTCATTGCAGGGAGTCGGCGCCATGATGGGGTCAGGCGGAGTCGTCGTAATGGATGACATGACCTGCATGGTTGATACCGCCAAGTTCTTCACAAATTTCAGTGTCGATGAATCATGCGGAAAATGCACCCCCTGTCGTGAAGGCCTCAAGGCCATGTACGACAAATTGACGGACATCTGTGAGGGACGAGGACAGGAGGGGGATGTCGAATTCCTGATCGAGTTGGGGCGCCATGTTAATGACACATCTCATTGCGGTCTGGGAAAAAGCGCCGCTAACCCGGTGTTATCCACTATCAGGTATTTCAGAAACGAGTATGACGCTCACATACGCGACAAACATTGCGACGCTCTTGTTTGCCCTGACCTGATTGATTTTGTGGTGTTGGAGGACAAATGCAAGATGTGCGGAGCATGTTTCAAGGCCTGTCCTTCAGCGGCTATCGTCTGGGAAAAGAAAACGGTAGCAAAAATTGATCGGGAAAAATGCACAAAATGCAGAACATGCATCCAGACGTGCAAGTTTGGAGCTATACGATAGTATTCACGCCTGTTTCTGGACAGGCGGAATAGGGATGAACTTTAGGTTGATTTACAGAAAAACTGTGGGCTCACATGGTTTGGTTTAATCGTTCCCATGAAGGAACTCATGAACTGAGTCAGAATCCATTTTGCGAGTAGAAATCTATGGTTACTTTGACCGTTGATGGCGTTAAGGTTTCGGTAAAAAAGGGTAGTTCCATACTGGAAGCGGCTCAGGCCGCGGGCGTGCGCATTCCTACCCTGTGTCACGACAAACGTCTGATTCCCTATGGAGCCTGCCGGCTGTGTATGGTGGAAGTGACGGCGCGCGGCAAGACGCGCACCATGCCGGCTTGTTTCAACCCTGCTCGTGATGGTATGGAGGTCGCTACTGACACTCCTGCCTTGAAAGCGTCACGGCGGACTCAGCTCATGCTGTTGCTGAGGTCACATCCCCTACTGTGCCCAAACTGCGACGCCGCAGGTGATTGCGAACTACAAAACCTGGTCTTCGAATACGAAATTCCTGATTTACCTTTCGCTCGTCAGGCACGCTACTTCCATGTTGACAATGATTCGAACTTCATCAGGTTCAACATGAACCTGTGCATCCGATGCGGAATGTGTGTCAGGATATGTGAGGAAGTTCAGGGACAAACGGAGATCAGTTTCATCAACAGGGGCATGAACGCCGAAGTGTCTACCGATTTTGACCGCCCTCTTGATTGTGAGTTCTGTGGTCAGTGCGCAGACATATGCCCCGTGGGCGCAATCGCATCCAAGTGGTTAGTGGGGACTGGACGAAGATTTGAGTTGTCACATGTGACGACCACTTGTTCATTCTGTAGTTTAGGATGCGCTCTAAGACTGGAAGAAAAAGATCAGTCGATTGTTTATGTCAACTCACCTCATGACTCCCCAAATGAAGGAAGTCTTTGCGTAAAAGGTCGCTACGGATGGACATACGCATTCTCTGAAGGGCGACTGGAAACACCCCTCGTAAAGAAGAACGGAGTGCTTACCGAATCCACCTGGGAAGAGGCCTTGACTGTTGCGGCCGACGGCCTGGCAAAGGTGAAGAAGGCTCACGGATCACAGGCGATCGGCGCCTTGGGATCGGCGCGACTGACCAACGAAGAGGCATACGTTTTAAACAGATTTGTGAAGTCCGGATTGGGCTCTTCAAATATCGATCACGGCGGTGGCGTTTCCCACCAGGCTTTGGTTGACGGACTGGCAGAAGTGTTCGGTTATCCTGCCTCCACAAATTCAATTCGCGAATTAAGGAATGCCAAAGCCATTCTGTTAATCGGCGCCGACCTTACCGAATCGCATCCTGTCGCCAAGAATGAAATTATCATGGCTTCCGGCAGAAAACGTGCAAAGGTAATAGTGATCGATTCAGTCAGAACGAAGCTTTCCGAAAGGGACGGCGTATTCATTAAAGCTCCTCTCGGTAGTGAGGCTGCAGTAGTTTTCTCGATGATAAAAGTCATCATCGACGAAGAACTGTATGACAAAGCCTCAGTGGCCTCAAAGACAGAAGGTTTTGACGCCCTTTCAGAGTCACTGAAAGACTACACACCCGAAGAAATTGGCGATTCCTTAAGCATAGATCCGGACCTTATCCGTCAGGCCGCCAGGATATACGCCCAGGCTCCCACTGCAATGACAGTGTTGGCCGAAGGACTCTACAAGGCCGTGTCCGGGGCCGAGAACGCCAAGGCCGCCGCCTGTTTGGCCGCCCTAACAGGGCATATTGCAAAAGAGTCCTGCGGGATCCTGATCCTCGGGGAGAAGGCCAATTCGCAGGGCGCGGTGGATATGGGGCTCACCCCAAAACATCTTCCCGGCTTTGGTTTACTGGAAGATGAAGCTTCCCGCAAGAAATTTGAGACCTTATGGAAGACGAAGTTACCAGCCTCATCAGGAATGGACGCCGTGGCGATTCTGTCGGGGGCTGCTGACGGATCGATCAAGGGCCTGTACGTGGTGGGAGAAAATCCGGTCGATGATTATCCTGACCGTGCGCTCACAGAAAAGGCCTTTAAAGCGGCCGAATTCGTTGTGGTTCAGGATTTGTTTTACACATCCACTGCAAAAATGGCTGATGTGGTTTTGCCTGCATGCTCGGCTTTTGAAAAAGAGGGCACGTTTACCAGTTCGGAGCGCCGGGTGCAACGATTGCGGCCTTCCACGAAGGAGAAACTGGGCCACTCAGACCTGGAAATATTCAATGCTCTGGCAGGCAAGATGGAACTGGCCGGTTTTACATATTCCTCTCCCAAGGATGTGATGAAGGAGATCGCAAAAACGGTCGAAGCCTACGCCGGTGTCGATTTCGACAGTCTGGGTGTGGACGGATTGACTTGGCCCTGCAAGGACAGCGCAGATACCGGAGGCACGATACTTTACACAGGCGGGTTCCCTGGCGGGAAAGCCAAGCTGCCTGTAGCCGACTCTCCTCAACTCGCTACGACGAGCGCAGGTCAGTTTGTGCTGGTTCCGGTAGTTTCAAAGTTCCATTCAGGTTCTATGTCGGTCTGGAGCCACTCCCTTATGGACGTTTGTCCTGAGCCGGTCGCTGAAATGAACTCCGCTGACATGAAAACCCTGGGTGTTGATGAAGGCGCTGTGGTCAAACTAACCAACGATTTTGGAGACTCTTTTAAAGTAAAGATCAAATGGTCCCGGAGACCCTCGGTGGGGCAAGTATTGGTTCCCTACCACTTTCCGGCGCTCAAACTGAATAGTTTTCTAAAATGGAATGAACCCTTGGTCAAGGTCAAGGTCGAAAAGGCTTAGAAGATCAGTGAGGTTTTTATAATGGAATTCGCCTTGCCGATAATTCTGGTTGTGATCAAAGTCCTGTTGGTGATTGTAGCCGTACTTACATTTGTGGCCTATCTGACACTAATAGAACGCAAGGTTTTGGGCTGGATTCAGGTCAGAAAGGGCCCCAATAGAGTGGGTCCCTGGGGACTGCTGCAGCCGTTGGCTGATGGGGCAAAGCTGCTGCTGAAAGAAGAAATCACGGTGTCCAGCGCCAACAAGGCCGTCTACATACTGGCCCCACTCATTGTGGTTGTTTGCGCCCTCATTCCGTTTGCCGTGATACCTTTCGCCAAAGGACTCGGCCTGGAATTTTTCCTTGGAGCCGACGCATCCAAATATGACTTGAACACCGGTGTAATTGCCGATGTCAATGTAGGTATTCTATACATTCTGGGAATATCCTCTTTGGGTGTTTACGGTGTCATCCTGGGTGGCTGGGCTTCAAACAGCAAGTATTCCCTACTGGGGTCGGTCAGAGCCGCCGCTCAGATGATCAGTTACGAGCTGGGCCTTAGCCTCTCATTATTAGGGGTCATATTGCTCGCCGGCACTCTGAATCTGGTTCAGATAGTTGAGAATCAGGATTCTATATACAAGTGGTACATATTCCGGCAGCCACTTGGCTTTATTCTGTTCCTCATAGCTGGAAGCGCTGAAATAGCGCGAACTCCGTTCGATCTCATGGAGTGCGAGAATGAGCTAGTGGCCGGATACCAGACAGAATACAGTTCGATGAAGTTCGGCCTCTTCTATCTGGGTGAATATGCGCATCTCCTGTTTCTGAGCGCACTTACGACGACATTATTCTTCGGCGGCTGGCAAGGTCCCATACTTCCTCCGATCGTCTGGTTCCTCGGCAAGATGTTCTTCTTCGTGTTCGTGTTCGTATGGATCAGGGGGACGTATCCTAGGTTGAGGTATGACCGGGTGATGTCGTTTGGCTGGAAGGGGTTGGTGCCCGCCGGTTTGTTGAACGTCATGCTCACGGCTTTTGTGTATACCGTTTATATCCAGTACTGGCGAGTCTGATGGTTAAAGTTAAAGGAATGTTTCTCGACGCCGGCGCATACCGGATTAAATTAGAGGGATTAAAGAAATGATTCTCCCGTTGCTTCAAGGACTGAAACTGACTCTAAAGCATATATTCAAGAAACCGGTGACGCTACAGTATCCCGATGAGAAATGGGAAGTGTCAAAAAGGTGGCGGGGACGGCATGTGCTTACCGTCCACCCTTCGGGCAAAATAAGGTGTGTGGCGTGCATGCTTTGCGCAACGGTATGTCCGGCTGAATGCATTTACATTGAGGGCGCCTCGGAACCCGATAACCGGCGATATCCGGAGAGATATGAAATAGACCTTACACGGTGCATCTTCTGCGGATATTGTGTGGAAGTCTGCCCAAAGGAAGCAATCGAGATGTCTTCGGCCTATGAGATATCCGAATATAGCCGTAAAGCGCTGTATCTGGATAAGGAGGCCCTTTTGCAACCTGCTCATCCGAGGTATGAGAAGAAAGTCAAGAAGGCTGGATAGTCCATCTTTTTGAAAGGCTGGGTTGAGGCTCAGGTCTGCGAGCCTAGAACCCGATCTTTCATCGAACGATTGTGGTTTTTTATAACAGAGCAGTTCACCTGCCGGCTCTTCGGATATTTACCGGCTAAGCTACAGAGTCTGCGGTGTTTGATTCGGAGGTATATTCGCAACCATGGAAGCCGTTCTCTTTTACCTGTTAGCCGCTATAACGCTTGTATCCGCCGTCTTTGTGGTTTTTTTGCGAAGACCGGTTCACAACGTGCTTTTCATGATCGTAACCATGATCGGTTTGGCGTGCCTCTTCATACTTCTCCATGCCGAATTTCTTGCAATGGTTCAGATCATAGTGTACGCCGGCGCAGTCATGGTCTTGTTCCTCTTTGTCATAATGCTTTTGAATCTGGATCAGGTCGTTTTGCCGTCGGAGAAACTGAAAGCCCGCTACGGCGTTGGCATTATCATGGCCATGATGATGATTGTCTTTTTGATTCCGGCCTCTCGTGGCTTAAAATCGGCCGGTTCTGTCCCGTCTATGCCGGCAGGCATGACCAATACGGAAATTATTGCTCGCGAACTGTTCACCACGTATCTGCTGCCATTCGAGATAGCGTCCATTCTCCTGCTGGCTGCAATAGTCGGGACCGTGGTAATAGGCAAAAAGTTTTCTAAGTAGTTCGGAAATGGTTCCCCGGACATGTCCAGGGGAGTACTGTGTGAGCGAACTTTATACTAGGGAAAAAGCAGATGGTTGATGTTCAACATTACTTGGTAGTTTCAGCGGTTCTTTTCAGCTTGGGTGTGGTAGGAGTAATGTTCCGCAGGAATCTTATCGTCATCCTGATGTCGTTGGAACTAATGCTCAACGCTGTGAACCTTTCGTTTGTTTCAATCACTCGTTATCTTGGCTCAGTTGAGGGCCAGATAGTCGTGCTTTTTGTCATGGTAGTGGCTGCAGCCGAGGTGGCTGTAGGTCTGGCTATCGCAGTGGCCATATTCAGGCAAAGAGGTTCGATAAATGTTAACGATTTTAACATCATGAAGTGGTAGGTATCGGTTTCTCGCCGATCATGGCGTAGAGCTTCAATGATGGTGATTTTACGATTGGGAGCCTGGCATGTTTGATCTGGTCTGGTTAATACCCGTGTTTCCGTTGATAGGATTTCTGATCAACGGTCTGATTGGGCGAAATTTCTCCGAGAAGACCATTGGCTGGATAGGAGCTTTATCCGTTGGGGCATCGTTCGTGGTGGCGCTCCTCATCTTTCGGGATTTGCTCGCGCTACCGCCCGAGAGTCGCTCTGTCCAGAAAATTGTCTATACGTGGATGCTCTCTGGAGACCTAAACGTACCCATAGGTTTTCTGATCGATCCGCTCAGTATGATAATGCTGCTTGTGGTGACCGGAGTCGGGTGTCTCATCCACATCTATTCCATAGGTTACATGCATGGTGAGTACGGATTCAGAAGGTTCTTCTGTTATTTGAATCTGTTCGTCTTCAACATGCTGATCCTTGTCTCCGCTAACAACTTCATGCTGATGTTTGTTGGTTGGGAAGGTGTGGGGTTGTGCTCCTACCTTCTGATCGGCTACTACTACGAAAAACAGTCAGCGGCGGATGCGGGAAAGAAAGCATTTGTGGTCAACAGGGTTGGAGATTTTGGATTCCTTCTGGCCATGTTCCTGCTCTTTACAGTATTCGGGACTTTCACCTTCACGGATGTAATGGCCGCAGCCCCGGAGAAACTTGCGCCTGGCGGCTTGATGGTCACTTTGATCACATTGCTGCTTTTCACCGGCGCCACTGGAAAGTCCGCCCAGATACCTCTCTACACATGGCTCCCAGACGCAATGGAAGGCCCTACTCCTGTT
Organism: uncultured Syntrophaceae bacterium; assembly: GCA_964628605.1. Taxonomy (GTDB): domain Bacteria; phylum Desulfobacterota; class Desulfomonilia; order Desulfomonilales; family Desulfomonilaceae; genus CAITZA01. The sequence continues at coordinate 25,075 of CAZVOU010000056.1, forward strand.
AGCGCATTGATCCACGCTGCTACCATGGTCACCGCCGGTGTATACATGGTTTCCAGGTGCAGTGTCATGTTTGCCCTGGCCCCCGTCTCCATGACCGTGGTCGCAGTTATTGGAGGCGCAACCGCCTTCTTCGCCGCCACTATCGGTATGACTCAATTCGATATCAAAAGAGTGCTGGCCTACTCAACAATCAGCCAGTTGGGATACATGTTCATGGCTTTGGGTGTCGGAGCGTTTGCGTCCGGTATCTTCCACCTCATGACACACGCCTTCTTCAAGGCTCTTCTGTTCCTTGCCGCCGGAAGTGTCATGCATGCTATGTCGGGTGAGTTGGACATGAGGAAGATGGGGAATCTCAGGGGTAAACTGCCTTACACACACATGACCTATCTTTTTGGGACGCTTGCCATTGCCGGTATTTTCCCCTTCGCCGGTTTCTTCAGTAAAGATGAAATACTGTTTTATTCGCTTCAAAGACACTTTGGTTTCTGGCTTCTTGGCGCTCTGGCGGCCATCATGACAAGTTTCTACATGTTCAGGTCCGTCTTCATGACTTTCTATGGCAAGTCCAGAGTTGAGCCTCACGCAGCCCATCATTTACATGAATCCCCACCCTTAATGACCGTGCCGCTAATGATACTGGCGTTTCTGTCACTGGTTGGAGGTCTGGTTGGTATACCGATACTTGAGGGTTATCACAAATTCGGTGATTTCCTGGGCCCGATATTCGCTCCGGCCAAAGCAATCATCGATCATGGCGCTCACCACGCCGAGCATCCATCTGTAGCCGCAGAACTGGCTCTTATGGCGGTCTCGGTCGGTATAGCGGTGTTTGGTCTGTTTGCCGCAAGGTACATGTATGTGACACATGTGGAGGCTTCAGACAAGGTAGTTGAGCGCATGCCGCAGGTTCACAACCTCGTTTACAATAAGTACTGGATTGACGAGCTGTATGATTACCTGTTTGTTGATTCCATCGTGAAATTCTCAAAAATGTTGTGGAAGGAATTTGACGAGTTGGTAATTGACGGGGCCGTAAATGGGGTAGGCGCAGTGACCCGCGGTTTTGGAAGGCTTCTCAGTTATCTGGAGTCAGGACTTGTCAAGGATTATGCCCTCTCGGTTCTTTTTGGGGCCACTGTCGTCATCGGTTATCTCGTCTTAAGATAAGACACGGAGGCGTATCATTCATGGAGAATGTGTCGTACCTACTTAGCCTGATAACATTTTTGCCTCTCATAGGCATAATTGTGTTGCTGTTCATCAATCCGCAGTCGCATAACACGCTTCGATGGACAACGATGTTGTTCATGCTGGCCGGTTTTGTAGTCAGTCTGATAGTGTATTTTCAGTTTGACCCCACTACCGCCAAGATGCAGTTTGTCGAAGACAAAACGTGGGTCAAGGACTGGGGTATATCATACAAACTGGGAATTGACGGAATCAGCCTGTTTCTGTTGATGCTCACGACTTTTCTCGGGCCTATCGTTGTGTTGGCCTGCTGGGAAGACATCAAGGTCCGTGTAAAAGAGTTCATGATCTGTCTTCTATTTCTTCAGATCGGTATGATCGGAGTTTTTGTCTCCCTGGACCTTTTCCTCTTTTACGTTTTCTGGGAAATCATGCTTATCCCGATGTATCTTCTCATCGGAGTATGGGGAAACCCGGCCCGCAGACTTTACGCCGCCATCAAGTTCGTCCTCTACACTATAGTTGGCTCTCTACTGATGCTGGTGGCCATTCTGGTACTTTACTTCAAGGCTGGTCAGGCCACAGGGGTGTATACCTTCGACCTGTTGAAGCTATATGAATACGCAGTTCCCCTGAACTATCAGGTGTGGCTCTTCCTTGCATTTTTCCTCGCTTTTGCCATCAAGGTACCCATGTTCCCCTTTCATACATGGTTGCCTGACGCTCACACAGAGGCTCCGACCGTAGGTAGCGTGGTGCTGGCTGCAGTCCTCCTGAAAATGGGGACCTATGGATTCATAAGGTACGCCATACCACTTTTCCCGAACGCAGCCATGGACGCAGCTTCCTGGATATGTCTGCTTGCGGTCATAGGGATTGTTTACGGCGCCTGGGTTGCAATGGTCCAGACGGACATGAAGAGACTGGTCGCATTCTCCAGCGTGAGCCACCTCGGTTTCGTGATGCTGGGAATGTTTGCCATGACTGTTCAAGGTCTGGAAGGCAGCATTATCCAGATGATCAACCATGGGCTGTCCACCGGCGCATTGTTCCTCATTGTCGGGATGGTTTACGAGAGAAGGCACACGAGGCTGATATCGGAATTCGGTGGTCTTTCGAAGGTCATGCCGATGTTTGCTGTCTTTTTCATGATCTTTACACTTTCTTCAATCGGTTTGCCTGGTCTCAACGGTTTTGTGGGCGAGTTTCTTATACTGCTTGGCTCTTTCAGGGTATTTCCGTGGTACACCGTCTTCGCTGCCTCCGGCGTTATCTTTGCCGCTGTGTACATGCTGTGGATGTTCCAGCGGGTAATGTTTGGTGAAGTCACCAATCCCAAGAATGAACATCTGGAGGACATGTCGGTAAGAGAAGTGGCCGTGTTGATCCCGTTGCTGGTGTTCGTTGTGTGGATAGGAGTATATCCCAGTACATTCATCACGCCGATGGAACCTTCAGTGAAGAATTTTATTCAGCAGGTGGAGAAGAAAAAGGCCGTGGTTATGGATTTGGAGAATTCCGGATCATTAACCGTGGAAATCGCAAACCAACATCAACTGGTCACGTCCGCCACGGTTCAGCCGTCGGATAGACGATATTAGTATCAGGAGCGATCGGGATGATACAAATACCCGAGATTTTTCTGCGTGGCATTTCACCTGCCATCATACTTGGTGTCGCAGGTATTCTGGTCATGATTCTTGGTCTTTTCATTAGAAAAGGCGCTGCAACCGTCGGTGGGATAATCAGCGGCGTCGCAGTCCTGTTGGCTTTCGTGGCCAATGCCGACTTGAGAGGGCTGAACCAAACTGCCTTTTCAACTTTGGTTACTCTGGACGGATATACCTGGTTTTTCAACCTGCTTATCCTGTTCGCTCTGGGTATGACCATTCTCACGTCATTCCGTTATTTGGCGGATGAAACAAACGATTTGTATGAGTACTTCGTTTTGTTGCTGTTCGCCGGGACCGGAATGATGTTCATGGTGTCCGGCAATCATATTCTTACAATCTTTGTCGGACTCGAAACCTTGTCAATTTCGGTTTACGTCTTGACGGGAATACTGTCCAAATCGCCAAAATCGAGCGAGGCGGCTCTTAAGTATCTCATACTGGGCTCTTTCTCCAGTGGTCTGTTCCTTTACGGCGCAGCGTTGCTTTACGGAGCCTCGGGCACTCTGGGATTACCCGGATTGGCCAAATATTTTCAGACCGGATCATACACCCTCATGGGCGCCGTCGGAATGGGCTTGCTGTTGACCGGATTCGCCTTCAAGGTGGCCGCTGTTCCTTTTCACATGTGGACGCCTGACGTTTATGAGGGAGCGCCTAGTCCTGTCACAGGATTCATGTCTGTTGGAGTAAAGGCTGTCGCTTTTGCCGCCTTCATTAGAGTCTTTTTCGAGTCCCTTCAGGCTCTTCAGGTCAACTGGACCAACATACTGTGGGTCCTGGCCGTGGCGACCATGATAGTGGGAAATCTTGCGGCCATAGTACAGAACAACATCAAGCGAATGCTTGCTTACTCAAGTATCGCTCACGCCGGATACATTCTGGTCGGTATGATTGCCGGGACAGCTGCCGGTGTATCAGGTGTTCTTTATTATCTGCTGGCCTACACATTCACGAACATTGGCGCTTTCGGGATAGTGACACTTGTCGGGAGAAAAGGCGAGGCCAATGTTTACCTCGACGATTATAGGGGCTTGGGAAAATCCCATCCGGCTCTGGCTCTGACGATGTCCATCCTTCTGTTTTCACTGGCAGGGATACCGCCAACCGCCGGGTTCGTCGGGAAGTTCGCTATCTTCGCTGCAGCAATCAAATCTGGATATATATGGCTGGTCATTATTGGTGTGCTGACCAGCGCAGCGTCTGTATTCTATTATTTCAGGGTAGTAATGAAAATGTACATGGAGGCTCCTGAGGTTGAACCGGCCAAAGTTCAGTTTAGTCCTTCCATGAGCCTGGCGCTTGTGATATCTGTGGTGATAGTTCTGTATATTGGATTATTCCCTACCACATATCTGAACTTAGCCTCAGAGTCTGTTAAAACATTATTCTGAGCAGAAATCGGGAGACGCTTGGAAGGTAATTGATATGGCGCTTAGCGCATTGGTGGTGACCGGACACGGTATAAACTGTGAATACGAGACAAGATTTGCCCTTGAGATGGCCGGCTTCAAAAAGGTTGATCAGGGGCATCTTAACTTCATAGTTTCTGGTGATGTAAAGGTTGACGATTACGAGTTAATAGTCTTTCCTGGGGGGTTCCTTGATGGAGACGACCTGGGGGCGGCGCAGGCTTGCGTAAATCGCATAAAGCACTCCATCGTTCACGGTGAGAGACTGCTGGACAAGTTCCTTCGTTTCCTGGAAAACGGTAAGCTGGTTCTGGGCATTTGTAACGGCTTCCAGTTGCTGGTCAAGTTGGGTTTGTTGCCGGCTCTGAATTCCGACTACACCAAGAGGAACTTTTCTTTGACCGGAAATGATAGCGGTCGATTTGAGGACAGGTGGGTCAACCTTCGTGTCGATCAGAAGACACCATGCATTTTCACCAGGAACATGACCGATATATATTTGCCGGTTCGACATGGTGAGGGGAAGATAGTGGCAGCTAGTCCCGAGATGGTCGATGATGTGATCGACAGAGGTCAGGCTGTCCTTTATTACACTTCTCCGGAAACCTTGCTGCCTACAATGGATTACCCGTGGAATCCCAACGGTTCCATCAAATCCATAGCAGGCTTGTGTGACACTACCGGAAGAGTTTTTGGGCTTATGCCTCATCCGGAGTGTTATCTTGAACGAACTCACCATCCTCGCTGGACTCGGGAAGAATTGTCCGAGGAGGGGGACGGTCTTATGTTTTTCAAAAATGCGGCCCTATATTTGTCGTAATCCTGTGGGCGCAACTCTGAAAGACAAATTCTTTGACAAACAGCAACTGTTACAAATGCAATTTATGTTGCCACATGGAGAGATTTCTAATACACTACTTCAGATTTTCCACCTGATTTATTCAAATCCAAATTTTAGTCTAAACAAGAACGGCGCGGTAATTCACGCTGAGTAGTCACAGAGGAGGTATCGATGGCATTGGATCCTACCAAGATGGCCGACTGGCAGATAGCTGAAGAAGCTGAAAAGACGATGAAAACCGTTTATCAACTGGGCAAAGAGCTTGGTCTTACGGAAGAGGAGTTGCTGCCTCACGGTCATTATGTGGCCAAAGTCGATTTCAAAAAGGTTCTTGATCGACTCAAAGACAGGCCCGATGGAAAATACATAGATGTGACGGCTATTACTCCGACTCCGTTGGGTGAAGGCAAATCCACCAGTTCAATGGGGTTGGTTGAAGGCCTCGGCAAGAGAGGCAAGAATGTAGGCGCAGCTATTCGTCAGCCATCCGGTGGCCCGACCATGAACATCAAAGGTTCGGCGGCCGGCGGCGGCATTGCTCAGTGCATTCCTTTGACTCCTTTTTCTCTGGGCCTCACCGGTGACATCAATGCCATTATGAATGCCCACAACCTTGCGATGGTCGCTCTGACCGCCCGTATGCAGCACGAATTCAACTATGATGACGAAGAGTGGGCAAAAAGAAACATGCCGCGTCTCAACATTGATCCCCGCAATGTGGAATTCGGCTGGATCATCGATTTTTGCGCCCAGTCACTGCGTAATATCATTATCGGAATGGGCGGCAAAATGGATGGCTTCCTGATGAAGTCACATTTTGGTATTGCAGTGTCCTCTGAAATCATGGCGATCCTCGCAGTTTCTACGGACCTCAAGGACATGCGTGAGCGCATGGGCAAGATCGTGGTTGCCTACAACAAGAAGGGCGGCCCTGTGACCACGGCCGATCTCGGAGTTGACGGCGCCATGACCGCATGGATGGTGGAAGCTCTTAACCCGAACTTGCTGCAGACCGTTGAAGGCCAGCCAGTGTTCGTTCACGCCGGCCCGTTTGCAAATATTGCAATCGGTCAGTCTTCGATCATTGCTGACAGAGTAGGCCTCAAGCTGGTTGATTATCATATAACCGAGTCCGGATTCGGAGCCGACATCGGTTTTGAAAAATTCTGGAACCTGAAATGCCGTTTCTCAGGCCTCAAGCCGAACTGCGCAGTCGTTGTTGCCACCATCAGGGCGCTGAAGTGCCACGGTGGAGCGCCTGTGCCTCGCCCGGGTCTGCCAATGCCCAAGGAATATGAAGGCGAGAACGTCGGATGGGTCGAAGAAGGCTGCAAGAACCTGATTCATCACATCGAGACAGTGAAGAAAGCCGGAATCAATCCGGTGGTATGTATCAACTCCTTCTACACTGACAGCAAGGCTGAAACAGCGGCAGTGCGCAGGCTTTCAGAAGCCGCCGGCGCAAGAGTGGCCGTTTCTGAGCATTGGCTCAAAGGCGGTGACGGAGCCCTTGAATTTGCCGATGCAGTTGTTGACGCCTGCGAAGAGAAGAATGAGTTCAAGCTGCTGTACGATCTCAGCTTACCGTTGAGACAGAGAATCGAACTCATAGCCAAGGATGTTTACGGCGCCGATGGCGTAACTTACACCCCGGAAGCCGAAGCAAAGGCCAAGAGAATTGAGGCTGATCCTGAGCTGTCAAAACTCGGCACATGCATGGTCAAGACACACCTGAGCCTTTCTCACGACCCGAATCTCAAGGGAACCCCCAAGGGATGGGTGCTTCCAGTTCGCGACATCCTCACCTACAATGGCGCAGGATTCGTGGTGCCGGTCGCCGGAACGATTTCACTCATGCCTGGAACCAGTTCCAACCCGGCCTTCCGCCGAGTGGACGTTGATGTAGAGTCCGGCAAGGTCAAGGGCGTGTTCTAATCTCTCTGACTTGAAAAAAACAAGGCCCCAAACCCGTTGCCGGGATGGGGCCTTTTTTTATGGAACCGGAATGAGTTCTAGCGTTTTACAGGCCGATTGCGGGCATAGAGAATTCTCAGGCCTTCCATCGTAAGATCATCTTCTATGGCGTCTACCAGTTTGGTCTCGGATACGATTACCGGAGCCAATCCACCAGTCGCTATTACCTTTGGCCGGGACTTCAATTCATCGAACATCCTGGCAAGAATGCCATCTACAAGAGAAGCATAACCAAAAATTATTCCGGACTGAATTGCAGACGCTGTGTCCTTTGCTATCACTTTGGAAGGGGCGACCAACTCAACGCGGAATAGCTTTGAAGCCCTGTGAAAGAGAGCCTCAGCGGAAATCTTGACTCCCGGCGCAATTGAACCGCCTTCGTATTCGCCATTCCTGTTTATGTAGTCAAATGTAGTGGCCGTTCCGAAATCTACCGCTATCAATTCTGTCCTGTATTTCTCAAAGGCGGCCACCGCATTGACTATCCTGTCTGCGCCGACCTCCTTGGGGTTGTCATAACGAATGGGCATGCCCGTCTTGATGCCCGGTCCCACAAAAATGGGATTTATTCCGAGGAATTTCTCACACAACTCCTCAAATGCAGTCCTGAGCGGTGGGACCACTGACGCTATGATAACATCGTCTATGTTGCCCGGCTCCACTCCGGTCATCAGTGTGAGGTCCCTTAGTATAAGCCAGAACTCGTCGGCTGTCGCATCCTCCATAGTACGTATTCGCCTTGTTCCAAAGTGCTTCGCTCCGTCGTACAAACCAAGAACTATGTTAGTGTTGCCTACGTCAATGGCAAGAAGCATGTCCGACCTCCACTTCCTGTTATCACTGTCATATTCCAAAGTCACAGGAACATGACACCGTTCTAGTATAATACAAATGCAGTAGTTCCTGAAATATTTAACTTCGCCTGAGATGATACCAGGCCGTAGAGGCGATAAGTTAATTTGTCTACGAAAGCATGAGCGACGGCACATTATGTGGATGGACTATAATTTTCCTCAAACGAAAAATATTTGACTGTCAAGGTTTCGCATGGTATTTTGGTACAATTAGAAGGCCATTGTAAGCAGTTTTAGGACTTTTCCCACCGTATGAATTTATATAAAATCTAATCGAAGGCACATTCAACCATGAAGCCTACCGGAATAGTAAGAGAAGATATTTATCTCAAGCACGATATGGGGATGTATCATCCCGAGAGTCCTGAGCGGCTTGAAGTGATCTATCAGATGCTGGATGAAATTGGGGACGCTCTGAATCTCATTGACGTTCCTGCCAGGCCTGCCACCAGCGAAGAACTATGTATGAATCACGATGCTCGCTATGTAGACAAAATTTTAGACACATCCGGCTGCGAGACAACTTTTCTGGATCCGGACACGTCGGCTTGCGAGCATTCTTGGGAAGCAGCCGCTACAGCAGCAGGCGGACTATTTAACCTGATAGACGCTGTAATTGATTCCAGGGTCAGAAATGGATTTGCATTCGTCAGACCTCCCGGCCATCACGCAGAGAGGCGTCGCGCCATGGGCTTTTGTCTCTTCAACAACATTGCCCTGGCGGCGAGATACGCTCTTGACAGGCACAAGATGGAGAGGGTGGCGATAATTGACTGGGATCTTCATCACGGTAACGGGACTCAAAATTCATTTTATGAGGATCCTCGAGTTCTTTTCATTTCCACACATCAATATCCCCATTATCCTGGAACCGGCGGGATTCGTGAGGTAGGTCACGGGCCGGGAGAGGGCTTCACCGTAAATGTTCCTTTGGCCGCCGGCGCCGGTGACATGGAATATCTCGCAGTTTTCAGGATGCTCATCGAACCCCTGCTGGATGCTTTCATGCCGGAACTGGTTCTGATTTCGGCCGGCTTTGACGCACATGAAAAGGACCCTCTTGGTGGCATGAATCTGACTGAGGAAGGCTATGATCTTTTGACAAAAATCCTCATGCGAAAGGCCTCCGATCTTTGTGGGGAAAGGGTAATTCTTGCCCTGGAAGGCGGCTATAACATTCAGTCCCTGAGAAGCTCAGTCAAGCGCATCCTGAACTCTCTGGCCGCTTATGACCCTAGCGTTACTGAGGCGCCTGTAGAATTGGACATGGATCGACTGCCGTACACGTTCAAGGCCAGGCTAAGGGATATTTTGTCAACTCAGGGTAAATACTGGCCGACATTGCCCCAGTTGATTTGAGCATTGTGATATCCCGATACCGTTTCGTCTAAGGGGAGCTTGTTGACACTTCAGGGTTCTTTTGCTAATAAATGACTGAATGCACGGAATATTACTGATAGACAAGCCGGAAGGTTATTCATCCCACCAGATAGTAAAAATCGTCAAGAGACGTTTGGGGAATTTCAAGGTAGGCCACACTGGGACACTCGATCCCGCCGCCTCAGGGCTACTCGTTGTTCTGATAGGTGTGGCTTCACGGGCCCTGGATTACCTCGACGAAACCAGGAAACGATATATTCTTGGGGTCAGGCTCGGCGAGGCCACAGACACCTGTGACAGGGAAGGGCAGGTTATTCACAGCGCCGATGTCGGACACATTCAGAAGGATGACCTCCTTAATGCGCTGCCCAGATTTCTTGGAAAAATAGACCAGATTCCTCCCCATTTTTCCGCCATCAAGAAAGATGGCGCTCCTCTCTACAAATTGGCCCGCAAGGGGATATTCCCGGAGATACAGGCCAGGTCCGTTGATATATTCTCTCTGGAATTGACAAAATTCTGTCTGCCGGACATTGAAATAGATATGTCGTGCTCGAAGGGAACATACGCCAGAGCGATCGCCAGAGACCTGGGTGAATATCTGGAGGTCGGAGCCCGTTTGGAGACGCTTCGCCGAATTTCATCCGGACAATTTGACATCAGTAATTCTGTAGATCTCGAATTTGTCCGCAATGCCCCTCTCATGGACATCAGACCCCATATCATCCCACCGGAAAAAGTCCTTGAAAACATTCCACAGATAGTCACAACAGCCTCAGAGCTTAAAAGGCTGACACTAGGCGCCGCCATCAGAATTTCCACTGACAGGATAAAGTCTCTCATCGATTCCGGAGCCCTCCTCAAGCCACCATTCCGCGTTTGCGCTCCTGCCGGTGGTTTGCTGATTCTTGTTCAGGTGAAGCTCGACGGAGACCACGCCGTAGTTTCTCCGACAAAAGTCTTCAACTGGCTCGAGAGTTCCCTCATCTGAGTGTTATTACCAATATTTATTAACAATATTAAATCAGTTAATATTGACAGGTTGAGGTATTTGTGAATAATGGAAATAAGGTTGGATTTGCATCCTTATATTATTACACGATAATTAACGGTATATTCTAAATACGGTTGGTTGTCATGTTTCACTACATGGGGTTGAAAAGTATGATGCGCGCATTTCGAATATTCCTGTTCATTTTCTGCATAGCGTTCATAATGAGTGCTAAACCCGCAGTGGCGCTTGATGAATCTTCGAATCAGAGATTTTCATCGAACGGCGAAGTGAACCCTGTGTGGATTGTTGTGAATCTTTTCACGGGCCGGACATCCAAGCAGGCCGTGATTGTTCAAGAGACACTTGAGCGTTTGGGAGCCGAGGGTAGGGGAATAGTCCTGCCGTACGCCGAGATCACTGTCGAAAATATGCAAAAAATTCGCCCAACCTTTTTGGCGTTGAGTCCAAATGGGATACCATGGTGTAAATACAGGGGAAAGAACGGAGAGGACCTGAAGAATTTCTTTTCCGCTCTCCGGATAATCGTGGAGGAGATGCGAATACCGGTAATAGGCATCTGCGGAGGTCACCAGGCCCTGGCTCTGGCGTTTGGCGGCAAGGTGGGCCCGATCAGGGGAGGTGAGGACGATTGCCTTCCTTACGGTAACAACCCCACAGAACGTGGTCGCCACAACCTTGAGATCGTCAAGCATGATCCCCTGTTTCTGGGAATGGGAAAAACAATTAATCTTGTCCAGAGTCATTATGATGAGGTAAAAAAACTGCCCGCGGGATTTGTCCTGCTGGCAGAAAACAAAATCAGCCCCTTTCAGATCATACGGCATCCCGAGCGCCCCGCTTACGGCGTTCAGGCGCACACCGAGTACTATCTCAATTCGCGACCTGATGGTGGAATCCTGTTGAGAAACTTTTTAAGCATAGCCAGGACGCACAATAAATTCAGCCGCATCCAGCCGCAAATGGAAAAAAAGGAAGGAAAGCGTGCAGAACTTAACCCCAACGAGTCGGGAGTCAAAATGTGGTAATTATTATAATCCATAAATTGTTAGAGACAGAATACAGATCATCCAAAATTGAAACAGATCATGATCAGCATTTCAACGGCATGGTGGTATGATGAAACTGGTGGTGGACGACCCATTAAAATTTGCGGCTGAAACGGTCGGAAAAGATCCTTTTGCTACCTTTCTCGGCATAAAAGTGGAAGAGGTTAAGGATTCCTACTCCCGAGTTTCCATGCTTGTCAGGGAAGAATTCTGCAATGCGGCGGTCAGGGCTCACGGGGGAGCGGTATTTTCAGTTGCGGATCAGGCCTTTGCAATAGCTTGCAATTCACGAGGATATTCTGCCTTTGCGGCCGAAATGAAGATCAACTATTTCCAGGGAGTCAGTCCCGGACAGACACTGACAGCAGAAGCCACGCCTCTAGACATTAGAAAAAGAATCAGTTTATGGAACATAGACGTTACCGATTCAGATGGAAACAAGATAGCGGTGGCCCATGGTCTGGCCTATCATTTTGTGAAATAGTTCCGAAAGGGACATCATGATTGCCGACAACTCTTCAGCCAGAATACTGGTAGTGGAGGATGACCCTTTTAACGGGCCGTTCACTCGTGAATTGCTTCGTTCCGCAGGTTTTAGATCCGATCTGGTCACATCCGCCGAAGACGGATTCTCTCTGCTTAAACAGTCCGTGGATGATTGCCCCGACACCATTCTGCTGGATGTGAACCTTCCAGGTATGGATGGTTTTGAACTGGCCTCAATCCTGAAAGCGCATCCGGTTTTTCAATACGTTCCCATTATCATTTTCACGGTTCATGACTCTCTGGACCACAAAATAGAGGGTCTTGAGCGTGGTGGCGACGACTACCTCACCAAGCCCTACGAACCGGATGAGCTATTGGCGCGAATAAATGCAATGCTCAGAATTCGCAAACTTTACATGAACTTGCGAGATGAGAGGAACAAGAACCGGATATTGAGTCACGCCATGGATTCGTCCGATCGTTTGAGTGGGCTTCTGGGTCGTTCGGCAAAGATGAGACCGATATGTCGCATGATTCTCGATATTTCCGCCAGCGACTCAAATGTCCTGATCCATGGAGAGTCAGGTGTTGGCAAGGAGGTTGTGGCTCGGGCCATTCACCAGGAAAGCCTTAGAAACAAAGGCCCATTCGTAGTGGTTAACTGCGCGGCGTACGCTGAAACACTACTTCAGTCTGAATTGTTCGGGCATGAAAAAGGGGCGTTCACCGGCGCGGTAAAGTCCAAAAAAGGCCGTTTCGAACAGGCCGATCAAGGGGCAATCTTCCTGGATGAAATTGGTGAGGTCAGCCTGCCGACCCAGGTGGTCCTGTTGCGGGTCATACAGGAAAAATGTTTCGAAAGAGTTGGGGGTGAACGGACCATCTCAACGGACGCAAGGGTAATAGCGGCTACCAATAAAAATCTCAGAGCCGCAATGAACGCCGGAACATTCAGGGAAGATCTTTTTTACAGACTGAACGTGATATCAATTGAAATTCCACCACTTAGAGAGCGCAAAGAGGATATTCCGGGTCTGGTTAAGAACTTTGTGGAAAAGTTCAACCAACGTTTCAAAAAGACCGTGGCCGGCTTTAATGCAGACGCAATGGACCTCATTTTCGCCTATAACTGGCCGGGCAATGTTCGTCAGCTTGAAAATGTGGTTGAACGCTCAGTGGTGTTGTGCAAACACGAAATGATCAGACCTGATGAACTTCCGGCTGAATTGATAAACATAGACAAGGCCGTGAACAGGATCACTGAAAAATCAAATCTCGATAACGTTGAGAGAGAACACGTAAAGTCGGTTCTGGATGAGTGTTGTTGGAACAAATACAAGGCGGCTCAGGTAATGGGAATAAGTAGGAGCACATTGTACAGCAAAATGAAAAAACATAATCTTGTTCCACCTGACGATCAAAACGGAGGCGACTCTAATTCCGCAAACAAGGCCCAAACATTGTGATAGTGGAATTCTTCAAGGGCCTGCGCTCATCCGGCGATGAACCTGTTCCTCAGTTTCTGGCAATTATGGAAAATAAGGTTTTGAAATTCCCAGAATGTTCGACCGAGTTCGTAATCTCACCTGACAACCTCTCCCTGTCAGATTACGAGAAAATAGCTGAGATAGATTTTCTGGACACCGAAATCGAGGCCGTGGAGACATTGGTTGACGCGCTGGTATCGAGCGGTATTCTGATCAAAAATAGCAGTATTTCCGGAGAATCAGCGCTTTACATCCTGGTTAATGAAACATTGGTCGTTTTGCAAAGTCTAATGGATGACCATGAAACTGTCACGTCCGAGGATTTTTCCTTGACAGAAATTCAGTAGGTTGTTATTCTACAAAGATAAGGGCTAATCATGAGCCTGATTGTTCTTTAATAGCTCTGGGCGGGTAGCTCAGCGGGAGAGCATCGGCCTTACAAGCCGAGGGTCACAGGTTCAAATCCTGTTCCGCCTACCAAGCCCTGACACACATCGCCTCGGGGGCGTAGTTCAGTTGGTTAGACCGCCGGCCTGTCACCCCGGAGGTCGCGAGTTCGAGTCTCGTCGCTCCCGCCACAAAATCAATAACTTACAGCGATAAAAATCGTATTTCCTACGTTTCTAGTCAAGCTTGTTAACGTTTTGTTAACATTTTTTTCGACTCACAAAAATTTCTGACTCTCCGAAGTTCCAACCTACCCGTTCGATCGCTTCAACCAACTCCTGATTACTGACACGTCCGTAACGTTCTGAAACCTTCTTCGCTCTGTTCCAGTGTCCTACTATGACCTGAACGATTTCATGGCTAACCCCGCTGCGTCGGCAGTTAGTTACGAAGGTATGCCTCAGGTCGTGGATCACCGGACGCGGCTCCATTCCGATTTCGGAAAGCGCCTTGATCCGCGGTTTGCGTAGCGAGTCTTCACTGAAAGGTCTACCCTGGAACAGAAAAACATTGTCCGACCCCAGCGATCTCACCTTCATGCATTCAACCAGGTTTGATTCAACAGCGCGGCTGATGGGAACTCTCTTGAAATCCTACTCCTTGGTGTTCTCCGGACCAAGAAAAATGATCCGCATCTTCATACCAACCTGTCGTCGCTCCAGATTGACAGCCTCTCCTCGTCTCATCCCTGTGTAATACAGCGTCTG
>CAZVOU010000057.1:0-2008 GCA_964628605.1 uncultured Syntrophaceae bacterium
TCGGGTGTCCAGATTGGCCTGACACATCGGGCACATCGTGACTAAAGCGTCCGCGCCCACCGACTTGGCCATGTCCAAAAGTTTTCTGGAAAGTTTTACGACAAGATCTGTCCTGGTTACAGCCAGCGATCCACCGCAGCAGTCTGTCTTATACGGCCAGCTCAATACTTCTGCGCCGAGCAGTTCAAGGACCTTATCCATTTCGACAGGGTTCTCTGGATCGTCGGGTTCAACCACCTCTACCGGTCTGACAGCCAGGCAGCCATAATATGGGACAACCTTCAGGCCCTCGAGTGATTTGACCTTCCGTTCCTTGAGGCGTTGCATTACACCCTCGAGACTGAACATGTCGGAACCGGAGAGCACCTTTATTGTGCCCTTGAATGGGAACTGGCGCGCCAATTCAGGTTCCTTGAATATTCGTTGCGAAGCCGCCTTCATCCTGACATGGCAACCCGGGCACGGCGCCACTACGTCCCGTCCCATACGCTCTGCCTTCATCAGGTCGTTAGCCGGAAGGGCCGCCTCCAGGTAATGGTCCACCATGTGGGCTGATGAGGCCCCACAACAGGCCCAGTCCGGTATTTCCCTCAGGGTTACTCCCAACTTTTGGGAAACGCTGCAAAATGAATCATCCAACTCCTTTGCGGAGCCTTTAAGGCTGCAACCGGGATAATAACTAAATTCCATCGCGGACCTCTTGATTTGCTAATAATGATCTCCAGGGACAAGAACCGCCATACCACGCGACTACTTCAGGTCTGTTTGCTCAACAAACTAAAAGCATTCGCAAGACAACATACAACCGTTCCGGGTCGTCGCCCCGAAGCTACATGATTATAGATTGATTTCAGCTAATCTGAGGAATTCCGGCGTCAGGACAAATCAGGTAAATGGCATTCCTCCCATTAGCCGGCGCTACATTAAGCTTAACAATCTTAAACTTGCGCGGGTGAAGTGTCAAGATAAGTTTATCTTCTGGAGCCGTTATGATTGGCCGCCTGTATTCCTTACGATCTCGATCCGGTTGTGACTTCATGACTCAACAGTGCGATCCTATCCCCCTTTATAGAAATTCCTTGACAGATTGCCGCCCCGCATTTAGAAAATTCCTACGCTTGATTCCAAAAAATCTGTTCCGGCAATGTGAGCTGTCATTTTTTAGTCCGCTTCCGAGTTGGACAGAAACACTAAGCCTTCAAGCGAACACTTACCGGAGGATGCACCGTTCATGGCTTCATTGATAGACATTGTCTGGGTCAACTGCGAAGACCTGTTTCGGGGCGTTGATGTTGAAGCCATGTTGAGACGGCAAAAAAATGTCCTGACGGACGGCAATCTGACGAATTATCCATCGACCATACTAATTAGTTCCGCCAGAATCACATTGGGGATCAATCTTGCCGAAAAAATCGGTCCCCTGGACTATTCCCGGCTACTTATCGGAGACCAATCAGTCTCGCAGGAAGGCCAGCTTTTTGACTGGGGATTTGTGGAGGAGCCAGGCGAGTGAAAATATTCGAAATAGACAGGCTGGCAAATGAACAGGGTGGAGAATATGTCCTCGGGATGAAGGATTTACACACCCACGCCTGTTATATGGTCTATGGCGTCCTTGGGCCAAATGAGGCTGACAGGCTGGTTAAACCCGGATCAGGACATGAAGAAATACTCGTCCCTGTAACAGGCCCGGTGCATGTCACCTCGGAAAGAGATGATTTTGTGCTGGAAAAAGGGAACGCGGTTCATATAAAAGAGGACCAATCCTTTTTTATTTCCAACAAGACAGACCAACAGGTGATATATGTCCTGGCCGGAGGACATGCCGGTGGACATCATCACCATTGATTGTTGATCGATTTAGCTTTATAATTGGCTTTAGTTCAATACGCCTGAGTGGTGGAATTGGTAGACACAAGGGACTTAAAATCCCTTGAGGCTTGTCCTCGTGACGGTTCGAGTCCGTCCTCAGGCACCATATTTTATTAGGTTTTTCGGACAACCCGCC
>CAZVOU010000058.1:0-7540 GCA_964628605.1 uncultured Syntrophaceae bacterium
TCGATGATATCGGGGTCACCATCGTCGATTCGACGAATCAATTTCGCCGCAGCGCGCACGTCTCCTTGTAAAACCTTTTCTATATTCAATTAATTCCCCTCAGACCTTAAAATGGGTGACATGAAATCATTTTCCGCATCAGATCCGCAAGATTTACATGACAACCATTGGTAAGAAGGACTGGGGCAATTGTCAACTAGATTCGCCGGCGGATACGCGCTTGCTTCATATTTGCTTGAGATACCAGAAACAAATTGGAAAAAGCCCCGATGATGATATAAGATAGCAACTTTTAAAGAAAAGGTCTTCGATACATGTCACAGCTTTTTGAACAATTCCTCGGGTCCAGTCCCGGCTTACTGGTAGAACTAGTTCACTCAACAACATCCCCTTACGTGGTTAAGACTTCGGAAGGTTTTGAGTTTATTATAAGCTCTGAAGATTTCAACAATTTTTACAGACCACTCGGCGATAAGACTCCGGCCAGGTTCTCAAATCTTATAACCGAGCCTGAAACCGGACTGGTCAACACCCAGGTTATCGTTCCAATTATCGAAATGATCAGGCATTTCGTGCCTGCTTTTCACGATTTCACCAGGGCACGGTCATTTCTGAGGTGGTCCGCAAAACAGATTGCGGATCAATCTGCGGATTATGTAAATAAGGCGCGCAAAAAAATAGATAGGGAAGCCAGGTCACCGCACTTGATTTCTGATGAAGACCTGGCCAGAGTCGCAACGCTAGGCCCAAAGGCCATCGCCCTCCTGATAAGCGACACATGCGCAGAGATTTTATGGCCTGTCGGCAAATCATCGGAACAGGAAACGGCAGCTCATGGCATTGAACCGGATTTACGTTTGGAAAAATCGCGCAAGCCCAAACCCGAAAAACCTGTCAAGTCTTCCATGCCGCGAATGAAAAATGTCGAATTAGTGTGCGACAAAGACATGCTCACCGTGATGGTCGATCTTACAAAGGATTTCGGTCCATCCAAATCGGGGCGTAACAATCTTGTCGCGACCACTGAGGGTAACAAAACCCTTCCCGGTAGGGAAGAACGTATAGGCATGACAGTTTACAGGGAGATCGAACCCAAGGTTGTAAAGAGAGGAGCCAAAGATTCTTTCAAAAACCTCAGGATGCAGGTTGAAGGCGACACATTAACAATGTTCATTGATTTAACCCAAGAGGTTGGCCCCTCCAAATCCGGAAAAAACATCATTATCTCCTCTACGGGTGGAAACCAACTGGTCTTTACGCGACAGGAGAAGATCGGATTGAACGTTTATCGGCCATTGTAAGGATTAAAATTGGAGTATTTAACTCCACCTGACTTGATAGAGCTTAATTTGGCGTCTACTGACCTTGCTTTTACTTGGCTGGCGTTTTACATATTTATATATGTGAATGAAAATGAAGTTTATGGGATTTATAGCTAGGAGGCTTTAAAATGTTTGTATTCGGGACAGCGGATGACGTTTTTGCTATGGCTGTAAGGATAGAAGAAAACGGAAAAACTTTTTACACCGGCGCTGCTGAAATGGCGAAAGACCCTGCGTCGAAAAACCTTTTTAGCGACCTTTCAGCAATGGAGGCGGGCCACATAGAGGCTTTCAGGACTCTTCGGGCGAGTTTGCCGGATTCTGACATATCAAACATTGTTTGGGACCCTGAAGGTCTTGCAGAAAGCTATCTTCAGGCTACTGCCGATACACACATATTCACTGTTGAGGCCGCACAGACCAGGCTTGAGAAAATAAAAACCCCCTCTGCCGTCTTGGACATGGCTATTCAGTTTGAGAAAGATTCGGTAGCTTTTTTCATCGGCATGAAAGAACTGCTCCCGGATGCCGCCGGCAAGACAGAAGTCGATAAATTGATCAAGGCGGAAATGGAACACATTAAGATGCTTTCGATAGCTGCAAAAAACTTTTCCGAAACCGGTGTAGCCGGAATAGCGTGACCGAATAATAAAAAAGGCTTGAAACTAATCTTTTGTTTCAAGCCTTGTCTGACAGAATTAACCTTACAAATCCGGATCTTCTTATTTTGTCCTAAGGGTTGCTCCTATTTTATCCCCTTTTCTGGGACCTTCCAGTATTTCAACAGTAGCAAAACACTTCCCCTGATCGTCGCCAATGCACGATAGAACCATGCACTTTATCGGAACATCCTCGTCCATCATCGTGATCACATCTCCACGAGCTATCAACTGGCTGCCAGGCAGCATTGCGTGTTTCTTCTTTGGTTTTCTCATGATTAGCCCATCAAAATTAGGTATTTGAAAACTACAGCCTGTCTAGCTGCCCCGTGTCCAGATTCCCGTAAACTCCGACTCGTATCTTTTCACCCGCAATTCCCGCATCTGAATTCACGACCGACGGTAAATGGCCGTCCACACGTTGTTTATGATCAACCTCTTTTTGACGCAACGCAACCTCTCTGTCCCTGGATGCAATACGTCCGGAGATTGTCGAACAGGCAGTTACCGTTAAAACCAATGTCGTTAAAACTACAAGAAGTTTCATAGAATGACCTCATCTTGGAAGCCACCCTCACTCCTGCATGATTCTAATCACAACAATGCCATCAGGTCAAGTCTTAGAGACGAATCCTCGGACGCCAACCACTTGAAATCACCGCAATTAACCAGAGTGTGCATATATTATTATATGTGATTTAAAGAGGATATTGGTAAAATATCAGACTTTACTTCAGCAATGCTGATAAATTTTTTGCTACTGGTTTGTTAAACTGAGTAGTTTCTGAAAGACCGATTCCACCTTGGATTCCATCTCGGATGCCTCAAGAGGCGAGTCATGGGTATAACCTACGAGATGCAGCGCACCGTGTATTGCAAGATAGAGCAGCATCTCCTCCCTTGAATAATCCAGTTCGTCTGCGTCCCTAATAACTCTCTGGGCGCAGATCACAACGTCTCCTAACAGATGAGGGTCTGCAGACACCTGTTTGGCCTCGACCTGAGAGAAGGCCAAAACATTTGTATCACCCTGCTTTCCCCTATATGTGAAGTTTAGCTCGGCCATTTTCTCTGAATCGACTATAACCGTAGAGATTCTGGTCTGCTCATCACATCCCAATTCTCTTAATATTAACTCCATTTTGTTCTGGAATTTTGTCAAATCCAATTCTAGGGATGTCTGTTGATTGTCTATTAAGACTTCCATTTTGTTTTTCCTGGGACTGATTTTCTGTCGGATAATCTATCCTTGAGTGAAGAATGCCTTGGAGGGATCTAACAAGAGTCTTCACCACTGCATTAATGTCTTTGAGGGTGAGCGTAGATTGGTCAAGTTGTCCATCATTGAACATACCCATGACGAGAGCCTGGACTCTTTTCTGAATATTTCCTGGGCTCGGGTCAGTGAGAGTGCGTGTGGCGGCTTCAGCCACATCAGAGAGCATGACCAGAGCGGCCTCCTTGGATTGAGGCAAAGGTCCTGGATAACGATACTTGTCCTGTGTAACTGCCTGATGGGATTTCTCAGACTTTTCCAGAGCCTTGTTGTAGAAGAACTTGATCAGGCTTGTGCCGTGATGCTGCTGAATGATATCCGCAATCGGAGCGCTGATTTTGTATTCTTTGGCTTTCTCTACACCATTTTTGACATGCGAAAACAATATTAGAGCGCTCATGGTAGGCTCCAGCCTGTCATGCGGGTTGATGCCCCTTAGCTGATTCTCAACGAAATAGGTCGGTTTTGTGGTCTTGCTGATTTTTCCGATGTCATGATAAAGACCACCAACCCTGGCCAACAAGGGATTTGCGCCAATAGCCTCAGCAGCGGCTTCTGCCAGGTTTCCTACTACCATTGAATGATGATAGGTTCCTGGAGCTTCCAGAGCCATGCGTTTCAACAGGGGGTGATTAAGATTTGCAATCTCGAGAAGTTTTATGTTGGTAGTGTAGCCCAGGGGTTCCAAAAGTGGAGCAAGTCCGGAAACCAACAATCCCGAAAGCACTCCGCCCAAAAAGCCCAAGCCGATTTCGTACGCGTCCTGAACTGTGTTCATGTTGCCTAAGGCCATCTTGATTCCCAGAATAGACAACATGTTGACTAACCCAACAACCAGTCCGGCCGTCAATACCTGAGTCCTTTCAGTGACCTTGCTCACACCATGAAGACCGACTATTCCAGAAATGAGATAAAAGCAGAAAAGGTAAATGTCGCCTTCCACTGCGATGGTGGCCACGACTGAGCTTAGAACCGATAATATGAAGGCTGTCTTGGGCTCAACCATTAAAGAAGCCAGCATTGGAGCAGTGGCAATAGGCGCCGCAAACAGAATTGACCTGGCGTTGACGGAACTGGTTGCTGATGCAAAGAGAATCGACAGGGATGCAGTGAACTTTACCAGCACTATACCGCCGATTATGAGGATACAGAACAAAAGAGCGTCTTTGATAGCATCCTTCGACCTGCCAAAATAAGTCCTTGAAAAATAGAAACTAACCGTAGTCATGATGACCAGCAGCAAAGAAAAGCCGGCTATGATCAGGTAAGTGCTATAGGCTGGGTGAGCCTTGCGCAATCCGTCCAGTTTACGTAAATGACTCTCGTTTACAGGTTCGCCCTCCTTGACTATTTGTTCCCCTTTCACCACCTGAAAAAAAACAGGTTTCACTGAGGCGAGGGCTTCCTGCCTGAGAACGGATGTTTTTTCACGGTTGTAGGTCAGGTTAACATTAATCAAGTCGGTTGCAATTTTCTTTGTTGATTGAGTCAGAACCGAATCGTCATAAGGGTCAATTTCTTCTGCGTTTATTAAATCTACAGCTTCCTTGAGATCGTAGATTGTAGATAAGTCCTTTAATGGCTCGAGCTTGTCCTTCGACTTGGTTTTGATCAGAATTCCCTGTTTTGCGTCACGCATCAGAAGCTCACGGCTCAGCACAACCCCCCTCAACAGCATTGGAACAACCAATGACCTCAAGTCCCTCTCAGATCTTGCGTTGAACCCGGAGGTCTTGAGTGCAACAAAGCTGGCCTGAGTCACATTTGTGCCAAGCAAAGCTTCAAAACGAGCCTTCAGACCAGCGTCATCCATAGGCTGGAATGGTTTTGCCGGAGCAGGCCTGGCGTCTGGCGGCGTTTTACCGTCACGAGCCTTGTCCTCTTCCGCTGCCCTATTGTCCTCCTCAGCCGCCTGGTATTCCCTCATGAAAGTGAATGCGCTGGATATCTTCGCCTGAACGTCGTGAACCATTTCCTCATCAAAATCATAAACCGGCGGCGCAGAGCGCAGAACCTCGTCGCGATTCTTGTTAGTGGCCGCCTCATCGATGACTTTGAATGTAATTGGGGATACTATTGTTTCCTGGGAGGGTTCGCCCACCACCAGTGCGCCAACATGATAAGACTTAGGCGCCATCATGAAAGCAGCGATTACGGAAGTAACCACAAGAAGTGACCTAAGCTTCCACTTCTCTTCCGTAAATTTATAGGCCCATGCGGGAAGTCTTCTGGCAGCCACTTTTTTGGCTGAACCCAGTCGATCGCGCAACTTCTCAGACGAGCCCGCTTTTTGCTGCCCCTTGCTTTTGTCCAAGGACTCAGGCATAGTCCGCTCTATCTCCGACTTCTTACGCCGTTTCCCATCTTCTCGTAAGCTTTGATTATCTCCTGAACCAAGGGATGCCGAACTACGTCCTGATCAGAAAATAATATGAATGAAATGCCTTCAATATCTCTCAAAATGTCTTTGGCCTCAACCAGTCCCGATTTCATGCCATCCGGCAGATCTATTTGAGTTATGTCTCCTGTAATGACAGCTTTCGATGAGTAGCCCAACCTGGTCAGAAACATTTTCATTTGCTCAGAGGTTGTATTCTGGGCTTCATCCAGGATCACGAAAGAGTCATTCAGGGTGCGTCCCCTCATAAAACCGAGAGGCGCGACTTCTATGTCCCCTCTTTCGATCATTCTGGACGCTTTGTCAAGATCAATCATGTCATGAAGAGCGTCATACAAAGGCCGCAGATATGGATTGACTTTCTCGTACAGGTCTCCAGGCAGGAATCCAAGCCTCTCTCCGGCTTCCACAGCCGGTCTGGTGAGGATGATTCTACGCAACTGTTTTTTCGTAATTGCCGCCATGGCCATAGCCATAGCCAGATAGGTCTTGCCTGTCCCAGCCGGTCCGATTCCAAATACAATGTCTTTTGATTGAATGGCCTGGACATAGGCTTTCTGCGTCCACGTCTTGGGGGCGATGGGCTTCTTCCCAACCGAGGTAAACACTGTTTCCTTTAGCAAGTCCTTTAGCTTCGACGAGGGATCATTGAGCAGGCTCCTGACACCTTGGTCAATGTCAGCCGGGTTGATGGGATATGCTTCACGAGCCAGTAAATAAAGCTGCTTCAGCAACTTTTCCGCTATTTCATCACGGTTCGACTCACCCCTGATGCTCGCAGAATTTCCCTTTATCGATATCTCGACGTCCAGACGCTTTTCAATCTGCTTGATGTTCTTGTTTAGATCACCAACCAGCGCCTGAAATGCGCCTATATCATCAAAACTTATCCTACGCGGAATTCTGCTCTCTGTTCCTGAAACCTTGGATTCCAATCAGCCTCCGTGAGCCATAGTCAGTGATGTTCAGTCACTTTCTGGCTATAAGAACCATCTTGATATATATAATAAAACAAAAGGTTCAAAATGTGAAATGCCATCTACGGATGCAATTCCGAATCAGGGGAAGACTATTTCAATGAACGGCTCAAATAATGGAAAAGAACCAGGAATATCTTTTGTCAGTATGTTGGAGTTGATCAAGCAATTGAGATCGGAAAACGGCTGTCCTTGGGACAGGAAACAGACTCTCGAGAGTTTTCACCCTTACGTGCTCGAAGAATATCATGAACTTGTTCACGCAATTACAGAGAATGACACCGAGGCTATGGTGGATGAAGCCGGAGATCTCATGTTTCTGGTCACCTTCATTTGTTACATGCTCGAACAGACTGCAGTCACATCAGTGACAACCATCCTGGAAGGCAGCATATCAAAAATGACCTTGCGACATCCCCACGTATTCGGAGACGTAGAAGTTAAAAATGCTCAGGATGTCATTGATAACTGGTCAAAAATCAAGGCGTCGGAGAAATTGATACAGAATCGAAATTCGGTCCTTGATGGAATACCGCGCTCGGCGCCGGCCCTGACCCGCGCGCAGAAAATGACATCGAGAGCGGCCAAGGTCGGCTTTGACTGGCCTGGAGTCGCGGAAGTCTTCGAAAAAGTCTATGAGGAACTCTCAGAACTAAAACTGTCCATAGAGACCGCTGATAAGGACTCCATCAAATCAGAAGTGGGAGACGTTCTCTTTTCAGTAGTAAACTTGGCACGACACTTGTCTGTTAACTGCGAATCAGCCTTGACTTCAGCCAGTCATCGTTTTGAAAACCGCTTCCATTACATTGAAGATAAACTCCGAGAGTCCGGGACTTCAGTGAATGAAGCTTCTCTGGAAGAGATGGATCGCCTCTGGGATGAGGCAAAGTCAACCCTTGGTTGAT
>CAZVOU010000059.1:0-1721 GCA_964628605.1 uncultured Syntrophaceae bacterium
AACCCACGCTCCTGGATTATGGATTTAAGCTGTAACATGCCGATTCCCGGATTCTCAGCGCTCAATGGAGTTTTGGGTTATCGACTGAGCCAGTTCAAGTTTACTAATTCCGATGGATATGAGTATAGCATTTACAATGAAATGACCAACACTTATGAATATTCTTCTCAACCCTTACCGGGCGCAGCCATAGAATTCAGTCAGTATTACAAGCAATTGTACGGCGGCGGAATACTGAAATCATCACTGGATCTTAGAGAAATCTCCAGCGGGTTAAGGCTCCCTGCTCTCCTTTTACGTCTCCAGGCCGACGCTTCTTACGTCATTGGCGACAGTCATGACCAGCATCTGCTACGCTACGCATTTGGCATTATCCGTTCTACGGGCTTAGGTTGGCATGTCAACCTGACAGCAGGGTTCAACTCAGGCCGCTTCAGGTTCGACCTGGAGGGCGACATAAGGGGCATCCAGACTAGGGGCGAGATACAGAGCATTCAGGAGAATATGTATGTCCCAGGGTTGATTCAGACCATTTACGTCGATGGCGCAAAGGCGTGGAGCGAACAAAAATATGTTGGAATAAGCGGGACAATTGTCTTTTAAGTTAAGCGACAGAACCGGCGTTTTTGAACGGCATGACCAATTAGAGGCAAGCCGGGACATTTAGGATGCGACCTTGCGCATGGGACGACACGTCCCAATTTAAGTTCAACGTGTGGCCGTGACCTTCCTTGTCACGGTTCCGATTGTCGTCACGTCTTCAGCGGGCCTCAGATCACGGCGACTCTCACCTAACTCCTTTCCTGCCACGTGAGTAAACAGCAGGGGTTGCCTTTCGGTCGGCGGCGCCTACCTGCCTATCATCAATAATGATCTGTTAGTTGGAATCAATGCGTTCCCCCAATGACCCTCCAAAGCGCTGGGGGTATTTTTTGGTATTTAATTGGTTGATAGATAGGAAATATCAATGTATGTTATAGGCATATGCTCTTGAAGACGGCCGTTTTTTCATGCGCTGGTCAGAGTATGTACCGGTCGGTCCCTTCAGCATAGCCAAAGATGAGGAGGTCTGCGAAGTCTTTGCCCATAAAACAACACGTATTGTCACACTTCGATTCGCAAAGTGAAAAACAGTCCGGCAAGCCTTTCCCGGAAATTTCTCCTGTTTTGGAGTCCCACTGTTCCGGCAGTTCAAACAATAATCTTCCGTTCCATCCATGTATGCATCCCCAGGCGCACAACGAAGTTCCACGACTCCATCTGCCTGTGGCGCCCAAGTGCAACTGCCGTTGCAGTTACTGTGAGAGAGAGGTGTCTCTGTCATCGGCCTCGTTGATAGCGCCTGTCCTTTCTGCTTCCGTTCTCTCCCCTGACGAAGCCCTTGTAAAAACAAGGAGTTTTCTGGGTAAGTGGGGCGAAACCGCCGTGGTGGGAGTGGCCGGTCCAGGTGAACCACTGGCCAATGAGGAGACGATTCAATCGTTACGTCTCATTCGAAATGAGTTTTCCGAACTTGTCCTATGCCTTTGCACCAACGGTTTGAACTTACCAGATTACTGCGACGAACTGCTAAGCCTTCGGGTGCAACACCTCACAATAACCATCAACGGTGTCGATCCCTCGGTAGTGGGTCGAATTCAGCCCATGGTGGAGAAAGACGGACTTGTTTACAAGGGCAATGAGGCTGGAGCCTTATTGATCAGGAACCAGATGGAGGGGCT